>JAQBQB010000020.1 GCA_028287235.1 Gemmatimonadota bacterium | reverse complement strand
TCTTCCGCGCCGGTTTCCGCACGACGATTTACCGGTGCGCCGAAGCTATGACCGTGTTCGCGGTCATGACCGCGGGTCTGTTCCCGATTCTGCACCTCGGGCGGCCGTGGAAATTCTTCTGGCTCATCCCGTATCCGAACTGGCGCTACATCTGGCCGCAGTTCAAGAGTCCGCTGGTGTGGGACGTCTTCGCGATCCTCACGTACCTCACGATCTCGAGCACGTTCCTTTACATCGGATTGATCCCGGACATCGCGGTCCTGCGCGACCGTGAGAACATCAGTCCGATCCGGAAGCGGATTTTCAGCGCTCTCTCGCTTGGGTGGCGTAACACAGACAACGAATGGCGCCATTTTGCGCGCGCCTATCTGTTCCTCGCCGCGTTCTCCACGCCGCTGGTGCTCTCGGTTCACTCGGTCGTGTCCTTCGATTTTGCGATGGCGCTGACGCCTGGATGGCACACCACGATCTTCCCGCCCTACTTCGTCGCCGGCGCAATCTTCTCCGGCATCGGGATGGTGTTCACAATCATCATCCCGCTGCGGAAGTTTTTCGGGCTCAAGCATTACGTCACCATCAACCACCTGGACGCCGCCGCGAAGCTCTGCCTGTTCACGTCGCTCGTGGTGGGTTGCGCGTACATGACGGAGTGGTTCGTCGCGTGGTTCAGCGGGAACGAGTTCGAGAAGGCATTCTTCGCCAACCGGATCTGGGGTCAGTGGTGGTGGGCGTCGGCACTGCTCTCCACCTGCAACATGGTGCTGCCGCTGAGTTTGTTTTCGCAAAAGCTCCGGCGTAACCCATCGTGGCTGTTCATCCTTTCCTTCACGGTGAACATCGGGATGTGGTTCGAGCGGTTCGTCATCGTCGTGCCTTCGCTCTCGCACGAGTTCGAGCCATGGCAGTGGACCAGCTATCGTCCCACCTGGGTCGACTACGCCATCCTTTGTGGGAGCTTCGGCTGGTTCTCCATGTGGTTCCTGCTGTTCATCAAGCAGCTGCCCGTGATGGCGATGGCCGAGATCAAGGAAGTGCTGCCGCCGCGTGAGCGCGATCCGCACGACTGGGAGCACGATCTGAGCGCCGGTCAAATCGACCCCGATGCCACAGGAGTGTATCACTAATGCAAGGCATCCTGGGTGCATTCCACGAGATCGACTCCGCGGTGCACGCGATCGAAGATCTCAAGAAGCAGAAGCTCGGCGACATCACGGTGTACACGCCCACGCCGCGCCACGAGTTCGAGCACGCGATGGGACACGGGCCGAGCAAGGTGCGTGTGTTCACGCTCATCTTCGGTCTCGCCGGCGTGACGTTCGGGTATTGGATCCCGATCTGGATGTCGGACTACTGGCCCCTCGTGGTCGGCGGCAAGCCGATCGCGAGCTGGGTGCCGTTCACGATTCTCGGATTCGAAGTCATGGTGCTCATCGGTGGTCTGGCGACGGTCTTCGCGATGTTCGGCTTCGCCGGCATTCCGCGGCTCACGCTGACGGTCGGCTACGACCCGCGCTTCAGCAGCGGCCACTTCGGCGTGTGGGTCGTGACCGATCCGGAGCGCGCCGACGACGTGGTGAACGTCCTCAAGAAGCACGGAGCCGAGGAGGTTCGTCGTGAGCGCTAAGCACTCGGCGGTTCCGCGCCTGGTCGTGTTGGCGATGGCGTTCGCCGTCTCCGCATGTTCCTGGTTCACGGACTTCAAGCAGCAGCCGAAGATCGATCCGTGGGAAACGGTGTCGGACACGGTTCCGTTCCGCGGCAACCCACAGAGCTCCGTGTCGGTCTACGGCAGCGCGGCTCCCGGATTCATGTACGATCGCGCGCCCACGCCGCAGAACGCCGTGGCGATGGCGAGCATCCCGAATCCCGTCGCCGCCGATTCGGCGTCGGTGAATCGCGGCCGTATCAACTATCAGATCAACTGCGCGGTGTGTCACGGCGCGCTCGGCAAGGGCGACGGGCCGGTGATGAAGTATGGGTTGTTCCCGCCCGCCATCGGAACGGCGCAGAGTCCGGCCGCTGGCTACCCGGACGGACAGATCTTCGGGATCATCCGGAACGGCAAAGGCTTGATGCCGACGTACAACCGCATCGAAGAGCACGATCGGTGGGACATCGTGAACTACGTCCGCTCGCTGCAGGGCAAGCTCGCCATCCCGGCGGATACGACGCATTGCCGTCCCGGTGAAACGGGACAGTGCGTGCCCGGTGCGACCGTGATGGGTCCGACGCGGCCGTCGCCGTCGTACGTGAACCCTGGTCCGATGGGCTCGGCCGCGGCGTCGGTGCCTTCGACGACGGACACGACCAAGAAATCCCCGACTGACACGACGAAGAAGCCGGAGCACCAGCCGTGAGCCTTCATACCGAGCGCGTTCCGTCGCCGAGCGAAGTGCTCGCGGCGTCGAGTCGCGAGATTCCCAAGTCGCTGAAGACGGCGCTGTTGGCCAGCTTCGTCGTCGGCGCGCTGATCTTCATCATTGGATTGTTCGTCGCGTCCGACCGCGCCTGGCGCGCGTTCCACGCGAACTGGTTGTTCTTCACCGTGCTGTCGCACGCGGGCGTGGTGTTCGTGGCGGTGCAGCGCATCACCACGGCGCGCTGGTCGCGCGGGGTGATCCGGTTCATGGAAGGGTACGTCGCCTTTCTGCCCGTGGCGTTCCTCTTCCTGCTGCTGACGTTGTTCTTCGGCCGCGGTCACGTGTTCTGGTGGACGCACGAAGTGGCGCCGAACCCGGAAAAGGTGACGTACTTCAACGGCACCTTCCTCACGCTTCGCGACATCTTTGCGTTTGCCGTCATCACGGCGCTGAGCCTGTGGTACATCTACACGTCGGTTCGGCTCGACGTGGGCCGGATTCCCGAGTGGGGTGCGAGCTGGGCCGCCGGCATCCGCGCGCGCATGCGCAACGGGTTCCGCGATGAGCGCCGCGAGATTCACTCGACGCATTCGCTGCAGGGCAAGCTCGCCGTCTTCATGGTGTTCGTGTTCGGCTTCGGCTGGTCCGTGCTGGCCTGGGATCTGTCGATGGGCCTCACGCCGCACTTCCAGAGCACGCTGTACAGCTGGTGGCTGTTCATGGGCGGCTGGCTGTGCGGGCTGATGCTCTTCTCGATCCTCGTGCGCGCCTGGAACTCGTACTTGAACGGCGCCGGCGGACTGATTCACGAAACGCACTTCCACGACATCGGCAAGCTGTGCTTCGCGTTCACCGCGTTCTGGGGCTACCTCACCTTCGGCCAGTACCTGGTGATCTGGTACGGCAACTTGGGAGAGGAGACCTACTTCATGCGGCTGCGCCTCATCTCGCCGTGGAAGTGGGTGACGGTGGCGGCGGTGGTGCTGGTGTTCTTCGCGCCGTTCTTCGGCTTGCTGTCGCGATCGGCGAAGGTCAACCGGTTCACGATGACGCTGTTCGCCCTGTCGAGCCTCCTCGGCATGTGGCTGATCCGCTACATCGAGGTGTTCCCGTCGACGTACGGCGTGGTGAGCTCGCTGCCCTTCGGCATCTGGGAGATTGGCGGACTGCTGCTCTACGCCGGCGCGTGGGGCCTGTGCTACACGGCGTTCATGGACGCCTTCCCGAGAATGCGCGTGACGTTGATCACGTCGCCCTATCGCGACGAGGTGCAGGTGCCGGTGAACCCCGAGACGATGGAGCCACTGCCGGCGCACGAATAGCGCTGCGGCTACACCCCGTCGAGCATCAGCTCCAGATCTTTCTTGTGCACCGCGCCCACCCGGCGCACCGCTTCCTTGCCGTTCTTGAAGATGATCGTGGTGGGAATGCCGCGAATGTTGAATCCGGCGGCGGTGCGCTGCGCATGGTCGGTATCGAGCTTCGCGATGAGCGCCGTGCCCTGGCGCTCACGAGCGAGCTGATCGACGAAGGGCGCCATCATCTTACAGGGCCCGCACCAGTCGGCGTAGAAGTCGACGAGCACCGGCACCTCGCTCTCGGCGATCGTTCGGGAGAAGGTGTCGTCGTCGAGCGGAACGGGATGGTCGAGCGAGAGCGGGTTGTGGCACTTCCCGCATTTGGGACCGTTGGCCACGCGCGCGGCGTCGATCCGGTTCCACGCCTGGCACGACGGGCAGCGAATGGTGATTCGCGTTTTCTGAGCGGCAGTTGCGGTCATACGCCATCTCGGTTGTCGACGCCGGCTCTTCTTTCACATCCTGTTCCACCGGCGCGGCAGGGGTTCACCCGCGTGGTTTGGATCGCTATTCTTGAAGGGCCCGCCGCACGGAGAGCGGGGCGTTAGCTCAGCTGGGAGAGCGCCTGGTTTGCAACCAGGAGGTCATCGGTTCGATCCCGATACGCTCCATGAACGCAATGCCTGTCCGCGCGAGTCGCGGGCAGGCATTTGTTCGTTGTGGCTCGGGATTAGCGGTCTGGTGCCCAGACGCCACTGGCAGACCGACCCCTTTCCGACAGAAGGATCTCTTCATGAAAGGCCGACGAAAAAGCGACAAAGCCCTAAAGCCGATCGTCGTGAAGCTGGACGACGGATCGGTCGTCCGATGCACGCTCACCTCCATCGGCCGGGAGGCGCAGCCGCGGTGGATCCTGATGGGGGCCGACGGCGTGCAGTACGTCGGCCCCGAGGCAGCGAGCGACAAATCGCCCGAAGCCGTGCAGCGGTTGGTGTCCGAATGGTGGGCCACGAAGAAGCCGGGGAAGGGCGCTCCAGCCTGACGCGACGGCGTTAGAGAACCGTCATCATCTCCATGTCGAACACGAGGACGGCGTTCGGCGGAATCGCCTCGCCCGAGCCCTTCGTGCCATAGCCGAGCGAGGGCGGAACGAGCAGGCGGCGCCTGCCGCCGACGCGCATGCCGAGGAGCCCTTCCTCCCAGGCGCGAATCGTCTTGAACGTGCCGAGCGTGACGGTGATCTCGCCGCTGTCGAACTGTTTGCCGTTCGGCAGCCAGCCCGTGTACTTCACCACCACGGTGCGGCCGCGCGTGCCCACCGCGCCGGTGCCCGAGACCAGGTCCTGCACGTACAGACCGTCGGCGTGCCGATGCATCGAGTCGAGGTGGACGCCGAGCGATGGGTCGAAGGTGGTTCGTTCGATGTCGCCGGCGAGGGGCTGCGGGTTCGCGGCGGGCGACGACGCGGCGGTCGCGGCGGCCTGCGAGCAGGCGGCGAGCGCGATCGAAGCAACGATCGAAAGGGTGCGGCGCAGGGTACGGCGCAGGGTACCGCGCGCGGTCGTGCACAGGGTCGCTATAGATTTCATCATTCCTTCGATGCCAGAGGCGTTGAGTTCAATGACTGCAGTAGAATCACAGGCGGTACCGGCCGTCGGGCGGCAGGCTCCCGATTTCACCTTGCCGTCGACGTCCGATCAGAAGGTCACGCTTTCGTCGCTCCGGGGCAAACCGGTATTGCTGGCGTTCTTCCCGCTCGCGTTCTCCGGCACCTGCACCGCCGAGCTGTGCGAGATGCGCGACCATCACGACCAGTTCGCGGATCGCGGGGTCACGGTGCTGCCGATCAGCGTCGATCATACCTATTCGCTCAAGGAGTACAAAGCGAAGCATGGGATGAAAGTCGATCTGCTGAGCGACTTCAAGCGGGAGGTATCGCGGGCGTACGGGGTGTTACTCGAGGACAAGTTCTACTCGAACCGAGCCTATTTCCTCATCGATGCCGGCGGGGTGATTCGCTGGGAGCACGTCGAGGAGCACCCGGGGCACCGGCGCGAGGACGCAGAACTTTTGGCCGCCGTCGACCAGTTGAAATAGATGGCGGGGAAGCGGTTGGGAGCGTTATCGTTGCGAACCACTCGGGTGAGCGTCTTACCTGAGCCAATCGGTCATCTTGTCCTCTCGCCTCCTTCGACCCGACGCCGTGTCCGAGGTACCGCTGTCAGCCCCTCCTAGGCATCGCCCTTCGAAGCCGATTCCGCGAACGCTCACGGCGATCGCGGAGATCGCGGCTGCGCTCGCGACCGGCGACTCGGTCGGCGCGGTCATGCCGGGCGTGCTAGGCGCCGTGGCAAGCGAGCTGGACGGCTCCCAGGCGACGCTCTGGCTCCGTGGACTCGACGGCCTTCGTCGCGCCTGGTTCGTCGCCAGTGACGTCACACCGGCTTCGTCCGTGGAGCAACAGCTTCGGACCGGCGACGGAAGTGAGGCCGACGGTTTCGTCGTCGCGCGGCTCCTGGCGGGCCGGCAGGAGCTTGGCGCCCTTTCCGCCCGGCCGGGTCGCGCGTTGTTCGGCGAAGACCACCTGTTCCTGTCCGCGGTCGCCGATTTGCTGGCGCCGGCGCTGCGCGATGCGGAGTACGCGCATCGCCTCGAGTCCGAGGTCGCGTCGCGCACGCGCGAGATCGACGAGCAGCGCCTGTTCACCGAGAAGATCATCGATTCGCTGCCCGTCGGTCTCTACGTGATCGACCGGGCCTACCGGATTCAAGCCTGGAACCGCAAGCGCGAGATCGGCATCCAAGGCGTGTCGCGCGAAGAGGCGATCGGCCGAACGATCTTCGAGATCCTGCACCGCCAGCCGGCGGAGCTGCTGCGCAGCGAGTTCGAGAGCGTCTTCGAAACCGGGCAGATGCAGCAGTTCCCGATCGAGTCCACGGCGTTCGGCGAGAAGCGTACGTACCGCATCAGCAAGATCCCGATGCACCTCGACGAGAACGAAGTCTCGCACGTCATCACGATCGGCGAAGACATCACCGAGTGGAAGCAGGCCGAGGACCGCTTCGCGCAGGCCGAAAAGCTCGCCGCCATCGGCACGCTGGCCGCGGGCGTGATGCACGAGATCAACAACCCGCTGGCGACGATCGGCGCCTGCGCCGAGAGCCTCACCTTGGGCCTCGATGAGCATACGCTCAATTTCGAGACGGACGTTCCCGAGATCCGCGACTCGCTTCAGCTGATCCAGCAGGAAGTGATGCGCTGCAAAGGCATCATCGATGGCCTGCTCGACTTCAGCCGCCCGAAGTCGACGACGAAAGTCCTCGTCGATCTCAACGCCGTGATCGAGAAGACGCTGCGCTTGGTCAAGCACCACCCGCGCTTCCGGCGCGTGCTCGTGGGCGTGGAGCCGAGCAAGACGCTGCGCCCCGTGCTCGCCAACGAAGAGCAGATGGTGCAGGTGTTCATGGCGCTCCTGCTCAACGCCCTCGACGCGATGGAAGATCGCGGCGTGATCACGCTGCGCACGCGCACCGACGAGAAGGACGAGATGACGATCGCCGAGGTGATCGATCGCGGCCACGGCATTCGCAGCGGCGACACGACGAAGATCTTCGAACCGTTCTACACGACCAAGCCGCCCAGCCGCGGCATGGGGCTGGGGCTGTCGATCTGCTACGCCATCGTCACCGAGCACGGGGGCCGCATCGAAGTGGACAGCGTCATGGGCGAGGGAAGTGTGTTCCGCATCCTGTTGCCGTCGAGCGCCGCATGACCGGCACTCCGTCGCAAGGACCCAGAGTGTCGCCGGCGCACGGCACGCGGCAGACGCCGCCGCACGGTACGGCCGGCAACGGCGGGGCAGGGCGCATTCGCGTGCTCGTCGCCGAGGACGAGGAGAACCTCGCCCAGATTCTGTGCTCCTTCCTCCGCGGCCGCGGGCACCACGTGGTGTGCGTGGGCGACGGCAAGGCGGCGGTGCAGTCGGTGCGCGACGAGGCGTTCGACGTGGCGCTCGTCGACATCGTGATGCCGGAAATGGACGGGCTCGAGACGCTGCGCCATCTGCGCGCCGAACCGGATCCGCCGGAGGTCATCATCATCACCGGCAACGGCACGGTCGAGACGGCGATCAACGCCATGAAGCTCGGCGCCTACGACTACATGGCCAAGCCGTACCGCATGGCGGAGATCGACGTGCTCGTGCGCCGCGCTTGGGAAAAGCACCAGCTCGCGCGCGAAAACCGGTATTTGCAGGCGCGGTTGTCGCGGGTCGACGCCACGCCGGAAGTGATCACGCAGTACGCGCCGATGCACGCGGTGCTGTCGCTGCTCGAGCGCGTCGCGACGACCGATTCGCCGGTACTGATCACCGGAGAGTCCGGCACGGGCAAGACGCTGCTGGCGCGCGCCATCCACCGGTTGTCGGGCCGGGTGGGGCCGATGGTCGAAGCCGACAGCAGCGTGCTCGCCGAGAGCGTGCTCGACGTGGAGTTGTTCGGCCACGAGCGCGGTGCATTCACCGGCGCGGTGGCGAGAAAGTCCGGACTCATCGAGCTCGGGGCGCACGGCACGTTGTTCATCGACGAGGTGGGCGTGCTGAGCGCGAAGCTGCAGTCGAAGCTGGCGCGCACCCTCGAGCACGGGAGCTTCTTTCGCGTGGGCGGCACGCAGAAGGTCGAGATCGAGGTGCGGCTCGTCACGTCGAGCAATCGCGACCTCGAAGTCGCGTCGCGCGAGGGACGATTCCGCGACGACCTGCTGTATCGCCTCAATGTCGTGACCGTCGCGCTGCCGCCGCTGCGCGAGCGCATCGTCGACATACCGATTCTGGCGCAGCATTTCCTGACGCAGCTCGCCGGTCTGTCGACACCGGTGCTGACGCCCGACGCGATCGCGCTGATGCAGGAGTACTCGTGGCCGGGGAACATCCGCGAGCTGCGGAACGTGATCGAGCGCGTGGTGCTGGTCGCCCGCGGCAGCGACCGGGAGATCCGCGCCCAGGATCTGCCGCTGGTCACGGCGCCCGTGGCCAATCGCGCGTCGGTCGGCTCGGAGACGACGCTCGCGGAGCTCGAGCGCCAGCACATCGACGCGGTGCTCGCGCAGGTGAACTGGCATCAGGGCAACGCCGCGAAGATCCTCGGGATCTCGTCGAAGACGCTCTACCGAAAGATCCGGGAGTATGGGTTCGCCCGCCCCCGGGCGGCGCGCGACGAGTCGGCGGTCGTAACCAAAGCGTAATGCCGGACGGGTTCGTCATCGCATAGCTTGTAGGGCATGCGCATTCTCGTCATCGAGGACGATCCAACCGTCGGCCAGTACGTCAAGCGCGGACTCGAGGAGCACCGGTGGTCCGTCGACCTCGTGTCCGACGGTGAAGACGGTGAAGCCCGCGCGGAATCCGAAGCGTACGACCTGATCATTCTGGACATGCGGCTGCCGGGGAAGTCCGGGCTCGAGGTGCTGCACGCGTTGCGCGCGCGCGGATTCGAGCGGCCAGTGCTGGTCCTCACCGCGCAGGACGCGGTGGACGCCAAGGTGATCGCGCTCCGCGCCGGCGCCGACGACTACGTCACCAAGCCGTTCGCGTTCGAGGAACTGCTGGCGCGCGTCGAGGCGCTGGCCCGTCGTCCGCGCGCGCTCGCGTCGCCCACGCTGGCCGTGGGCGATCTGGTGCTCGACCAGGCGACGCGCGAGGTGAAGCGAGGCGAGGAGCCGATCGAGCTCACGCCGAAAGAGTACACGGTGCTCGAGTATCTGATGCGACACGCCGGGCGCGTGATGAGCCGAACGCTGATCACCGAATATGCCTGGGGCTATCACTTCGACCCCGGCACGAACATCGTGGACGTGGTCATCAACCACCTTCGCAAGAAGGTGGATGCGGGGCGGCAAAAACGACTGATCACGACCGTGCGCGGAGTGGGCTACATGATCAAGGACGCGGGATAGTATCGTGGCCTCGACGCGGGCCCGGCTGACGGTGTCGTACGCCGTCGTCCTGCTCGGGACGATGGTGGCGTTCGGCATGTCCATCTGGGCCGGCCTGCGCAGCGAGGCCACGAACGCGCTGGCGCGCGAGGCCTTTCGGGTGGCGGAGCAGGTGTTGGTCACGATGCAGGCGGCGCAGTCGGACAACCGGCGGCTCACCTACATCGACAGCACGAACGTTCGCGAGCGGGTGACGCGCCCGACCAAGGCGATGGCCGACGTGCTCGATCTGCTGCCCGGCTTCTTCGTCGTGCTCGACCAGCAGGGGAAGCTGCTCTATCCGTCGACGCTCATGCGGCAGCTCTCGGGCGACGACCAGACGAAGCTCCTGCAGAACTGGCTGCAGCTCAAAGAGGAAGCGAACGGCGTGCGCGTCCCGATCCGCGGCGACTCGCTGGTGCTGCTGGCCGTGGCGAAGCGGAACGTGGTGCCCGGGGCGAACATCTCGCGCGTCGTGGCGGCGCTGCCCGCGAACGCCGTGGAGGTGCCCGGCGGCATCCTGATCGGCACGATGATCATGCTGGCGCCGATCATCTTCCTCGTCTCCATGGTCGTGGCCTACCTCGTGGTGGGCAACGCGTTCAAGCCGGTCGACCAGCTGATCAACGAGGTCGAGGCGATCACCGACGGCCGCAGCTTGCACCGGCGGCTGCCGGCCGACGCGAGCAACGACGAGCTGTCGCGCCTCGGGCTTACCGTGAATGCAATGCTCTCGCGGCTCGAGACGTCGTTCGCGGCGTTGCGCCGGTTCACCGCCGACGCGAGCCACGAGCTCAAGACGCCGCTCACGGTGCTGCGCGTCGACGTCGAGCGGGCGATGCACCCGGGCACCGTGCGCGCCGATCGCATGGTGGCGCTCGAGGAGGCGCTGCAGGAGACGGCGCGCATGGCCGATCTCGTCGACAGCCTGCTCACGCTGGCGCGCGCCGACGAGGGACGGTTCGACATCCACCGCACGCCCGTCGAGGTCGAGCCGCTGATGCGCGAGGTCTACGAGACCGCGGTGATCCTCGGCGAGGACGCCGGGCTGTCGCTCTCGATGCCCAAGCTCGAGAACGCGGTGGTGATGGGCGATCGCACGCGGCTGCGCCAGCTGTTGCTCAACCTCGTGACGAACGCGATCAAGTACACGCCGCGCGGCGGCAAGGTGGACGTATCGGTCACGCGGCGGCCGAACGACGAGATCGCAATCGTGGTGCGCGACACGGGCATGGGCATCGCGGCGAACGACCTGCCGCACGTCTTCGACCGCTTCTGGCGCGCGGACCGCGTGCGTTCGCGCGGCGCGGAGCGCGGGGGCTTCGGGCTCGGCCTGTCGATCTCGCAGTGGATCGTGCAGGCGCACGGCGGGTCGCTCGTGGCGCAGTCGCGACTCGGGCGGGGAAGCGTGTTCACGGTGATGCTGCCCGTGGTGCCCGAATCGGTCGCACCGGACGAAGCCGTGGCGGACGCCGCGGAGGCGATCGAGTGACCTAACCAACTCTTAATCTTCCGGCCATTCCGCCCGGAACGACCGGCAATACCTTATCCAATCAGACAGTTCGCGCGTTTCCCTCCCTGCACCCGACTTGGCCAACGAGACATGTTCGACAATCTCATCGAGTCCAAAGCAAAGAAGCAGCGGCGTGCGGGCGGCACACTCCTGAGCATCGTCGTTCACGCCGCGCTGATCAGCGCGGCCGTCGTTGCGACGCTGCATGCAAGCCAGGGGATGGACAAGCCCAAGGCGGAGAAGGTGGAGTTCGTCACGGTAAAGAAGGACGAGCCGCCACCGCCGAAGGAGCAGCCCAAGCCGCCACCGCCGGACGTGGTCATGAAGGCACCGCCGCCGAAAGGCTTCCAGGTGCTGACCGCGCCGATCAAGATCCCCGATGTGCTTCCCGACATCGACCTGTCCAAGAAGGTCACGAACGAGGAAGACTTCACGGGCAAGGGCGTCGCCGGCGGTATCGCCAAGGGCGTCGTGGGCGGCACGCCCACTCCGGTGAACGACAACCAGACCTACTTCGAGTTCCAGGTGGAGAAGCAGGTGTCGCCGTACCCGGGCAACGCCAGTCCGCGCTATCCGGACATGCTCCGCTCGGCGAACGTCGAAGGTGAAGTGCTCGCCCAGTTCGTGGTCGACACCACCGGGCGGGCCGACATGAGCCAGTTCAAGGTGCTCAAGTCGACGCACGATCTCTTCACGAACGCCGTCAAGGCCGCGTTGCCGAACATGAAGTTCTACCCGGCCGAAGTCGGCGGCAAGCACGTCAAGCAGCTCGTCCAGATGCCCTTCCAGTTCAATCTCACGAAGTAACCACTTCGTAACCGCGCTACTACTCGGAGACTAGTCGATTATGGATCTCTCACTGCTTGGCATGTGGCACTCGATGGGCAATTTCGCCAAGGGCATCGTTATCACCATGGCGATCATGTCCATCTATTCGTTGACGATCTCGGTGTCGAAGTGGTGGAACCTGCGCAAGGCGCAGAAGGAAACCATCAAGTTCGCGCCCGAGTTCTCGCAGTTCCTCGAAGAAGACAACCTCACCGAGGCGATCCGCCTCGCCGAGAGCTACAAGAAGTCGCATGTCGCGCTCGTGCTCGGTGGCGCGCTGGGCGAAGTGAAGCCGCTGATCGCCGACGGGTCGGTCACGGTGTCGGACATCAATTCGGCGGAGCGCGCGGTCGAGCGCAACATGCTCCTCGAGATCACGAACCTGAAGCGCGGCATGGCGGTGCTGGCCACGGTGGGCGCCACGGCGCCGTTCGTCGGCCTGCTCGGCACCACGATGGGCGTCGTGAACTCGTTCACGGGAATGGCCGCGTCGGGTTCCGGTGGTTTGGCCGCGATCGGCGGTGGTATCGCCGAAGCGCTCATCACGACCGCGTTCGGACTCCTCGTCGCGATCCCGGCCGTGTGGGCGTACAACTACTTCACGACGAAGATCGACAACCTGATCGCCGAGATGACGTACGTGTCGAAGGAAATGATCGACTATCTCATCAAGGGCGTGTCGGGCGAGTTCGGCCGGTCGCGCTTCACCCGCGAGTTCAACACCGCGGGCGGTTCCGGCCCGATCAACACCTGATCGACACCCACCATTGAGGAGGTAGTCCAATGGCCATGTCATCAGGCGGTGGGAGCGGTGGTGTTGCATCCACGCCGAACGTGACGCCGATGGTGGACGTCATGCTGGTGTTGCTGATCATCTTCATGGTGGTCGCGCCGGCACTCTTGGCGGGATTCAATGCCGAACCGCCCATCGCGCAGAACATCAAGGACCATCCGGAAGACGACAAGACCGATCAGGTCCTGGGCATCGACAAGGATGGCAAGTTCTACCTGAACAAGAAGCCGATCAAGCCGGAAGACGTCGGTCCGGCGCTCAAGCACATCTACGTCGATCAGACGCGCGACGACTACATCATGTATTTCAAGGCCGACAAGAACCTGGATTATTCCAAGGTGCTCGACGCCATGGATCTCGCGATGAAGAACGGCGTTCGCGTGGTCGGCATGATCAGCGATCAGAAGCCCGGCACGATTTCCACGGTGGTGGGCGACACCAAGTCGACGGTCGCGATTCCAGCACCCGGTGCACCACCGGGAGGAGCGAAGTAATGGCGATGTCCAGCGGTGGCGGCGCCAGCCTGTCGAACGACATCAACGTGACGCCGATGATCGACGTGCTGCTGGTGTTGCTCATCATCTTCATGGCGGTATTGCCGTCCATGCGGAAGGCGATCGACATCCAGTTGCCCGATCCGAATCCCACGGTCGCTCCGGCGAACGCGACGTCGAACCAGATCGTGCTCGAAGTGAAGCCGGGCGGACAGTTCTCCATCAACACCGAGGCGCAGACGAGAGACCATCTCGGGGCGCGGTTGAAGGAGATTTATCAGGACCGCCCAGAAAAGATCATCTTCGTCAAAGGAAGTCCCGGTGTGCCGTATGGCGACGTGATTTTCGCGATGGACGTTGCGCGCGGTGCGGGTGTGAAGATTCTCGGTATCCCGCCGAAGGACGTTCCCGCGAAGTAAGCGGACGTACGCGGACGTACGTCCGCGGTTCGCCGGCACAATGGCAGGTCCACACCCCTCGAGCGCGTCGCGCTCGAGGGGTGTCTTGCGTGCGTGGCCGGGTTCGCCGGCGCGAATGCGAACCCTTTTGCGCTACTCGGTCGTATAACTTTGCATGACTCCGAGCGCGCTTGCCGCCGCGCGGGCAGCCCGAATGAACCCACCAAACGAGCCGAACCGTTCCTCCGCTCCGGCCGCCGCTCGACGGCGTCCGCTTCCCGCCACGGGCTTGCCCGTCGCGCGGGAGGACCGTCGCGGCTGGTGGCTACTGTCGCTGCTCCTGCACGTGTTGCTGCTCGTCTTGCTCATCACCCCGCTGGCGACGCACGAAGGCATCGTCATCGAGAAGGCGCAGGGCGCTGGAGGGCTCGGCCCGGCGGGCGGCGGTGGGGGCGGTAATCGCGGGACGGGCGGCGTTCGGGAGAAAGTGGCGTACGTGCAGGTCGCGCCGCCTCCCAAACCGGCGGTGCAGCCGCCTGTCGTTCCGCCGCCGGTGGTGGTCCCCGTCCCTCAACCGGTGATCCCTCCGCCGCAGGCGATCACGCCGCCGCCGCAGCCCACGCCGGCGGTTAAACCCGAGACCAAGCCGGATGCGGCGAAGGTGGAAGCCGTCGCCCCCGTACCGGGGACGGGGGGCGGCACGGGCCGCGATGGCACGGCGGGGTCGGGGCCTGGGACCGGCGGTGGCGTCGGATCGGGGATCGGCACGGGCCGCGGCTCGGGGATCGGACCGGGAACGGGCGGGGGTGTGCAGGCCAACTTTCCGCCGACGCCTACGGAGCTGTTCATTCCGCCCCTGCCGATGCCGTCCAAAGTGCGCGGCTTCCATCTCATCGCGGAATACGACGTCGACGAGTCGGGCAAGGTGGTGGATTTTACGTTCACGCCGACGCGCGACGGCGGCTACAACAAACGTCTCGAGGAAGTGCTCAAGAGCTTCAAGTTCCGCCCCGGAACGAAGCCCGATGGAACGCCGATCCGCATGAAGGCGCAGATCATCTACGACTTCTAGCCGGCGGCGTGTACACGTCTGATCGGCGACTTGTCGGCGCTCTCTAGCCAACCGTTCGCGCCGTCCGTATCTTCACGCCGATCCTCCGTAAGTGCAGGGCCCATGATGATCTACATGGGCTTTTTTACTATCCCTGCCCCCTGCCTCCAGGACATCAAACCGATGAATCTGATGGAGAACGCGTACCGCCCGTACCGTCGTATCCTCCCCATCCTGCTGGCGCTCGTGATGGCGATTCTCGCCTCACCGCTGCATGGCCACTCGGTGCTCGCGCAGGCGATGCCGCGCGTGGGGATCGCTCCCGTCCAGCAGCCGCACGCGGCGGGCGGGGAAGCGAACCTGGTCATTCCAGATCTCTCACAAGTCAGCTTCCTCGGCGTTCCGGGCACCACGCTGCTCACGGGCGGGCTTCTGATCTGCGCGCTCGGCCTGGCGTTCGGCATGGTGATCTTCTTCAAGCTGAAGAACATGGCCGTGCATTCGTCCATGCTCGCCATCTCGGAGCTGATCTACGAGACCTGTAAGACGTACCTGGTCACGCAGGGCAAGTTCATCCTGTTGCTCGAAGTCTTCATTGGAACGGTGATCGCGCTCTACTTCGGCATGCTGCAGCACTTCAGCGCAACGAAGGTGATCATCATTCTCGCATTCAGCTTGATCGGCATCGCCGGCAGCTACGGCGTGGCCTGGTTCGGCATCCGCGTCAACACCTTCGCGAACTCGCGCACGGCATTCGCCGCGCTGCGCGGGAAGCCCTATCCGTGCTACGCGATTCCGCTCAGCGCCGGCATGAGCATCGGCATGCTGCTGATCTCCGTCGAGCTGGTGCTGATGCTCAGCATCCTGCTGTTCATCCCCGGCGACTACGCCGGTGCCTGCTTCATCGGCTTCGCGATCGGTGAGTCCCTCGGTGCTGCCGCCCTGCGTATCGCGGGCGGCATCTTCACGAAGATCGCCGACATCGGCGCCGACCTGATGAAGATCGTCTTCAACGTGAAGGAAGACGACGCGCGCAACCCGGGTGTGATCGCCGACTGTACGGGCGACAACGCCGGCGACTCGGTGGGTCCGAGCGCCGACGGCTTCGAGACCTACGGCGTGACGGGCGTCGCGCTCATCTCGTTCATCGTGCTCGCGGTGAAGGAGCCGCGCGTGCAGGTCCAGCTGCTCGTCTGGATCTTCGTGATGCGCATCATGATGGTCGTGGCGAGCGGCGTGTCGTACCTGATCAACGGCGCGCTCGCCAAGGCGAAGTACCAGAACGTGGACAAGATGAACTTCGAGGCGCCCCTCACGTTTCTCGTGTGGCTGACGTCGATCTTGTCGGTGGTGCTGACGTACATCGTGTCCTACCTCATGATTCCCGACCTGGGCGACGGCTCGCTGTGGTGGAAGCTCTCGAGCGTGATCACCTGTGGCACGCTCGCGGGCGCGATCATTCCCGAGCTCGTGAAGGTCTTCACGTCCACCGAGTCGAAGCATGTGAAGGAAGTCGTGATCTCGTCGCGCGAGGGCGGCGCGTCGCTGAACATCTTGTCGGGCCTCGTGGCCGGCAACTTCAGCGCCTTCTGGCTCGGCATCACGATCATGGGCCTGATGGCCGTCGCCTATTTGATCAGCAACATGGGCATGGCCGCGCTGATGGTCGCACCGGCGGTGTTCGCATTCGGTCTCGTGGCGTTCGGCTTCCTGGGCATGGGCCCGGTGACGATCGCCGTGGACTCGTACGGTCCGGTGACGGACAACGCGCAGTCGGTGTTCGAGCTTTCGACGATCGAGCAGATGCCGAACGCGCCTGCCGAGGTGCAGGCCCAGTACGGCTTCGCGCCGCATTTCGAGAAGGCGAAGCATTTCCTCGAGGAGAACGACGGCGCCGGCAACACCTTCAAGGCGACGGCGAAGCCGGTGCTCATCGGCACGGCGGTGGTCGGCGCGACGACGATGATCTTCTCGATCATCGTGGGCCTCACCAACGGGCTCACGACGAACCTCGAGAACCTGTCGATCCTCCACGCGCCCTTCCTGCTCGGACTGCTCACGGGTGGCGCGATCATCTATTGGTTCACCGGCGCCTCGATTCAGGCCGTGACGACCGGCGCGTATCGCGCCGTGGAGTTCATCAAGGCCAACATGAACCTCGAGAGCACCGCGGCCGCCTCGACGGAAGACAGCAAGAAGGTCGTGGAGATCTGCACGAAGTACGCGCAGAAGGGCATGCTGAACATCTTCTTCACGGTGTTCTTCGCAACGCTCGCCTTCGCGTTCGTCGAGCCGTTCTTCTTCATCGGCTACCTCATCTCGATCGCGCTGTTCGGTCTGTACCAGGCCATCTTCATGGCCAACGCCGGCGGCGCGTGGGACAACGCCAAGAAGATCGTGGAAGTGGAGCTCAAGCAGAAAGGCACCGACCTGCATGCCGCAACCGTGGTCGGCGACACCGTGGGCGATCCGTTCAAGGACACGTCGTCGGTGGCGCTCAACCCGATCATCAAGTTCACGACGTTGTTCGGATTGCTCGCCGTGGAGCTCGCGGTGTCGCTCACCGAACAGCGCGGACCCGGCCTCAGCCACGCGCTGTCGGCGGCGTTCTTCGTCGTGGCGCTGGTGTTCGTCTACCGGTCGTTCTACGGCATGCGGATCGAAGCACAGTAGCAATTCTCTAAATGTCTTCCTTCTTCTCGCGGAAGCCGATTGCCGCGCTCCTGGCCGAAGGTGAAAATCCCAACGGTCTGAAGCGCGCCCTCGGCGCCGGCGACCTGATCATGCTCGCCATTGGCGCGGTGATCGGCGCCGGAATCTTCGGTTCGATCGGGTCGGCCGCGGCCGGCCAGATCGGGCCGAACGGAGAGGTGATCCGCGTCGGGGCTGGTCCGGCGCTAGTGCTGTCGTTCCTCCTCCTCGGTGCCGCCTGTGCGTTGGCGGGTCTGTGCTACGCCGAGCTGGCGTCGATGATTCCGCAGGCCGGCAGCGCCTACGCGTATACGTACGCCACGCTCGGCGAGCTGGTCGCGTGGATCATCGGCTGGGATCTGATTCTCGAGTACGCGGTCGGGAACGTTGCGGTCGCGATCTCGTGGGGTGACTACTTCAAATCGCTCGTCGGTGATTGGATCCCCATCCCCGACTGGTTGACCACGGGCTACCGGACGGCGCTGTTGAGCTCCGATCCGAAGATCCACGGCATGCTCGACTCGGCGCCCCACGTACTCGGCGTGCCGATCCTGGTCAATGTGCCGGCGTTCGCGATCGTCATGTTCATCACCTGGTTGCTGCTGCGCGGTGTGCGCGAGAGCGCCCGCGCGAACAACATCATGGTCGCCGTGAAGCTGATCGTCCTCGCGATTTTCATCTTCGTCGGGATGCAGCACATCAATACGGCGAACTATCATCCGTTCGCGCCGAACGGATTCAAGGGCATTCATCAGGGCGCCGCGATCGTGTTCTTTGCCTACATCGGCTTCGACGCGATCTCCACGGCCGCGGAAGAGACGAAGAATCCGCAGCGGAATCTGCCGATCGGCATTCTCGGCGGCCTTGCCATTTGTACGGTCATCTACATCGTCATCGGTGCCGTGCTCACCGGCATGGTGCCGTCGCAGGATCTTGGCAAAGCGGCCGATCCGCTCGCCTACGCGCTCAAGGCGACGGGCATGAACGGCATCGCCAAGATCGTCGCCTTTGGCGCCGTGTTCTCCATGGCCGCGGTGCTGCTCGTGTTTCAGTACGGCCAGCCGCGAATTTTCTACGCCATGGCGCGCGACGGTCTGCTCCCGCGCTGGGCGGCGAAAGTCAGCGGCAAGTCGCGCGTGCCGTACGTGACGACGATGCTGACCGGCGTCATCGTCGCCGTCTGGTCGCTGATCGGCGACGCCGGCGAGACGTACGATCTGACCAACATCGGGACGCTGTTCGCCTTTGCGCTCGTATGCATCGGTGTGATCGTTCTCCGGTACACCGACCCGGATCGTCCGCGGCCGTTCCGGGTACCGTTCGTTCACGTCGTCGGCATCGCCGGCGCGCTGTTGTGCGTATTCGTCATGAGGGGGCTGCCGACGCTGGCGTGGGTCCGGTTCGGCTGGTGGCTCTTGATCGGTCTCGCGCTGTACTTCGCGTACGGCTACCGCAATTCTACGCTCCGACGGGGAACCGGTCCCGTCGTCGTGGAGCCATCGAAACAGTAGGACCTTCGCAATGCAGAGTAGTCAGGCTTCCGCTCCCGCCGTCGGGAGCTCCAACGGGTCGCCAAAGTCGTTCGTCCGCCGGATCACGCTGTCGCAGTGGATCGTGATCTCGATGGTCATCGGGATCCTCGTGGGGTGGGCGTTCCCCGAAGGCGCGCGCGAAGTGCACGGTGGGTGGGCAGCGACCGACCTCAACGTCCTGTCGAACGTGTTCTTGCGGATGATCAAGTCGTTGATCGTCCCGCTGTTGTTCGCCACGCTCGTCGTGGGCATCGCCGGCCATGGCGACGACATGAAGCGCGTCGGCCGGCTGGCGTTCCGGTCGATCCTCTATTTCGAGGTCGTCACTACGTTGGCGCTCGCCGTGGGCTTGCTCGCGGTGAACATCGTCAAGCCCGGTAAAGGCGTCGATCTGGGCGCCGCTTCGGCCAAGGAAGGGGCCGAGTACGCGACCACGCACACCACGTTGAGCGGGGTCATCGAGCACACCGTGCCGCAGAGCTTCTTCGAGGCGGCGGCCAAGAACGAAGTGCTGCAGATCGTCTTCTTCGCGATCATCTTCGCCGTGGCTCTGTCCAAGGTGAAGGGACCGAGCAAGACGTTCATGCTGTCGGCGTGCGAGAGCCTGTCGGAAGTGATGTTCAAGTTCGTCGCGATCGTGATGAACTATGCGCCGATCGGAATCGGAGCGGCTATCGCCGTGACGGTGTCGAAGGGAGGCCTCGGCATCCTCAGGAATCTGGGCATTCTCGTCGGCACGCTGTACGGCGCGCTGATCGTATTCGTGGTCTGCGTGTTCATTCCCATCGCCCTCCTGTTCCGCGTGCCGCTCAAGCGGTTCATCCGCGCGGTGAAGGAGCCCTGGTTGATCGCCTTCACCACGGCGTCGTCCGAAGCGGCGCTGCCGCTCGCGATGGAGCGAATGGAACAGCTCGGCGTTCCGCGCCGGATCGTCGCATTTGTACTTCCCACGGGCTATTCATTCAATCTGGACGGCAGCACGCTGTACCTCGCGCTGGCGTCGGTCTTTGCCGCGCAAGCCGCGGGCATCGACATGCCGTTGTCCACCCAGCTCGTGATGATGTTGACGCTGATGCTCACGAGCAAAGGCGTCGCCGCGGTGCCACGGGCGTCGCTCGTCATTCTCTCGGGCGCGCTGGCCCAGTTCGGTTTGCCTTTGCAGGCCGTAGCAGTCATTCTAGGTGTGGACGCACTGATGGATATGGCGCGCACGTCGCTCAACGTCGTGGGCAATTGCCTCGCGACGGTGGTCATGGCGCGGTGGGAAGGAGACTTCGACAAGCCGGCGACACCTGTACTCGACGCGATCGCGGGCGAGCCGCTGCGCGTACCACCAGCAACGACAACGGCGTCATCCTGAGGAGCGTAGCGACGAAGGATCCCTCGATGCCGAGGATGATCCGGTGGGGAGAGCGATCCTTCGCTTCGCTCAGAATGCCCAATCAAGGAAGGTGAGTCCATGGCGATCTCGTTCAAGGTCAACGGAAAATCCACCACGGTGGACGTTCCAGCCGACATGCCCCTGCTGTGGGTTCTGCGGGACGTGCTCGACATGAAAGGCACCAAGTTCGGGTGCGGCATCGCGCAGTGCGGGGCCTGTACGGTTCACGTGAACGGTGTCGCGACCAAGTCGTGCACGCGGAAGGCGTCGACCGTGGCGGGCACGGAGGTGTCGACGATCGAAGGATTGTCGCCCGACGGCACGCATGCGCTCCAGCGCGCGTGGGAAGAGCTCGATGTACCGCAGTGCGGCTACTGTCAGGCCGGACAGCTCATGGCCGCGGCGTCGCTGCTCGCCAAGACTCCGAATCCGACCGACGTCGACATCGACGCCGCGATGAACGGGAATATTTGCCGCTGCGCAACGTACCTGCGCATCCGTCAGGCGATCCACAGAGCGGCGGCGATGCCGGCGGCTGTCGGAACGCGCTCAGGCGAATCCAACCAGTAAGGAGGCGCCACATGGACACCACGACGCGCGTCGACCGCCGTTCCTTCCTTCGCGTTTCCGCGATTGCCGGCGGCGGCATCATGCTCGGCAGCTATCTCGACTTCTTCGGCGGCGCGACCGACGCGTTCGCCGCGACGGCTGGAACGGGTGCGGCTGATTTCGCGCCGAACGCGTTCATCCGCATCACGCCCGACGGCATCGTCACGATCATCGCCAAGAACCCGGAGATCGGGCAGGGCGTGAAGACGATGCTGCCGATGATCATCGCCGACGAGCTGGACGTCGAATGGAAGAATGTGCGCATCGAACAGGCGCCGCTCGACACCACAAAGTTCCAGGGACAGTCGGCGGGCGGCAGCACGGCGACGCCGACGAACTGGCTGCCGATGCGGCGCGTCGGTGCGGCGGGTCGCGCGATGCTCGTGACCGCGGCCGCGCAGACCTGGAACGTCGGCGAGTCCGAGTGCGAGACTTCCGCCGGCGTCGTCACGCACAAGGCGAGCAACCGCAAGCTCACGTACGGCGAGCTGGCCGCCAAGGCCGCGACGGTCACGCCGCCGGCGCTCGACGCGGTGAAGCTCAAGGATCCGAAAGATTTCAAGATCATCGGCACGCGCGTGTCGGGCGTCGATAATCACGCCATCGTGACGGGCAAGCCGCTCTACGGCATCGACGTCACCGTTCCTGGGATGATGTACGCCGTGTACGAGAAGTGTCCCGTATTCGGCGGCAAGGTCGTGAGCGCGAACCTGGACGAGATCAAGGCGCAGCCGGGTGTAAAGCAGGCGTTCGTCGTTGCGCCAGGAGGAACGCAGCTCGCCGGCCTGCTCGGCGGCGTGGCAATCGTCGCAGACAACTGGTGGCTCGCCAAGAACGCGCGCACCAAGCTCAAGGTCGTGTGGGACGAAGGCGCGACCGCGACGCAGAGCAGCGCCGGCTTCGCCGCCAAGGCCGCCGAGCTCTCGAAGGGCGCGCCGGCGAAGAATCTGCGCAATGACGGCGACGTCGACGCGGCGCTTGCTGGTGCGGCGAAGACCGTCGAAGCGGCGTACTACTACCCGTTCATCGCGCACGCTCCGCTGGAGCCGCAGAACACCACGGCGCATTTCAAGGACGGCAAGCTCGAGATGTGGGTGCCGTCGCAGTCGCCGGCCGGTGGACGCGCGCTCGTCGCGAAAACGCTCGGAATTCCCGAGACCGACATCACGGTGCACATGACGCGCGTGGGTGGCGGCTTCGGCCGGCGCTTGAACAACGACTACATGGTCGAGGCGGCGGCGATCGCCAAGCAGGCCGGCGTCCCCGTGAAGATGCTGTGGACGCGCGAGGACGACATTCAGCACGACTTCTATCGTCCCGCGGGCTTCCACTATCTCAAGGGTGGCGTGGACGCGTCGGGCAAGCTCGTCGCGTGGAAGAACCACTTCGTGTCGTTCAGCATCGACGGCGAACAGTTCGCACCGAGCGCGAATCTGTCGGGCACCGAGTTTCCGGCGCGCTTCATCCCGAATTTTTCCGCCGGCTATTCGCTGATTCCATTCGGAATTCCCACCGGGTTCCTGCGCGCGCCTGGCAGCAACGCGATCGCGTTCGTCACGCAGTCGTTCATCGACGAGCTGGCGAATGCGGCGGGGAAGGATCCGTATCAATTCCGGATGGATCTGCTCGCGAACCTGCAGCCAGCACCCGCGCCGGCAGCCGGTGCGCCACAGCAGGGCGGCTCGCTCGACGCGGCGCGCATGCGCGCCGTGCTGCAACTGGTGGCCGAGCGGGCGAATTGGGGCAGGGTCACGCTCCCGAAGGGGACGGGCCGGGGCATTGCCTTCCACTTCAGCCATCGCGGTTACTTTGCCGAGGTCGTGCAGGCCACGGTGAGCAAGGACGGCGACCTGAAGGTCGACAAGGTGTGGGTGGTGGGCGACATCGGCAGCCAGATCATCAACCCGAGCAACGCCGAGAACCAGGCGCAGGGTGCGGCGCTCGACGGTATCGCCGAGGCGCTGGGTCAGGAGATCACGATCGAGAAGGGCCGCGCGGTGCAGAGCAACTTCAACACGTTCCCGTTGCTGCGCATGCGCGAAGCTCCGCCGATCGACGTCCATTTCCACGTCACGGAGTTTCCGCCAACGGGCCTTGGCGAGCCCGCACTTCCGCCGGTCGTACCGGCGCTGTGCAGCGCGATCTTCCAGGCAACGGGCAAACGTGTCAGATCGCTGCCGCTGTCGAAGACCGATTTGAAATGGGTTTGAGACACTAACGCGGGCACAACTACGACAAGCGCGGACGTTGGGAGAGATATTCTCGCCGACGTCCGCGCTTGTCTTTTTTTGTCCGCGTTGGTGCAGTTACACCATTGCCTCGCCTACGATGCGCAGCGCCGCGCGCACCGCGCCGCGTGCCGCGATCACGGGCTCGGTGCGGATCTGCGCCCCCGGCACCGCCGACTTGAGCCGGTGCTCGAGCCGCTTCCGCAGCGTCGTGCCGCGCGACAGGATGCCGCCGGAGAGTGCCACGTTGAGCGCCGCACGCTCGTCGCCGAACAGCTGGCGGGCCAGCGCACGGATGTGGAGCACCAGCTCCTCGACCGCGAGACTGACGAGCGCATTCGCGCGGAGATCTCCGGTGTCGGCAACGCTCAGGACGATCGGAGCGAGCGTCGCGAGCTGACCCGGCGTGGCATTCGCGGCCCACGCGATGAGGTCGGCCGTCTCGTTGACTTCAGCCGCGGTGAGGATGGCGCCGGTGAGCGCCGTCTCGGGCTCGCGGCCATCCGACGCCGCAGTCACCACCGACAGGGCTCGGCGGCCGATCCAGGCGCCGCTGCCCTCATCGCCCGCAACAGGGCCCCAGCCGCCGCAGCGCGACGTCGCGCCGGCCGGACTGCGCCCAAAGGCGACCGATCCGGTGCCGGCGATCAGCAATACGCCCGGGCCGTCGCCAAAGGCGTCGTCGAGCGCGATGCTGAAGTCGGAGTGGATCACGAGCTCCGAGGCGAGATCGCGGCTCACGAGGGCCTGCCAGAGCTCCTGGCGCTCCGTCTCGCGCCCCGCGCCGGCGACACCCACGCACAGGGCGCGCGGCGTCACGTGGGTCATCTCGCACGACGCCAGCGCGTCGCGCACGACGTCGGAGATGACGTTCGCCGAATGCTCGGCCTGGCCGGGACGCACGGCGCTGCCCGGTCCGACCGTTTCGGCGATCGTGCGGCCCTGTTCGTCGGCGACCATGGCGTGCGTCTTCGATCCGCCGCCGTCGATTCCAATTACGATGAAAGTCATGTCGTTGCAACTCGCGCCGGCTCGGCTGGAACGGGTGGAGCGCCGTGCGTCAGCGAGGAGAGAATGCCCACGGAGAGAGTGATGGTCGTCCCGATCAAGACGTACCAGGGGTATGCGATCGTCGACACCGGCTGCAGCGCGCCGGCCAGCGCCGGAACGGCGGCACTGATCTGCTTGGCGAAGACGATGAGACTCATGACCAGAATGCCGACCGACATGCCGAGGATCGCGTCGCGCTGAATGGCCCGTCGCCAGAAAATAGCGAGGAAGAAGCCGCCGAGCAGGGCCCCGTAGGTAAACGACGCGATCGAGAGCGCCACCACGACCACGGGAGTCTTGGCGTTCTGCGGAAAGAGCAGGGCGCCCCCGGTGAGCGCGATGCCCCAGATCAGCGCGAAGATGCGTCCGATCTTCAGCGTTTTCGGATCGTCGGGCGAGCGCCCGGTGAGCGGCAGATAGATGTCGTGCGTCGACGCCGCCGCCAGCGAGTTGATCGCGCCGGAGTGCGTGCTCATCGTGGCCGCGAGCACCGCGGCGAGCAGCAACCCCACGAGGCCGTGCGGCATGTGGTCGACGATGAACGTGGGGAAGATCGAGTCGGGAATGGGGAACTGCTGGCCGCCGTAGAACGCCCAGAGCGTAATGCCGAGCATCAGAAAGAGCGTGAACTGGATGATCACCGCGATGCCACTGCCGATCACCGCCGCCTGCGCGCCCTTGAGCGAGCGCGCGGACATGAGGCGTTGCACGATCAGCTGGTCGGCGCCGTGCGAGGCCATGGAAAGAAACGCGCCGCCGATCAACCCGGCGTAGATGGTATGCGGCTGATCGAAGCCCGTGTACCAGCTGATGACTTTCAGTTTTCCCGCCGCCGAGGCCGCGGGAATGATCGTGCCCCACCCGCCCGGCGTGAGATGGACCGCGATCAGCAGCGCTGAGAGCCCGCCGATGAGATACACGGAGGCCTGCACGATCTCCGTCCAGATCACCGCGCGCATGCCGCCCTTGATGGTGTACAGCACGGTGAGCGTTCCGAGCACCAAGACGGCGACGGGCATGACCGCTGCCTTCGGCAGCAGCGGACCGATGATCAACGCGATCGGCACCGCCGTCGCGAACACGCGCACCGAGTCCGCCATGCCGCGCGTGGCCATGAACACGATCGACGTGAAGCGCCGTGTGGCGAGGCCGAACCGCTTCTCGAGCAGCGCGTAGGCGGTGACGAGGTTTCCCTCGTAGTACTTGGGGAGCAGCGTGAACGCGAGCGCGATACGTCCCAGCAGGTATCCCGCCGCGATCTCCAGGAAGCCGAGGTTCCCGATGTAGGCGAGCCCTGGAATGCTGATGAACGTCAGCGCGCTCGTCTCGCTCGCGACGATCGAGAACATGACTGCCCACCACGGGATCTCGCGATCGGCGACGAAATAATCCTTGGCGTCGCGCTGGCGCCGGCCCACCCACATGCCGAGCGCCGTGATGCCGACCAGATATGCAACGATGACGACGAAATCGAGGCCGTTCAGGCCTCTCACGATGTCATCCTGAGCGCAGCGAAGGATCGCGCTGCGAGCGGGCCGATCCTTCGGTCGCGATGCTCCCTCAGGATGACATCATTCCACCACATACGCTTCCATCGCGAAGTACTCGGCGAGACCGAGTCGGTCGAGCTCCGCCGCCGTGCCCTTGTTGCGTGCTTCGACGCGCTGCCAGAACTCACGGTCGTCATAGCCGCCCGGGAAAGGAGCCGAGTCCTTCTGCGACTGATGCTTGAAGATCGCCTGGATCTTGAGGCGCAGCTCCTCTTGTGACAGGGGCACGAGGAAGTGCGCTTCGTGCACCGGCCACTCCTGCCAGGCGCCGCGATAGAGCCAGACTTCCGGGCGCGGCGTGTCCTTCATCTCCGCCAGCGCGCCGTCGATTGCCTCTTTGCACATGCGATGCGTGCCGTGCGGATCGGACAGATCGCCGGCGACGAAGATCTGATCGGGACGAACGTCCTCGAGCAGTTGGCGCACGATCGCGACGTCCGGCGGACCGATCGGATCCTTCCGCACCTTGCCCGTCTGATAGAAGGGGAGGTTGAGAAAGCGCGCCGCGCTGCGCGGCAGACCGAGCGTCTCGATGCCGCTCACCGCCTCGGCTTCGCGAATGATGCGCTTGATGTCCTGCACTTCGGGGATGTCCACTTCGCCCGGCGTCTTTCGCTCGAGACACTCTTGCACCTTTGCCGCCAGCGGATCGACGCGGTCGCGCTCGATGCGGCCCTCGTCGGCCATGCGCTCCAGGAAGTCGACATAGCGGCGCACGTCGTGGTCGAACACCGCGATGTTGCCGCTCGTCATGTACGCCACGACGATGTCGTTGTCGTTCTCGACGAGCTTGCGCAGGATGCCGCCCATCGAGATCACGTCGTCGTCGGGGTGCGGCGAGAAGCAGATGATCTTCTTGCCCACCGCGAGCTTCGACTTCCCGCGAATCTTGGCGCCCAACATGTTGAAGACCTTGCCGTTCACTTCGCCGGGCGAGCCGAACTTTGCGACGAGCGACGACATGTGCGCGTCGGCGTAGTCGCGCTGCGTGAGCTTGAGAATCGCCTTGCCCGTCTGCTGCGACAGCCAGATCACCGCGCGGATGATGAGGCTCTGCGTCCACTGCACCTGGTCGATGAGCCACGGCGTCTTGATGCGCGTGAGCTCCGCGGCCGCGGCCCGGTCGACGTAGAACGTCGTGTTGGGATGGCGTTGCAGGAACGTCGCCGCGACTTCGACGTCGATCTCTCCCTCCACGGCGCGCTTGACGATGGTGGACTTGTGCTCGCCGGTCGCGATGATCGCAATCTCACGCGCGTCGAGAATCGTGGCCACGCCCATGGTGACGGCTTCGCGCGGAACGTATTCCTCGCCGAAGAAATCGGAGGCGGCGTCGGCGCGCGTCACGGCATCCAGCGTCACGAGTCGCGTGCGGCTCTCGGCGCCCGATCCCGGCTCGTTGAACCCGATGTGTCCCGTCTTGCCGATGCCGAGGATCTGGAAGTCGATGCCTCCGGCGCGCGCGATGGCGCCTTCGTACCGATCGGCGGCTTCGTCGATCTCCGTGCGCGGCACGTCGCCCGGCGGGATGTGCACGTTTTCCGGATCGATGTCGATGTGCGAGAACAGGTTCTCCCACATGAACCGATGGTAGGAGTGGATGCTGTCCTTCGGCATCGGGTAGTACTCGTCGAGATTGAACGTCACCACGCTGGCGAAGCTCAGCCCCTCCTGCTTGTGCATGCGAATGAGCTCGCGGTACACGCCGATCGGCGTCGAGCCCGTCGCCAAACCGAGTACGGTATGCTCGCCGGCGGCGTTGCGCTCGCGGATGAGCGTGGCGATGCGATTCGCGACCAGTCGCGCGATGTCTTCATGATCCTCGACGACCACCGTGCGGATTCGCTCGCCCGCGTTTGCGGCATGCGAAACGCGAGAGGGCCCGCGATTCATGGAATCGCGGGCCCCTGTTGTTTCCGTCACGACGGCGTCCCGGCCTGCGCCAGCGACTGACCGTTCCATGTTACCCCTGAAGCGGGCGTGTTACGCGGAGAACGAGCTGCCGCACCCGCAGCCGCCCGTGGAATTCGGGTTCTTGAACGTGAAGCCGGAGCCTTGCATCGACGAGACATAGTCGATGGTGACGCCGTTCAGATATTGTGCCGAGAACGGGTCGACGAACACGCGCCAGTCGCCCTGGCCCACGATGAGGTCGTCCTCGGCCGCTTCGTCTTCGATCAGCAGGCCGTACTTGAAGCCGCTGCAGCCGCCGGGCTGGACGCTCACGCGAAGGCCGCCCTTGCCCGGGTCGACACCCTCGACTTCCATGAACTTCTTGACTTCGGTCGAGGCGTTGGGCGTGATCACGACCATCACCTCGGGCTGATTCATTGTGCTCATTCCGAAACCCCCCATTTGAGGCGGCAAGTAGTGATCGCCGCGATGGATACAAGTATAGCGCCGCCGGGAAGGCGATTCAATCGGCGGCGACCCGCTCTTCCCGGCGAATGGCGGCCGCGGGCGGCGGCGGCTCCGATTGGAACGATTTCGCGATCCAGGCGAACGCAGCCGCTGCGACGAGCAGGAGCAAGAAGCCAGATCCCAGCTCACCAAAGATCAGCTTGCCGATGCCGAACAGTGTGGAATACACCGCGACGATTCCGGCGATCCAGTTGGTCCACGCCAGCGCCCCGCCCGGCGTCGATTCACGGCCGAACCCGAGCCGTTCCGACACGCGGGCCCAGCCGGGTCCGCCGGGCCGCACGCGGAGATAGAAGGCATCGAGTGTCTCGTCCGGCTCGGGCGGCGTCAGGTACGTGACCGCGAGCCACACCGCCGTGCTCAGCACCACCGTCACGAGCATGGTGACGGCGATGACGCGCGGATCGCCCGCGGGATAGTAGGCGACGATGAACGGATGCGACGCGAGCGACACGACGCCCGAGATGATCATCGCGGCGATCTCCGACCACGCGTTCACGCGCCACCAGTACCACCGGAGAATGAGCACCAGCCCGGTGCCCGATCCGAGCGCGAGGAGAAATTCCCACGCGCCTTGCACCGTATCGAGCTGCCAGGCGACGACCGCGGACGCCAAGAACAGGCCGATGGTCGTCCAGCGGGAGACCTTGACGTAGTGCTTCTGCGTGTCGTTCTTGTTGATGAAACGCTTATAGAAGTCGTTGACCAGGTACGACGCGCCCCAGTTGAGCTGCGTTCCCACGGTGGACATGTAGGCCGCGGCGAATCCGGCCAACATCACGCCGCGCCACGGGGTGGGCAGCAGGTCGACGAACGCCTGGACGTAGCCGGCTTCGTGATCGTGCGTTGGACCGATGCCCTGCGGGTAGAGCATGATCGTCGCGAGCCCGGTGATGATCCACGGCCACGGGCGAATGGCGTAGTGCGCCACCTGGAAGAAGAGCGTCGCCAGCACGCCGTCGCGCTCGGTTTTCGCCGAGAAGATGCGCTGCGCCACGTAGCCCCCGCCGCCCGGTTCGGCGCCCGGATACCACGCGGCCCACCACTGCACGGAGAGAAATACGCCGAGCGCGAGGAGCGGCATCCACGTGTACGCCTCGATGCCGTGGCCGGTGAACTTCACCGGCAGCACCGAAAGACCCGCGGCCTCGCTGCCGAAGTGCGCGGCGACGCCGGCCTTGAGCTTCGCCATGCCTCCCACGGCGCGCACGGAGTACACGGCGAGAATGATCACCGCGGACATCTTGATCACGAACTGCACGAGATCGGTCCACAGCACGGCCCACATGCCGGCGGCCACCGAGTAGGACATCGTGACGAGGAAGCAGATCCCAACCGCGATCACCTGGCCCGACACGGAAAATCCCGCGATCTGCACGTCGTGCAGCCCGAGCGAGATGGTGAGGATCTTGATCATCGCCCGCGTCACCCAGCCGAGGATGATGAGGTTGATCGGGATGGCGAGATAGAGGGCGCGAAAGCCGCGGAGGACGGCGGCGCGCTTGCCGCTGTATCGGATCTCGGCGAACTCCACGTCGGTCATCACGTTCGCCCGGCGCCACAGCCGCGCGAAGAAGAACACGGTGAGCATGCCGCTCATCAGCATGTTCCACCACAGCCAGTTGCCGGCAACGCCGTTCGCCGCGACGATGCCGGTGACGACGAGCGGCGTGTCGGCCGCGAAGGTCGTCGCGACCATCGAGGCGCCGGCGAGCCACCACGAGACCTGGCGCCCCGAGATGAAATATTCCTCGAGACTCTCGCCGCCCTTCTTGGCGAAAGCCAGTCCGATGCCGGCCGACAACGCGAAATACGCGACGACGATCGCCCAATCGATAGCGGTCAGGTGCATGCGTCACTCACGGTGATGAGGAGTCTTACTTCTGAACGCGCGGAAGGGCCGACAGCACGGCGTCGGCGAGCGCGACGCGCACCCGGCCAATCTTCGTGTTGGCGCGCGTCGGGTTCACGCGGTTGCTCAAGAGAATGATGAACACGTCGTTCGTTGGATCCATCCAGATCGACGTACCGGTGAATCCCGTGTGGCCGAACGCTTCGGGGGACATGAAATGGCCGGCGGAATTCATGCCGTCGGGCTTTTGCCAACCGAGTGCGCGATCGGCCACCTGGCGGACGGTGAACGTCGCGATGCCCGAGGCGGGCAGCACGCGCACGCCGTCGATCACGCCGTTGTTCAGGTACATCTGCGCGAAGCGTGTGAGGTCGTGCGCCGTGCTGAAGATGCCGGCGTGCGCCGACACGCCGCCGAGATAGTACGCGCGCTCGTCGTGCACCTTGCCGCGCACGAGACCGCCGCGGCGCGGATCGATCTCCGTGGGTGCGATGCGCGGCAGCAGGGAGGCGGGCGGCTTGTACATCGTTTCGCTCATGCCGGCGGGCTGAAACACGTGCGAGGCGAGGTAGGCGTCGAGCGTCTGCCCCGTGACCTTCTCGAGCGTGCGCCCGAGCATGTACGCGCCGATGTCGCTGTACACCATCTTCGCGCCCGGCAGCGTATCGAGCTGCGTCGAGAACATGAGCTTCGCCAGGCTGTCGGGGTCGTGCGTTATCTCGTCGTACGGCTTGAACGACGGCAACCCAGAGGTGTGCGTCAGCAGATGGCGGATGGTGACACGCTCTTTGTTCGGACCGGTCCAGCTCGGGAAATAGCGCTGCAGCGGCGCGTCGAGAGAAATGTCGCCCTTTTCGACGAGCTGCATGATGCCGCTCGTGAGACCAACGACCTTCGTGAGCGACGCGAGATCCCAGAGCGTATGCTCGTTCGGGGCGGGGCTCGGCGCCCAGTCGAGGTGGCCCACGGCGTACTGTCCGATGACGCGTGCGCGCGTGCCGACCACGGCGATCGCTCCGGGGAACGCGCTGTCGCGCAGCGCGCGGTCCAGTATCTGCCGCAGCGAGTCGCGGATTGCCGAATCGGACCGGGGTGGTCGCGACGCGATCGCCATGTCATGTTCCGGCTGCGCGCTCGCGTTCGCGCTCGCCGCCGCGGCGGGCCGGCAGCCGACGATCAGCGGCACAATCAACAGCGCCAGCATCGAGGATCGAACGTCATGCATCACGTTGTGCATCGTGGGCCGTGGGTGATCGGAGGAATGGTGGCAATGTGTCTGGCCGGCTGCGCGGGCCGAACGCCGCGTCCGCAACCCAGTGGGGCAGTACGTCCGGGCATCTCGGTCCTGCTCGATGATAGTCTCGCGCTCATCCGCGGCAAGCGCATCGCGCTGCTGACCAACCAGACGGGCGTCGACGCGCACGGCACGTCGGACATCGAGCTGCTGCGCGACGCCGGCGCGCGCGCGGCCGGCGTCACGCTGGTTCGGCTCTTCTCGCCGGAGCACGGCATCCGCGGCACGGAAGACCGCGAGGGCGTCGAGAGCGGTATCGACACGCGGAGCGGGCTCGCGGTGCATTCGCTCTACACCGTCACGGCGATCGCGCCGCCGGACAGCCTGCTGCGGGACATCGACGCACTCGTCTTCGATCTGCAGGACATCGGCACTCGGACGTGGACGTACGTGGGGTCGATGATCTACGCGATGCGCGCGGCGGCGCGCCGGGGTCTGCCGATCATCGTGCTCGATCGCCCGAATCCGATCACGGGCGACCACGTCGATGGTCCCATGCTCGACACCGCGTGGTCGAACGCGGATGAGCACACGCAGCAAAAGCCAGCGAAGCCGTACGCATTATACCCGTTCCCGCTGCGGCACGGAATGACGATGGGCGAGATGGCGCTCTTCTACAACGCCGTGCTCGGCATCCACGCACCGCTGCACGTCGTGCCTGTTGCGGGGTGGCGGCGCGCGATGTGGTTCGACGAGACCGGACTACCCTGGGTGCGCCCGTCGCCGAACCTGCCCAATCTCACCAGCGCGTTGACGTATCCATCGGTCGTGGCGTTCGAGGGATCGAACGTATCGGTGGGGCGGGGAACGAGCGACGCATTTCAGCGATTCGGCGCGTCTTGGATGAACGCGGCGCGCGTCGCCGAGTCGTTGAACGGGCGCCGGCTCGCCGGTGTGCGCTTCGTGGTGGATTCGTTCACGCCGCAAAATCCCGGCGACGCGAAGTTCGCCGGCATGCGGATCCCCGGCGTACGCATCGACGTCACCGACCGCGATCGGGTGCAGTCGGGACGCGTCAGCGCGGCAATTCTCTGGGCGCTCGTCGGCGCGCATCGCGATTCGTTGCGCATCTCGGACCGTGCCTTCGACGAGCGCTTCGGGAGCACCGCGGCGCGACAGGCGATCATGGCCGGCACCGACCCCGATGTGGCCATGGACGCACAACGCCAGTACGTCGACGCATTCTTGAAGGGCGCGCGGCCCTACCGCATCTACCGGTGACCGCCGTCGAGCGTGCGAGCGCCTGCGGCGAGCGGGCGCGTCCGTCGCGCACACGTCTTGCACCGACGGTCCGTGAGGAGACGGGTCTCGACGCTCCAGGAATGCTCCGATCGGCGAACTTCTTCAGGAATCATTTCATGATTGCACGCAGGCTGCTTCTGATCGTGTCGCTCGGCATCCTCGCGGCATGTAGCCCTCGCCAGGTCGAGGTTCGCACGGCACCCGCCCAGCAGACCCAGATCTCGCTGCAGGTGAACAACAACTTGGCCCAGGCGGTGAACGTGTACGCAAACTCCGGCGGCACGGACACCTTTCTCCGCCAGGTTCCGGCAAACGCCTCCGTGACGATCCCGGTGCAGGGATTCGCTCCCGGATCGACGGTGTCGCTGAAGGCGGTGACGATCGACGGCGTGCACAACTATTCCCGCGCGAACGTGACCCTCAACGGGACGTACGTCTTCACGCTCCCATAGGCCAGCCGGGACGCGCCGGCGAGGCGCCCGGCGAGGCCTCGGCGTGGTCGCGCTGGTTGCTACAAGTCTGTGGAAGAGCTACTTTTACGGCCGGAGCAGGGCTCCGGCTCTTAGGCGTTTGTGCTCCATTTTCCGGCCGCGTTGGCCTCCCGACGCTGCGTCGCGCCACCGCGCCCATTCGGAGCCGCATGAAGCTTCTCCCGGACTGGCTCAAAAACGGATATTTGAGGGTCATCGATCCGGTCGCGAATTGGCTGGTCCGGCGTGGAGTCCATCCGAATACCATTACGGTCATCGGAACGCTGTGCACGGTCGCCGGCGGAGTCATCTACGCCACCGGTCACATTCGCACGGGAGGCTTTTTTCTGGGAGCTACCGCGTTGTTCGACGTGCTCGACGGCACGGTCGCCCGCCGGTCGAACAAGAGCTCGACGTTTGGTGCCTTCCTGGATTCGACGCTCGACCGGGTCGCCGACGGCGCGCTGCTCGCCGGTCTCGCGGTGTTCTACGCCCTGAACCCGCGCCACCACAACGTTCCGATGATGGCCGTCTGCCTGCTCGGGCTCATCGGCGCCTACATGACGTCGTACATCCGGGCGCGCGCCGAAGCCCTGGGACTGGACGCCAAGGTCGGCATCATGCAGCGGCCGGAACGAATCGTCCTGCTTTCCGCCCCCCAGGCATTCTTCGGACTTGGTCTGAACGGGCTGATCCTCGCGGTGATCATTATAATTCTGACGGTCACTGCCTGGATCACCGTCGTGCAGCGCATGCACTTCGTGTATCAGCAGACCAACTCGCGCGGCGGGGCCCCGCCCATTCCGCTCACCATCGAAAAAACCTTTTGGCTGCGTCGCCGTCGTCGGACGGGTACGCGCCCTTAGTACCGTAAGGAGACTCAATAGTGGCTTCGCCCGACATTCGCCCCGCCGGCGGCAAGCTCGGCATTCTCACGCCCGGACTTGGCGCCGTCGCGACGACCTTCATGGCTGGCGTGGAGAGCATCCGCCGCGGCCACTCGAAGCCGATCGGCTCCCTCACGCAGATGGCGACCATTCGCCTCGGAAAGCGTACGGACAACCGCTCGCCGCTCATCAAGGACTTCGTGCCGCTCGCCGCCCTAGACGACATCGTCTTCGGCGCCTGGGATCCGATTCCTGACGACGCCTACACCGCGGCGAAAAAGGCCGGTGTGCTCGAGGAGCGCGATCTCGAGCCGGTGAAGGAATTCCTGCAAGCGATCAAGCCGATGCCCGCCGTGTTCGACAACCATTACGTCACGCGGCTGCACGGCGACAACGTCAAGAAGGGAAAGACCAAGCGCGATCTCGCCGAGCAGCTGCGGCAGGACATGCGCGACTTCAAGGCGAAGAACAAGTGCGACCGCCTCGTGATCGTGTGGTGCGCGTCGACCGAGATCTTCATCAAGCCCGGCCCGCAGCACGCCACGATCGCGCAGTTCGAGAAGGCGATGGAGAACAACGACGAGGCGATCTCGCCGGCCATGCTCTACGCGTGGGCGGCGATCATGGAGGGCATTCCGTATTGCAACGGCGCGCCAAACCTCGCCGTGGATACGCTGGCGCTGCAGCAGCTCGCCAACGACAAGGGCGTCCCGATCTCCGGCAAGGACTTCAAGACGGGTCAGACGTGGATGAAGACGGTCATCGCGCCGGGCCTCAAGGCGCGCATGCTCGGACTCGCCGGCTGGTACTCCACGAACATCCTCGGCAACCGCGACGGCGAGGTGCTCGACGATCCCGCCTCGTTCAAGACGAAGGAAGAATCCAAGCTCAGCGTGCTGCACACCATTCTGCAGCCCGAGCAGTATCCGGATCTGTACAAGGACTTCGCGCACGTGGTGCGGATCAATTACTACCCGCCGCGCGGCGACAACAAGGAAGGTTGGGACAACATCGACATCGTGGGGTGGATGGGTTACCCGATGCAGATCAAGATCAACTTCCTCTGCCGCGATTCCATCCTCGCCGCGCCGATCGTGCTCGACCTCGCGCTCTTCTCGGACTTCGCGCATCGCGCCGGAATGAAGGGCATTCAGGAATGGTTAAGCTTCTATTACAAATCGCCGATGGCCGCTCCCGGGCTCCAGCCGGAACACGATCTTTTCATCCAACAGACGAAGCTCAAGAACACGCTTCGCCATCTGATGGGTGAGGAACAGATCACGCATCTCGGGCTGGAGTACTATCAGCAGTAAGGAGAGGCACGATGCGACGCTGGGCGGCGATGGGATCGGCGGGAGCGCTCGCGGCGGTGATCGGGGCGACACAGGCCTGCGGAGGCGGCGACAACATGCCGCCTCCGCTTCGGCAAATGTCGAACACGTATTCGTACACGATCACGCCCGATGACGCCCCGCCGCACGCGCGGCAGGACATTCACTTCAAGATTCAGATTCTCGACCGGAAGACGCGCCAGCCGATCGAGAGCGGCGAGGGGCAGCTTTTCGCCAGCAACAACCAAGGGGCAAAGACCTGGGATGCCCTGGCCTACGGGCCGGAAATCGGCACGTATCACGCGAAGTTGAACTACGTCGTGGCCGGCACCTGGGCCGTGGCGATCCGCTTCCGCCGCGATTCGCTCCGCCCGCTGGAGCGCATCGACTGGATGCAGGAAGTACACGACGAGAAGCCCTCACCAACACCGTAATGCGACACTTTTACCGTAGCCATCTCGCGCCCGCCGACGTCCTCGCGACGGCGGATGAATTCTTTCCGGCGATCGGCCTCACGCAGAATACCACCGCGCCACGCACGCGCACCTATTCGGGTGCGCTCGGCGGCCTCAAGCTCTCGGCCAAGCCCGAGGGCGGCCACTACACGTTCGTCCAGGTCGATACGGACCAGATGGGTGAGAGCCGCCTCGATCGCAACGTCAAGCGCTTCTTCGTCAGCCTGCATCGCACCGAAGATCCTTCGCACGCGATCTCGGCGAATTACTGATGGGCCGGGAAACAAAGCGGCGAGAGGGAAGAACGGCGCGGGCAGAGACGAAAAACGAAAACGCCGTGGCGTCTCGACCGTCGGCGCTTTTCACTCGTGAGCAGTTGCTCGACCTGTACTACTGGATGCGTCTCACGAGAACGCTCGAGGAGCGGCTCGTGGCGCTCTACCGGCAGACGAAGGTCGTCGGTGGGCTCTTCCGCTCGCTGGGTCAGGAAGCGGACGCGGTGGGCAGCGCGTACGCCCTCGAGCGGCGCGACATCATGTCGCCGCTCATTCGCAACCTGGGCGCGATGCTCGTGAAGGGCGCAACCCCGGTCGAGATTCTCAAGCAGTACATGGCACGCGGCGACTCGCCGACGCGCGGTCGCGAGCTGAACATTCACTTCGGCGACACCGATCGCGGCTTCATCGGGCAGATCTCGCCCCTCGGCGACATGATTCCCGTGATGGCCGGCGTGACGCTGACGTTCAAGATGCGCCAGGAAGATCGCGTTGGTCTCGTCTACATCGGCGACGGCGCGACGTCGACCGGCGCGTTTCACGAAGGAATCAACTTCGCAGCCGTCCAGCGCTGCCCGCTCGTCGTGATCGTCGAGAACAATGGATACGCGTACTCGACGCCCACGGCGAAACAGACGGCCGCGAAGCAGTTCGTCGACAAGGCGATCGGCTACGGCATTCCAGGCGAACAGGCCGACGGCAACGACGTGCTCGCCGTGTACGACGTGACGAAGCGCGCCGTCGATCGTGCGCGCCGCGGCGAGGGCGTGTCGCTCGTCGAGCTCATGACCTATCGGCGAAAGGGACACGCCGAGCACGACAATCAGTCGTACGTGCCGACCGGCGAAATCGAGCGGTGGGAAGCGGAGAACGATCCGATCGCGCGCTTCGTCGCGCGGCTACGCGACGAGTTTTCGTTCAAGCCCGCGGAGATCGAGGCGACCGACGACCGTGTGCGCCGAGTCGTCGACGAAGCGACGGACGTGGCCGAGCAGTCCGGTCTTCCCGAAGCGCTCGATGCGCTGGCCGGTGTCTACGCCGATCCGCCGGCCGAGAAGCCGCTCTGGTTCCGCGAGGGGAAGGGCGGCGTGGTCGACCAGCACGAACGTCCCGAGGGATGGGGCACGTTCTCGACTCAGCCGGGAGACAAGCACTGATGGCTGAGATCACTTACCTCGAGGCCATTCGCGAGGCGTTGTTCGAGGAGATGGAGCGCGACAAGAACGTCTTCTGTCTGGGCGAAGACATCGGTGCGTACGGCGGCGCGTTCAAAGTCACCGACGGGCTGATGGCGAAATACGGCGAGCAGCGCGTGATCGACTCGCCGATCTCGGAGATCGCGATCGTCGGCGCGGCCGCGGGCGCGGCGCACATGGGCATGCGGCCCGTGGTCGAGATGCAATTCATCGACTTCATCGCCAACGCCTATGACATGCTGACCAACTACGTCGCCACGGCGCGCTACCGCGCGTTTCTTCCGTGCCCCATGGTGGTGCGCGGTCCGAGCGGCGGCTACGTACGCGGCGGTCCGTTCCATTCGCAGAATCCCGAAGCCGGGTTCGTGCACACGCCCGGACTCAAGGTCGTGTATCCGTCGACGGCGGAAGACGCCAAGGGTCTGATGAAAGCCGCGATTCGCGACGACGACTGCGTGCTCTTCTTCGAGCACAAGTATCTCTACCGCCGCATCAAGGCGGAGATGCCGGCGGGCGATCACGTCGTGCCCATCGGTAAGGCGCGCGTCGCCCGCGAAGGGAAGGATCTGTCGATCATCACCTACGCCGCGACCGTCTGGAAGGCGCTCGAGGCGGCGGAGCAATTGGAGAAAGAGGACGGGCTGTCGGTCGAGATCATCGATCTCCGGTCGCTCGCGCCGCTCGACGACGACGCGATTCAGGCGACGGTTCGCAAGACGAACCGCGTGCTGATCGTGCACGAGGACACGCGCACCGGAGGTCTCGCCGGCGAGATCACGGCGCGAATCAATGAGAGCTCGTTCGCCTGGCTCGACGCACCGGTGCTGCGCGTGACGGCGCACGACGTGCCGTTGCCCTACGCGCCGTCGCTCGAGGATTATGTCTTGCCGCAGGTGGCCGACATCGTCCACGCGGCGCGGACCCTGGCGGCATATTGATGCCCGACGAACGCCAGCGGCTCGAGGGGGCGACGGAAACCCCGGGTCCCCACTATTTTGGGGTAGGTTGCTTCACCGCCGTTGCTGGATTGGCGGGCGGCGGAATGGTCGCCGTATTGATTGCGAAGATTGTCGGCGCGGTGACGAAGTGTTCGGTCGAAGCGGACACGGGAGCGCCGTGCAATTGGGTTACGTACGCATTTTTTGGGGCGATCGCCGGCTCGATCCTCTTGCCGGTGTTGGCGATCACATCGCTCCGACGTGCACGCAGGCGCACGCAAAACTTGGATCGAGGGTAATTCGGTGGCACGCGTAGACGTCGTCATGCCCCAGATGGGCGAGTCGATCGCCGAGGGGACGTTATCGAAGTGGCTGAAGAAGGTCGGCGACCAGGTGAAGCGCGACGAGCCGATCTTCGAGATCTCGACCGACAAGGTCGATGCGGAGATTCCTGCGCCGACGAGCGGCGTGCTCGCCGAGATCCTCGTTACGGAGGGTCAGACCGTGGCCGTGCAGACGATCGTCGCACGGTTGGAAACGGATGTGAACGCGGCGGTAGGTGCAGCTGCGCCGGCTCCGACAGCGGCGGCCGCCGCGTCCGCTGCGCCGATCGTCGCGTCGGCCACGGCTCCGGCCGCCGCTCCTGCGGCCGGCGCGCAAGCCGCGCCCACGCACGCGAACGGGGGAGGGGGCAACTCCTTCGAGGAGCGCCTGCGCACCAAGTCGTCGCCGCTGGTTCGCCGCATGGCCGCGGAGCACGGCGTCGAGATCAGCGCCCTCCAGGGCAGCGGCATTGCCGGCCGTGTCACCAAGCGCGACCTCGTGGAGTTCCTCGACTCCGGCGCGAAGGCTCCGGCCATTCCCGCGGGCTCGGGCGCAACGCCCACGACACCGGCCGCACCGCGCGCCGCTGCACACGGACCGCTCCCCGAGCCGTGGCCAGGCGACGTCGTGGAGCCCATGTCCAAGATGCGCGGACTGATCAGCGACCACATGGTCATGTCCGTTCAGACGTCGGCGCACGTGAACTCGTTCTTCGAGGTCGACTTCACGCGCATCGCCCGGATTCGCGCAAAGCACCGCGGCGAGTTCGAGAAGGCGACGGGCGAGAAGCTGACCTATCTGCCGTTCATCATCAAAGCCGTCACGGATGGTCTCAAGGCGTTCCCGGTGCTCAACGCATCGGTGCGCGACAAGGAGATCATCTTCCGCAAGCAGATCAACATCGGCATCGCGGTCGCGCTCGACTGGGGGCTGATCGTGCCCGTGATCAAGCACGCCGACAACCTGTCGTTGACCGGGCTCACGAGAACGCTCAACGATCTCGCGGCGCGCGCCCGAATCAAGAAGCTCGACCCGCGCGAGGTGCAGGACGGCACGTTCACGATCACCAATCCCGGCGTGTTCGGCTCGCTGATGGGCACGCCGATCATCAATCAACCGCAGGTCGGCATCCTGTGCATCGGCGCGATCGAGAAGCGGCCGAAGGTCGTCACGACGGCCGACGGCGAGGACACGATCGCGATTCGCACCTGTGCCTACTTGGCGCTGTCGTTCGACCACCGGATCGTCGACGGCGCGGACGCGGACAAGTTCATGTCGTTCGTCAAGAAGAGCCTCGAGACGTTCCCCGAGACGGTGCTCTGACGATGCCACGTGCCCTGACGATCCAGCGTACCCTCGTGACTCCCCCGGACCGCGCGCGTTTTCACGAAAAGCTCAAGCGTAAACACGAATACTACGCGAAGGCCAACTGCCGGTTCTGGGCGTTCGAGGAGGCGGGTCTGCCGGGCGCGTTTCTGGAATTTTTCGAGGCCGACGACGCCGCGACGTTGGCGCGGGCGCATGCTGGCGCGCCCGAGCCGGTCCTCGATCCCAATCGTGTTTACACGGAAGTGGAGTTGCGATAGATGCCCACACGTTCGGTTACCGTAGACGGAAAGGACTGGCTGGTGTTCCCCTCTGGTCGCGTCACGCAGTACGATCGCGACGAGTTCGGCCTCATGTTCGTGCACGGCACGGGCGCCGGCAGGTCGGTGCGCGTGACGCGTTATTCGCCTCTGGGCTCCCGCTCTCGCGAGCAGTCGCTCATCGAGCTGAGCGACGCCGAGCTGCAGCGGCTCTTCGGGTACTCGCAGCCCAGCGATACCTCGCCCGAAGCCGATTACTCGGCGTGACCGCGCCGCACTCGGGCGGCGACACCAGCGGAGCAGGACCGTTCGTCGACCTACACGCACATTCCACGGCGTCCGACGGATCGCGCGCGCCGGCCGACGTCATCCGCGAGGCCAAGCGCGTGGGACTCGCGGCGATTGCGCTGACCGATCACGACACCATCGACGGGATTGCTGAAGCCACGGCGATGGGTGCCGAGCTCGGCGTGCGGGTGGTGCCGGGCGTGGAGCTGAGCGCGGTGGAAGGCGACGTCGAGACGCACATTCTCGGGCTGCACCTCTCGGACACGCGCGAGATGGAAGCCGGCCTTGTGTCGCTGCGCGAGATGCGGCGCTCGCGTGCGGAGCGAATCGTCATCCGGCTCAACGACCTCGGCGTGCGCATCGAATTCGCGTCGGTGCTCGAGCAGTCCGCCGGTGGCGCCATCGGCCGGCCGCATGTGGCGCGTGCCATGATCGCCGAGGGCTGGGCGGTCGACTTCCGCGACGCGTTCGACCGCTACCTCGGCAACGGCCGGCCGGCGTACGTCGCCAAGGATCGTCTCGCCGTCGTCGACGCCATCGGCCTCATTCATCGCGCCGGCGGACTGGCGGTGCTCGCCCACCCGTCGTACTCGGGCACGCGCGAGCGCATCGCGGCATTCGTCGAGCAGGGGATGGACGGCGTCGAAGTCCGGCATCCAAGCCACTCGTCGGAGGATACCCTTCGCTTGAACGCCCTCGTCGCGCACTTTTCGCTCGTGCCGAGCGGCGGGTCGGATTGGCACGGCGCCGCCGAGGGTCCGCGGACGCTCGGCATGATGCACGTGCCGGCGGATTGGCTGGAGAAGCAGGACGGCCGCGTTCGCGCGCGCGCCGCCTGAGCCGAGCAGGATTGAACTAGAGGATACTCATGGAGCTTCGCGGGCGGACGGCGCTGGTGACCGGTGCAGGGCACCGCGTCGGGCGGGCGATCGCCGTGGCGCTCGGCGCGCAGGGAATGCGCGTGGCCGTGCATTACAACGCGACGGCCGACGGCGCGCGCGAAACGGCGCGGCAGATTCGCGGCGCAGGGGGAGAGGCGGAGATCGTGAGCGCCGATCTCACGCACGTCGACGCGGCCGAACAGCTCGTGGGGTCCGTCGTCCAGACCTTCGGCGGCCTCGACGTGCTCGTGAACTCGGCCGCCGTGATGGTGCGGACACCCTTTGGCGAGATCACGGCGGAACAGTGGGACAGCATCATGGCGCTCAACCTGCGCGCGCCCTTCTTCCTCGCCCAGGCGGCCGCTCCGCATCTTCGTGCGGCGCATGGTGTGATCGTCAACATCGCCGATCTCGCCGCGTTCGAGACGTGGCCCGGATATCTCCCGCATGGCATCTCGAAGGGCGGCATGGTGACGATGACCCGCTCGCTGGCGCGCGTGCTCGCCCCGGAGGTTCGTGTCGCGGGAATCGCGCCGGGCACCGTGCTGCTCCCTGAGAACTGGAACGAGGACGAAGCCGAACATCTGCGTCAGACCACACCCCTTGAGCGGATGGGCAGTCCCGAGGATGTGACCAAGACCGTGTTGTTCATCCTCGACTCCGACTATCTCACCGGCGAAACGATCATCGTCGACGGCGGTCGACATGTCCGTCGCTGACGGCGCGGCGCGGCAGGAGTACGGCACCATCGTCGTGGTGGGCGGCGGATGCTACGGCGGCTACTACGTGCGGCAGCTCCATCGCGCGGTGCAGGCCAATGCGATCGCCGCGCGGGAAGTCGTCGTCGTGGATCGCGACGCGGAGTGCCAGGTGGCGCGCGAGCTCGCATCGAACGCCGCCGCGGCGGTCCCAACGCGCGTCGTTGTCGCGGAGTGGCGCGACTATTTCACGGACTACCTCGGTGCGGCGGCGTCGGCGCCGGAGTCGTATTCGAGCGACGCGGTCGTTCCATCGCCGCTCATGCCGCATCTCATGGGCGAGTGGCTGGTTGGCCGGGCCCAGGCGCGGTGGCCAAGTCGCGAGATGGCAACGCAGCCGTTCGACCGCGCACCGGCGGTTCCCTGGGAGCGTGCCGGCGCCGACGGCACCCACTACGTGAGCTTCGCGACGTGGATGTGTCCGATCAACTGCGTCGAGCCGCGCACCTGCCCACACACGCGCGACGTACGCAGTTGGAGCATGCCCGAGCGGTTGGCTGAACATTCCCGAGCGGAGGCGGAGGCGGAGACGGGACGACCGATCGTCGTCGCGACGCTCTTCTGCCGTCACCGGGCGTACGGTGTCGGCATGTTCGGCACCGGCGAAGTGCTCGCCGCGGACGATCGCATCCGGACCGCGGGAGAGGCGGGGAGCGCGGAGGTCATCATTGGTACGGTGTCGCATTGCCATGGGGCGCTCACCCGGCTGGTCATCGGCGCGCCCGCGGCCCTCGCCGATTCCCACGTCGGCTAGATTTGAGACATTAATCGAGGCGGGCTCGTTCAGCCCGCCAGTACTCCGAGGGATGGATGGCTACGACTCACAACTACGACGTCGTCATCGTGGGCGCGGGGCCTGCCGGCATGTGTGCCGGCATGTACGCCGGCCGCTCGATGCTGAAGACGGTCGTGCTCGAGCGCGGGTTTCCGGGCGGCGAGCTGCTCAATACGGAACTGATCGAGGATTATCCGGGCTTCGAGACGATCCTCGGCCACGAGCTTGCCCAGAAGTTCGCCGACCACGCCGCAAAATTCGGTGCGGAGTTCCAGAACGGCGTCGTGGTGGAGTGCGTGCAGAAGCGTGCCGACGGCACGTTCGAGACGCGCACCGAGTCGGGCGACGTCTACCTGTCGAAGACCGTCATCGTGACGGCGGGCGGCACGCCGATCAAGCTCGGCGTACCGGGCGAGATCGAGTACGCGGGGAAGGGCGTGTCGTATTGCGCGATCTGTGACGGCGCGTTCTTCCGCGGCCACACGATTGCCGTGATTGGCGGCGGTGACGCGGCGACCGAGGAGGCGGATTTTCTCACGCGCTACGCGGAAAAGGTGTATCTCATCCATCGCCGCGGCGAGCTGCGTGCGTCCAAGATCCTGCAGCAGCGGCTGTTCGCGAATCCGAAAGTCGAGCTGATCTGGAACAAGACCGTCGACGCGGTCGAGGGCGACACGCAAGGGCTCGTGCGCAATCTCAAGCTCCGCGACGTCAACACCAACGAGACGAGCGAGCTTGCGGCGACCGGCATGTTCGTGTTCGTTGGCTTCCGCCCGAACACGGGTATCATCGACGGACACGTCGAGCACGACGACATGGGCTATCTGCTCACCGACGCGAACATGCACACGAGCATTCGTGGCCTGTTCGCCGCGGGTGACGTGCGCGCCCAGCTCACGCGGCAGGTGACCACGGCCGTGGGCGACGCGACCACCGCGGCGATCGCGGCGGAGAAGTATCTCAAGGCATTGGCCGACGGCGATCCGAGCGAGCCGATCATCGGGAGCGGGGGCTACACGGTATGAAAGTCGACGTGCGGACCGTCGGCGCGTTCCAGGAGAACACCTACTTCGTGGTCGACGAAACGACGAACCGCGCGGTGCTCATCGATCCGGGCGCGGAGCCCGAGATGCTCGTCGCGATGGTGCGCGAGTCGGGTGCCGTGCTCGAGGCGATCTGGCTCACGCATGGCCACATCGATCACATCGGCGGCATCGCCGGCGTGCAGCGCGAGTGGACGGTGCCGGTGCACATGCACCCGGCGGATCAACCGTTGTTCGCGCGTGGCGCGAGCCAGGCGGCCATGTACGGGCTGCCCTTCGATCCGCCCAACGATCCCGACGTGGCGCTCGCCGATGGCGACCGGGTGAGCGTGGGATCGCTCGAGTTCGACGTGATCCACACGCCGGGCCACTCGCCGGGCCACGTCGTGTTCCGCCACGGAAACACCGTCTTCGGCGGCGATCTCCTGTTCGCCGGATCGATCGGCCGCACCGACTTGCCGTTGTCCGATCCGGCGCGCATGGAAGAATCGTTGGCGCGCATCTGTGAGCTCGACGATGCGTCTGTCGTGCATCCCGGGCACGGACCGCGCACGACGATCGGCCACGAGCGTGCGACGAACGGCTTTCTGACGGGTGCGGCGCGCATCGTGAAGCGCTAGCCGCCATGGCCCAGCGCATCAATCCCTCGATCATCGAGCTCGCCGTGCTGGCGCTCTGGCTCGGGGCGGCAGGGTTCATGAGCGTTGCGGTGGCGCCGGCCCTCTTCGCCGTGTTGCCGAACCGCGCGCTCGCCGGCGCGGTGGTCGGGCGGCTGCTGCCGGCGGTGTTCTACTCGGGCATGGCGATCGGGCTGGCCGTGATCGCGATGCAGGTGGCCACGCGCCGTGCCTGGGGCGGACGCGCGCTCTCGGCGCTCGCGATGATCGTGGCCTGCGCCGTTGCCCAGCTGTTCGTGGCGCCGCGCATCGAGCGGATTCGCTCGGCGATTGCGGGCCCCATCGAGGATCTGCCCCTCGACGACGCGCGGCGCCTGGCGTTCGGGCGGCTGCACGGCATCAGCGTCGCCTGGCTCGGCATGGCGATGCTCGCCGCTGTGGTAGCGATGGTCCTGTCGGCTCGCTCGCTGCAGTCCGATTCTGATTTTATCATTCAAAAATAATCATTCCATGTCCGCCACTCGCCGCGAGAAGGATCCCCTCGGGCCGCTCGACGTCCCCGCCGACGCGCTGTACGGCGTCCAGACGCTCCGCGCCAAACAGAACTTCCCGATCAGCGGGCTCCGCCCGCTCGACGCCTTCGTCGACGCCCAGGTGTGGCTCAAGAAGGCCGCCGCGCTGACGCACAAGCAGACAGGGCGCCTCGACGCCAAACGCGCCGACGCGATCGTGCAGGCCGCCGACGAAGTGCTTGGCGGCCAGCATCGCGACCAGTTCATCGTCGATCCGTACCAGGCGGGGGCGGGCACCTCGCACAACATGAACATCAACGAGGTGCTGGCCAACCGCGCCAACGAGCTCCTCGGCGGCAAGCGCGGCGAGTACGCGCCGGTGCATCCGAACGATCACGTGAACATGGCGCAGTCGACGAACGACACGATCCCGACCAACATCCGGTTGGCGTGCCTCGCCGAGCTGCCGAAGCTGAATCGCGCATTCGAGAATCTGCGCGACGCGCTTGCGGCGAAGGGCCGCGAGTTCGACGACGTGGTGAAGGCGGGCCGCACGCACCTGCAGGACGCCATGCCCATTCGCCTCGGCCAGGAGTTCACGGCCTACGCGGGATCCATGACGCGCGGGCTCAAACGCGTGAACGAAGCGGCGGATTACCTGCGCGATTTGGGCATCGGCGGCAGCGCCGTCGGCACGGGTGTGACGGTGGAGAAGGAATATCCCGAGCTGATGAACAAGTACTTGAAGGAGATCACCGGCCTCGATCTCCGCGTTGGGCAGGATCGCATTCAGCTCATGCAGAGCATGGGCGACGTGGCCGGCTTCAGCGCGCAGCTTCGCGTGCTGGCGATCGACCTGAGCAAGATCGCGAGCGATCTGCGCCTGATGGTAATGGGTCCGCGCACGGGCATCGACGAGATCACGCTTCCCGCGGTGCAACCCGGCTCGTCGATCATGCCCGGCAAGATCAACCCGTCGATTCCCGAGATGGTGAACCAGGTGTGCTTCCAGGTCATGGGCCTCGACACGACCGTGGGCATCTCCGCGGAGCACGGGCAGCTCGAGCTCAACGTCATGATGCCGGTGATCGCGTTCAACGTGCTGCTCGCCATGCGCATCATGACGAACGCCGCCAACGTGTTCGCCGACAAATGCGTGAAGGGCATCGAGGCCAACCGCGAGATGTGCGCCTACTGGGTCGAACGGTCCGCCGCGCTGGCGACGGCGCTCGCGCCGCAGATCGGCTACGCCAAGGCGGCCGAGATCAGCAAGCAGTCGGTCAAGGAGGGCGTGCTGATCCGCGATCTGGTGAAGCGCGAGAAGATCCTGCCCGACGATCAGGTGGACGAGGTGCTCGATCTGCGCAAGATGACGGAGATCGGGATGCCCGGGGGGAAGTTCGGAGCGTCGGCGGGGGGCTGAGCGCCGCGAGCGCTCTTACACCCTCTCCGTTGCAATCGTAGATTCCACGACGTGCGCATCACCACCCTCGCCGAATACGGCGTCATCTGCGCCCTCCACCTGGCGCGTCGCTCGACCGAAGGTCCCATCACCGGTCGGGAGATCGCCGCGGTGGAGCGTTTGCCGGGCGACTACGTCGAGCAGATCTTGCTGCGGCTTCGGCGCGCCGGCATCGTGCGGAGCACGCGCGGGGCGCACGGCGGCTACGCGCTCGCCAAGCCCGCGGACCAGATCTCGATTCGCGACGTGATCGAGGCGTCGGAGACGACGACCTTCGACCTGCACTGCGTCTCGCACCCGGTGGGGGAGGAGCGCTGCTCGACCTCGCACACGTGCAGCATCCGTCCCGTGTGGATGTTGTTGCAGCGCAAGATCGACGACGTGCTCGAGGGCGTGCATCTGTCCGACTTGCTCGGCGAAGAGGGCGACGTTCGAACGCGCGTCGGGCTATCGATGCGCTCGTCGGAGACTGTCGCCGCGCGGGCGTTGCCGGTCTTGCAGGATTGACGGCGATGCCATTCTTCGCGCGTTGGAGAGCCGAGCGTGACTTGCAGCGCAAGGCGGTGTCGTTCGTCGAGGCGCTGTTTCGGGATCCCGCGGATGCCGACGTCGAATGGCTGGCCGGCGCCGCGACGCGCGGCGACGTCGACCATGCGCGCTGGGAGCTCCGGTACGCTCGCCGGTCCCTGGGACTCATCGCCGCGCAGCGCGACGCGCTCGACGATCGCACGGCGTCGATCGTGGCCAAGGCGATCTCGGAAGCGTTCACGCGCGACCCGAACATCGCCCTCGAGATGGTCGACACGTCGGAGCGGCAGTTCAACGCGCGGCTCAGCGCGTACCGCGACGGGCTGGCGGCCAAGGCGGGCGCACCGACCCAGATCCGCATGGGCCAAACGCTGATGGCGTTCGCCGGCGGCAGCTTCAAGAAGCAGGACGCGAACATCGTCCGCGCCGGCGAGCTGTTGGACAGCTATCTGACCGAGGCCAACGAAGCGCTCCGCGCGAGCTTCGGTACGGCCGCGTTGCCGGAAAACGTCGCGCCGAGCGCGCTGATTGGCGGCGGTCCTCCCACGGTGTAGCGTGGCGTTGCGCTTGCGGAAACAGAAAACGGCACATCGAAAACGATCTCGATGTGCCGTTCGAGTCTCTGGCTGCGATCGGTCTGCGGTAATGCCGAAGGTGGGACTCGAACCCACACGGGCTTGCACCCACTGGCTCCTGAAGCCAGCGCGTCTACCAATTCCACCACTCCGGCAGACCGAAAAAGTTAGTCGCGATGCGCTGGAACGTCAACGTATCGCGTGTTGCTGCGCACAGATGGCGTGCCTAACTTGCGAGACAGCGCGAAGGCGGAGTCGCCGCGCGATCTTCCTCGTCGTTCCGATGGCCAAGCCAGCAAAATCGCCCGCGAAAGAGAAAGCCACCGAGACCGAGATCCAGTCGATTGCCCGAAACAAGCGGGCGCGATTCGATTATCACATCCTCGACACGTGGGAAGCGGGGCTCGTCCTGGTCGGCACCGAGGTCAAGTCGCTCCGCGACGGCCGGGCGAACATCACCGACGCCTACGGGATCATCAAGGATGGCGAAGCCTACCTGCTGAATCTCCACATTTCGGCCTACGAAAGGGGCGGCTACTCGAACCACGAGCCCGACCGTACACGCAAGCTGTTGCTCCACCGCAAGGAAATCCGTCGTTTGATTGGAGCCGTCGAGCGCGAGGGACTCACCCTCATCCCGCTCGAGCTCTACTTCAAGAACGGAGTGGCCAAAGTGACCCTGGCACTGGGCAAGGGCAAACAGCTGCACGACAAGCGCGACACCGAGCGCACGCGCGACGCGGAGCGCGACATGGCGCGCGTGCGCTCGCGATGATCGGCGCGCTGTTCGCCGCGTTTCAGGTTGCCGCGGCGCCGCTTCCGCAGTCGCAGACGGCGCAGTCGCCGCAGTCGCTGGTGATCCGCGACGCGACGCAGTCCGTTCGCGTCGCCGTGGTCGCGTCGCCGAACGGGCCCATGCTGCGACCGGATCTGCTCGCGGCGATGGTGCCGATCGTCGTGCGTCACGACTCCGGATCGTTCTACACCATCGAGGTGGAAGGCACGCGACTTCAGCTCGAGTCGGGCGTGGCCATCGTCCGGGTCGGAGGCGAGACGCGCCCGCTGGCCTCCCCGCCGACGGTGACGAACGGCCACTTTCTGGTGCCGCTGCAGTTGATCTCGGAAGTCTTTCCAAAGGTGGTCCCCAACACTCGCTGGGATGCCGACAGCTCACAGCTGGTGGTCTTCGGGTCCACGAGAGGCGGCCTCACGCCGAAGAACGCCGCCAAGCAGAATGTAGGCGAGCAACCGCCGGTGTCGCGGCGCTCCGCTTCGCTCGCGACGTCGGCGTCCGTGTCTGGCGGGCGACTGCCGCCCGTTCCGGTGAAGCACAACCGCCGTACCATCGTCGTCGACGCGGGGCACGGCGGCGTGGACAACGGGATGACCGGGCCGATCGGCGGCGGACCGAGGATCTACGAGAAGACCATCACGCTCGCCGTCGCCATGAAGCTCGGGGAGCAGCTCGAGGCGCGGGGCGTCGACGTCGTCTACACGCGCACGGCCGACACCCTCATCGCCCTCGACGACCGCGGGCGGATCGCCAACCGCGCGAACGGGGATCTGTTCATTTCGATCCACGTGAACGCCGCCAACCCGAACTGGAAGGATCCGGGCGGCTCGCGCGGCTTCGAGACGTACTTCCTCTCGGAGGCGCGCACCGAAGACGCGCGGCGCGTGGAGCACATGGAAAACGAGTCCATTCAGTTCGAGGACTCGTCCAAGCCGAGCGCGGACGATCCGCTCGGCTTCATCAAGGCGGACATGGCGCAGAACGAACATCTGCGCGAGTCGAGCGAGCTGGCGGACATCATCCAGCAGCGACTCGGCAAGATGCACCCCGGCCCGAGCCGCGGCGTGAAGCAGGCGGGTTTCCGGGTGCTCGTGACGGCGTACATGCCCGCGGTGCTCGTCGAGATCGGCTTCGGGACGAACCCGCGCGAGGCGGCCTTCCTGTCCGACCCGGCCAAGCAGAGCGCGATCGCGGCGGCCGTCGCCGACGCGGCGATGACGTATCTCCGCCGCTACGAGGATCGCACGAAGGCGAACGGAGCGGGAGCGGGCGGTGGAGTGAACCGGTGACGGCGGAGTCTCCGCTCCGGTCGGTCGTCAGCAATCTCATATTCGAGAATCCTATCGTGCTCGCCGCCGGTACCGCGGGCTACGGCGAGGAACTGGCCGGCGTGATGCGCGTCGAGGCTCTCGGCGGGTTCGTGACGAAGGCCGTGTCGCTCGCGCCGCGCCACGGCAACCCAGCCCCGCGCGTCGCCGAGTTCGAGGGCGGAATGATGAACGCCGTCGGCTTGGCGAACCCCGGGCTCGCGGCGGTCCGACGCGACCAGATTCCCTGGCTCGCGACCCATCTGCTCGCCAGCCGCAAGATCGTCAACGTGGTCGGCTTCACCGTGGACGAGTATCCGGCGGTGGTCGCTGGGCTCGAAGAAGAGCTCGACGGCGCGAACGCGGCCGCCGTGGACGCGTTCGAGCTCAACGTGAGCTGCCCGAACACGAAGGCCGGCGGCATGGAGTTCGGCGCGGATCCCCAGGCGCTGCGGGCGGTAGTAGAGGGCGCGCGGCGCGAGACGCGCCGACCGCTGTTCGTAAAGCTGTCGCCCGTTCTTCCGAACATCGGCGAGGCGGCGCGGATCGCCGCCGACGCAGGGGCCGACGCGATCAGCGTCGTGAATACGATTCCCGGCTTGGTGATCGACGTCGAGCGGCGCCGGCCGGCGCTCGGGTTCGGTACCGGTGGCGTCAGCGGTCCGGCGATTCTCCCGGTGGGCGTGCTCGCCACCTGGAAGGTGCGGCAGGCCGTGACGCTGCCAATCGTCGGGCTCGGCGGTGTGCGCAGCGGGACTGACGCCGTACAGTACATTTTGGCCGGTGCGTCGCTGGTCGGCGTGGGCACGGCGGCCATGCGCGATCCGCGTGCGCCCGAGCGAATTGTGCGAGAACTGGAGGACTGGTGCCGTCATCACGGAGTGCGGGACATTCAAACGCTGAGCGGCTCTCTGGAGTGGCCCGCGCAAGCCTGATGCGCACGATCCCCATCGTGCCGCTCGACGTCCCTTCGGCGGTCGACGCGCTGGAGCTGGTCGACCACCTTGGCGATCGCTGCACCTTCTACAAGGTCGGCAACGAGCTCTTCACCGCCGCTGGCCCGGCGATGGTCCGAGAGCTCCGGGCGCGCAACTGCGACGTCTTCCTCGACCTCAAGTTCCACGACATCCCCAACACGGTGGCGGGCGGCGTTCGGAATGCCGTGGAGATGGGTGCGCGGCTCGTCACTGTGCACGCCACTGGCGGCCGAGCGATGCTCGAGGCGGCCGCGGCCGCGGCCGGCCCGTCATGCGGTGTGCTCGCGGTGACCGTGCTAACGTCGCTGGCCGGACAGGATATCGCGGCGGCGTGGGGCCGGCACGACGAGCTCGACGTGAGCGACGAGGTGCTACGGCTCGCCGAGATTGCGGCGGCGGCTGGGGCGCACGGAATCGTGTGTAGCGGGCACGAAGCGGCGCGCGTGCGTGAGCGGTTTGGCGACCAACTGGCGGTGCTCGTCCCGGGCGTACGGGCCGCTGGCGGGCCCGTCCAGGACCAGGCGCGGGTGGTGACGCCCCGGGACGTTGCGGCGGCCGGCGCCCGATACGCGATCATCGGCCGGATGGTGACGGCGGCCCCGGACCGGCGCGCGGCGATGGACCAGGTGCTTCGGGAGTTGGGAGGGGAGTAGGTTCAGAGACCAAGCAACCCATCCCCTTGCTTGAAGTTACGGTCCTAATTACTGTTAGTGTCTGTCCGTGAAATTTTCGTTCTGTACTGTGCCGGAGCGCCTGTGAAAGTTCGCACAAGCGTGAAGCCGATTTGTGAGCATTGCAAAGTTGTGAAGCGCAACGGCGTGACTCGCATTATCTGCAAACGCAACCCAAAGCATAAGCAGCGTCAGGGCTAATCAACTATGGCTCGTATTGCTGGCGTCGATCTCCCGCGTGACAAGAAGGTCGAGATCGGATTGACGTACATCTATGGCATCGGTCGCCACGCGGCTCTGGAGATTCTCCAGAAGGCGGGCATCGATGCATCCCTGCGCATTCGCGATCTCACCGACGCGGACGTCAACAAGATTCGCGGCGTCATCGAGCGCGATCACAAGGTTGAAGGCGCGCTCCGCACGGAAGTGGCGATGAACATCAAGCGATTGATGGACATCGGCTCCTACCGCGGAATCCGTCACCGCCGTGGTCTGCCGGTCCGCGGACAGCGGACGCATACCAACGCGCGCACCAAGAAGGGGCCGCGCCGCGCGATCGCCGGCAAAAAGAAGGTCACCAAGTAAACAATTATGGCTACTGGGAAGAAAGCAAAGCGCGTTGTGGAAGCGGAGGGCGTCGCGCACATCAGTGCGACGTTCAACAACACGACGATCACGATCACGGACACGCACGGCAACGCTGTGTCCTGGGGCTCGTCCGGCAAAGCCGGGTTCAAGGGCTCCAAGAAGAGCACGCCCTTCGCCGCGACGGTCGCGGCCGAGCAGTGCGCGCGCGAAGCGCTGACCGCTGGGGTCAAGCGCGTGCACGTGCGCGTGCAGGGGCCGGGCTCCGGCCGTGAATCGGCGATCCAGGCGCTGGCAACGGCGGGTCTGCAGGTCAAGTCCATCAAGGACGTGACGCCGATCCCGCACAACGGTTGCCGTCCTCCCAAGCGTCGGAGAGTCTGAGCCATGGGTCGGTATACTGGGCCGAGCTGCAAGCAGTGTCGGCGTGAAGGAACGAAGCTTTTCCTGAAGGGCACCAAGTGCTTTACCGAGAAGTGTCCGGTCGAGCGTCGTCCGTATGCTCCGGGCCAGCACGGCCAGAGCACGGCCCGCCGCCGCAAGGCGTCGGAGTACTCGAAGCAGCTTCGGGAAAAGCAGAAGATCAAGCGCATCTATGGTCTGAGCGAGCAACAGTTCCGGAACACCTTCCAAAAGGTGCGCTCGCTGCCGGGCATCACGGGCCACAACCTTCTCGCAGCACTTGAGAGTCGGTTGGATAACATGATCTACCGCATGGGTTTCGCTGCGAGCCGTAAAGCTGCACGTCAGCTCATTCGGCACCGGCATGTGGAGATCAACGGCAAGTCGGTCGACATCCCCAGCTACATGGTCGCGCCGGGCGAGGAAGTGAAGATTCGCCAGAAGTCGCGCGAAGTGCAGCCGGTGTTGGCGGCCATGGATCAGGCCGGCCGTGGCGCGCCGTTGGCGTGGCTCGCGGTGGACCGCGATTCATTCAGCGGCCGGATGCTGGAGCGCCCCGCGCGCGCGAGCATTCCGATTGCCGCGCAGGAACAGCTGGTCGTCGAACTGTACTCGAAGTAAAGGCAGGGGTTAGGGTACCGGGTGTAGGGTTTAGGGAAGGTGTGCGGCGCGCCTTGGGCGCGCCGCTCCGTATGGGGATGCCGCAAGGTTCACCCATCGAGTCGCGCCTCAGGCGCGACGTACTTCCCCTGAGCCCCAGCCACGAAACCCCAGAACCTGTCGCTGTGGTCGGGACCTCACTCCCGTTCGAGCCTACCGCGCGTGAAGGGCGGGGTAGGGCGATACCAGGGCGATTCCTGGTAAGACCGTAATACACGAATTTTCCTAATGCCCAACACGATTGATCTCCGCGGACTCGTCCGCCCGCAGCTGGTCGAAGCGACCAAGCGCGAAGATGCCAATAACGTCGCCGAGTTCCGGCTGCAGCCGCTCGAGCGTGGCTTCGGCCACACGCTCGGCAACTCGATGCGTCGCATGCTCCTGTCCTCCCTCCGCGGTTCCGCGGTGTGGGGCTTCCGCATCGACGGCGTGGTCCACGAGCACCAGACCATTCCTGGCGTCGTCGAAGACGTGCACCAGATCATCGGCAATCTCAAGACGCTGACGCTCTCTCTGCCCGACGACGTCGAAGACGTCGTGCTGCACATCTCCAAGTCGGAGTCCGGCGCGGTCACCGCGGCCGACATCAGCAGCGCGGGCGGCGTGCGCATCATCGATCCCGCGCACCACCTCTTCACCCTGCAGGACGACCGCGATCTCAACGTCGACCTGTACGTGAACAAGGGCCGCGGCTACATCGAGTCCGACCAGCACCCGCTCGACCGTGGACTTCCGGTCGATCTCGTCCGCATCGACTCGATCTACAATCCGGTCCGCCGCTGCAATTTCACGGTGGCCGAAACCCGTGTGGGTCAGCGGACCGACTACGATCGTCTCGTCCTCACGGTCGAGACCAACGGCACGATCTCGCCGGAAGAAGCGGTGAGCTATGCGGCCGCGCTGGCGCAGACGCACTTCCAGTACTTCGCGGACTTCGGTTCGCATTCGTCGGCGCCGATCGGCACGGCCAGCGAGAACGGCGCCGGTGACGGCGCGCGCCTCGGCGGGCTGCTCCGCACGCCGATTGACGATCTCGAGCTGTCCGTTCGCTCGGTGAACTCGCTCAAGAACTCGAACATCCGCACGCTGGGTGATCTGGTTCGCCAGACCGAGAGCCAGATTTTGCAGGTGAAGAACTTCGGTAAGAAGTCGCTCCAGGAGATCGCCGATCTGCTCGAGCGTGAAGGCTTGAATTTCGGGATGCGGTTCGAGGAAGGCGGAGACGGCAGCGTGCGTGTGCTCGATTGGGGCACACCGCCGAGCCGTGCCGCCGCCGCGGCGCCCGACGACATGGAGGAGTAAGGCACATGCGGCATCGTAAAGCGGGGCGCCAGCTTCGCCGGACCAGTGAACAGAAGCTCGCCCTCATGCGGAATCTCGCCTCGTCGCTCATCGAGCACGGCGCGATCGAGACCACGGAAGCGAAGGCGAAGGAAATGCGGCCGTTCATCGAGAAGCTGATCACCAAGGCGCGCTCGGGAACGCTGCACGACCGTCGTCAGGCCGTGCGCCACATCCACAAGCGCGAGACGGCGGACAAGTTGTTCCAGGAGCTCGGACCGAAGTTCGCCTCGCGTCCCGGCGGTTACACGCGCATTCTCAAGACCGGCCACCGCAAGGGTGACGGCGCCGAGATGGCGCGCATCGAACTCGTCGAGGGCTGAGCCATGGCGATCCAGCGAAACATCTGCTACTCGTGCAAGAAGGGCGTCGCGTTCGGCAACAACGTGTCGCACGCGAACAACAAGACCCGCCGCACGTGGAAGCCGAACCTGCAGGTCATGCGCACCGTGGTCGACGGCAAGATCGAGAAGGTCAAGGTCTGCACGCGCTGCATGAACTCCGGCAAGGTCAAGCGCGCCCCCCGCGGGCAGGCAGCCCAAGCGGCGTTGGCGTGACATTGCCATCGTGAGCATCGCGCGGGCAACGAGGGGAGCTTTCGGGCTCCCCTTTTTTCTAACCATTAGCGAACTCTGAACGAGCCTCTGTCGATGCGTACCGCGCTCATCACCGGCATCACCGGCCAGGATGGTTCGTACCTCGCCGAGCTCCTGCTCGCCAAGGGATATCGTGTCGTGGGCGTCGTGCGGCGGAGCTCCACCACCCCCTACGAGCGCATCGGCCACCTCGTGGACAAGGTCGAGCTCGTGTCGGCCGATCTCCTCGACCAGACGTCGCTCACCGACGCCGTGAGCGAGTACCAGCCCGACGAGATCTACAACCTCGCCGCGCAAAGCTTCGTCCAGACGTCGTGGACCCAGCCCGTCCTCACCGGCGAGTTCACCGCGCTCGGCGTGACGCGCATGCTGGAGGCAATGAAGAAGGCGGCGCCCAAGGCGCGCTTCTACCAGGCCAGCTCGAGCGAGATGTTCGGCAAGGTCATCGAGAGCCCGCAGAAGGAGTCCACGCCGTTCTATCCGCGCAGCCCGTACGGTGTGGCAAAGGTGTACGGGCACTGGATCACGGTGAATTACCGCGAGAGCTTTGGGCTGTACGCGGTCTCGGGCATCCTGTTCAATCACGAGAGTCCGCGGCGCGGCCTCGAGTTCGTGACGCGCAAGGTCACCGACGCCGTGGCGCGTATCAAGCTCGGCCTCGCCACCGAAGTGCGCCTGGGCAACCTCGACTCGCGTCGCGACTGGGGCTTCGCCGGCGACTACGTCGACGCCATGTGGCGGATGCTGCAGCGGGACGAACCCGACGACTACGTCATCGGGACAGGGCACACCTGCTCGGTTCGCGACCTCTGCGACACGGCGTTCAAGTGCGTCGATCTCGACTACCGCGAGTTCGTGAAGCAGGACTCGAAATTCCTTCGGCCGGCGGAAGTCGATCTCCTGGTCGCCGACCCGGCACGGGCGCGCGAGGAGCTGCAATGGACGCCACAGGTGAACTTCCAGGCGCTCGTCGAGATGATGGTCGAAGCCGATCTCGCGCGACACGCCCTCTTGGGGCGATGACCCGGTATCTCCTCACCGGCGGTGGCGGATTCGTCGGCCAATGGCTGGCGCGCACCCTCGTCGGGCGGGGTGACGAGGTCACGCTGGCGGGCATCGGATCGCTCGACGACGGACCGCGCGTGCTGACCCCAGCCGAACGCGCCCGCGTCCGTTGGATCTCCGCCGATTTTCGTTCGCAACCCGACGTGACCGCGCTGATCGAGGCGGGCGCGCCCGACGTCGTCGTGCACCTGGCCGGGGTGGCGTTTCCCCCCGACGCGGACAGAGATCCGGCGGGTGCCTACGACATCAACGCACTCGGCGTGGTGCGGCTGCTCGCCGCCGTCGCCCGGGCGGGCGCCGGCGCGAACCCCACCGTCGTCGTCGTGGGGAGTGCGCTGCAATACGGGGCACACGACGCGGGCGAGCTTCCACTGGCCGAGGATGCCGAGCAGCGGCCGCTCACGCTGTACGCGGCGAGCAAAGCGGCGCAGGAGGTCGCGGCGCTTCAGGCGTTTCGCGAAACCGGGCTTCGCGTCGTCTGTACTAGGAGCTTCAACCACACCGGTCCGGGTCACGGTGACGAGTATCTGCTTCCGTCGCTCGTCCGCCGCGCTCGGCAAATGAAGCGCGACGGCAGCCGGGAGCTCACGCTCGGCGGCGATACCGTTCGCGACTACCTTCACATCAGCGACGTCGTACACGCCTACCTCGCGCTCGCCGAGCGCGGAACTCCGGGCGAGGTGTACAACGTGGCGAGCGGCGTCGGCGTGAGCGTGCGCCAACTTGCTGCCGATGTCTTGCTTCACGCCGGCGTAACCGCCGACATTTCGACCGATCCGTCGCTCGTTCGTGCGACGGACATTCCCGTGCTCGTCGGGTCACCCGCGAAGCTCATGCGCACGACCGGCTGGGCTCCGACCAAGACGCACGCCGACATCATCGACGACCTGCTTCATGCCGCGACGGACTGACCTGCACCGCATCCTCGTAATCGGTTCTGGCCCGATCATCATCGGGCAAGCCGCTGAATTCGATTACTCCGGAACGCAGGCCACCAAGGCGCTGAAGGAGGAAGGGTATGAGGTAATCCTCATCAACTCGAATCCGGCCACGATCATGACCGATCCCGAGTTCGCGGATCGGACGTACATCGAGCCGGTGACGCCGGAGTTCGTCGAGTTGATCCTGGAGAAGGAACGCCCCGACGCGATCCTGCCCACGATGGGCGGCCAGACGGCGCTCAACGTCGCCATGTCGCTCTCGCAGTCCGGCGCGCTCGAGAAGTACGACGTCGAGCTGATCGGCGCCACGGCGCACGCCATCGCGATCGCCGAGGACCGCAAGCTGTTCTCCGAGGCGATGCACCGCATCGGTCTCGGCGTGGCCGCGGGCGGGATCGCCGAGAACTTCGACGAGGCGCTGGAGATCCTCGCCACGACGGGCTTTCCGGCCATCATTCGGCCGTCGTTCACGCTCGGCGGCACCGGCGGCGGCATCGCCTACAACCGCGAAGAGTTCGAGCAGATCGTGCGTCACGGCCTCGATCAGTCGCCGACGACGCAGGTGCTGGTGGAGCGCAGCCTGATCGGCTGGAAGGAGTTCGAGCTCGAGGTGATGCGCGACCACGAGGATAACGTCGTGATCGTCTGCTCGATCGAGAATCTCGATCCCATGGGCGTGCACACCGGTGACTCGATCACCGTGGCGCCGGCGATGACGCTCACCGACCGCGAATATCAGGTCATGCGCGACGCGGCCGTGGCGATCATCCGCGAGGTCGGTGTCGACGCCGGCGGCTGCAACATCCAATTCGCGGTGAATCCTCGCGACGGCGAGATGCTCATCATCGAGATGAATCCGCGCGTGTCGCGCTCGTCGGCGCTGGCCTCCAAGGCGACGGGCTTCCCGATCGCGCGCATCGGCGCCAAGCTCGCCGTGGGTTATCGCCTCGACGAGATCACGAACGACATCACCAAGACGACGCCGGCATCCTTCGAGCCGGTGCTCGACTACGTCGTCGTGAAAGTGCCGCGCTTCGCCTTCGAGAAATTTCCCTCGGCGAGCCCGTACCTCACGACGCAGATGAAGTCGGTGGGCGAGGCGATGTCGATCGGCCGCACGTTCAAGGAAGCGTTCCAGAAGTCGCTGCGCGCGCTCGAGACGGGGCGCCACGGGTGGACGACCGCCACGAGGCCGATCGACGACCGCCTGCCCGACGAGACCGACGAGGCGCTGCGCGGCGCGCTCCGCCAGCCGACGCCCGAGCGCATCTTCCAGGTCAAGCGTGCCCTCGAGCGGGGCTTCACGGTCGCCGACGTGTACGATCTCACGGCGATCGACCCCTGGTTCCTGAACCAGATGTCGGAGCTGATCGAGTCGGAGCGCGAGTATGCGGCGCTCGACGACGTCACGGCCGACGCCACGCGCCGCATGAAGCGCATGGGGTTCTCCGATCGTCAGCTCGGCACGCTGCGCGGCGAGAGCGAGGACGCGGTTCGCGCGCGCCGCTGGGCGATGAACGTCCGGCCCGCGTACAAGATGGTGGACACCTGCGCGGGTGAGTTCCCGTCGGCGACCCCGTATCTCTACGGCAGCTACGACGAGGAGAACGAAGCGCCGAAGACGGACAAACGCTCCGTCGTGATCTTGGGCAGCGGACCCAATCGGATCGGGCAGGGTGTGGAGTTCGACTACTGCTGCGTGCGCGCCGTGATGGCGCTGCGCGAGCGCGGGTTCGAGACGATCATGATCAACTCGAACCCCGAGACGGTGTCGACGGACTTCGACACGTCCGACAAGCTGTACTTCGAGCCGCTCACCTTCGAGGACGTCCTCGAGATCGTCGATCGCGAAAAGCCCGAAGGGGTCGTCGTGCAGCTCGGCGGACAGACGCCGCTCAAGCTCACGCGGCAGCTCGAGGCGGCCGGCGTGCGCATTCTCGGCACCTCTCCCGACTCGATCGACGTAGCGGAGGACCGCCGGCGCTTCGACAAGATCGCGCGCGAGCTCGGACTCCAGCAGCCGCCGAACGGAACCGCGACGAGCGTGGACGAAGCGCTCGAGATTGCGGAGCGCATCGGATATCCGGTGCTGGTGCGGCCATCGTACGTGTTGGGCGGGCGGGCCATGCAGATCGTGTACGACTCGGAATCGCTCCGGAGCTACTTCGCCACCGCGGTGCGCGTGTCGGAGGAGCGGCCTGTGCTCGTCGACCGCTTTCTCGAGGACGCATTCGAGTGCGACGTCGACGCGATCTCCGACGGCACGCGCGTCGTGATCGGCGGCATCATGCAGCACATCGAGGACGCCGGTATCCACTCCGGCGATTCGGCGTGCGTGCTGCCGCCGTATCTCATCGGCGCGGCCGACATGCAGTCGATGCGCGAGCAGACCGTGTCGCTGGCGAAAGCGCTCGGCGTGGTGGGCCTGATCAACGTGCAGTACGCGATCAAGAACGGCGTGGTGTACGTGCTCGAGGTGAACCCGCGCGCCAGCCGAACGATTCCGTTTGTCTCCAAGGCGATCGGCGTTCCGCTGGCCTCGCTCGCCGCGCGGGTGATGGTGGGCGACACGCTCGAGGAGATCGGCTTCACCGAGGAGATCATTCCGCCCTACGTCTCGGTGAAAGAGGCGGTGTTCCCGTTCAACAAGTTCCCCGGCACCGATCCCGTGCTCGGCCCCGAGATGCGGTCGACCGGCGAGTGCATGGGCATCTCCGACTCGTTCGGCTCGGCGTTCGCCAAGGCGCAGCTCGCGGCGTCGAACGGCCTGCCGCTCGAGGGCGTCGTGTTGATCACGGTGATCGACTCCGACAAGCCGACGGTGACACCGATCGCGCGTCGCTTCCACGAGATGGGCTTCGAGATCATGGCTACGGCGGGTACGGCGGCGTACCTGCGGGCGCGCGGCATTCCGGCGCAGCGAGTGTTCAAGGTGCACGAAGGCCGGCCGAACTGTCTCGACATGATCGTGAACCACGATGCGCAATTGCTCATCAACACGCCCATGGGCAAGCACGCGCAGCTCGACGACTATCTGTTGCGGCAGGCCGCGATCGTGAACCGCGTGTCGTACACCACCACCATGTCCGCCGCGAGTGCGGCGTGCGACGCGATCCTGTCGCTTCGCTCGCGCCGCCCGCGGGTCAAGTCGCTGCAGGAGTGGCAGGCGGACATCGGACAGGTGACCGCGTGAGCGCGAGCGGCGGCGCCGACGTGTTCGTGCACGAGTCGGCGTACGTCGACGCGGGCGCGACGATCGGCGCGGGGACAAAAATTTGGCACTTCTGCCACGTCATGCCCGGCGCCGTCATCGGCGAGCGGTGCAGCCTCGGACAGAACGTCGTCGTGATGAACGGCACGCGCATCGGGAACAATGCCAAGATCCAGAACAACGTGTCGGTGTACGAGGGCGTGGAGCTCGAGGACGACGTGTTCTGTGGGCCGTCGATGGTGTTCACGAACGTGATCAATCCGCGCAGTCACGTCTCGCGGAAGAGCGAATACAAGCGGACGCTGGTCAAGCGCGGCTCGTCCATCGGCGCGAATGCGACGATCGTCTGCGGCGTGACGCTCGGCGAATATGCGTTCATCGGCGCGGGCGCGGTCATCACGAAGGACGTGCTTCCGTACGCGCTCATGGCCGGCGTGCCCGCGCGGCGCATCGGGTGGATGTGCGAGTGTGGGGAACGCCTGCCCGACGGCGGTGTCGGAACCTGCGCCGCCTGCGGAACGTCGTATGCGCGGCGGGGCGAGGGCATCGCCCGCGTGGACTCGAGCCAGGGGACTCCATGACCGCACGGTCGTTTCGGGTAGGCCTGGTCGGCTGCGGCCGCATCAGCAAGAACCATTTCGACGCGCTGCGAAAGGTCGACGGGCTCACGCTTGCCGCGGTCGCCGACCTCGACGCCGAGCGCGCGCGGCGCGCCGGGGACGAGCAGGGCGTGCCGGCCTTCGCGTCGCTCGACGAGATGTTGCGAGCGGGCGAGATCGACGTCGTCGCGATCTGCACGCCGTCGGGGATCCATTCGGCGCAGGGCGCCGCGGCGGCGCGCGCCGGCAAACACGTGGTGACCGAGAAGCCGATGTCCCTCTCGCTCGCGCAGGCGGACGAGCTGGTGCGGGCCTGTGACGACGCGGGCGTGCAGCTCTTCGTCGTCAAGCAGAATCGGCTCAACCCACCGGTGCAGCTGTTGAAGCGCGCCGTGGACAAGGGCCGGTTTGGCCGGATCTACATGGCCAACGTCACCGTCCGCTGGCAGCGGCCGCAGGAGTACTACGACGCCGAGCCGTGGCGCGGCACGTGGGAGTTCGACGGCGGGGCCATCATGAACCAGGCGAGCCACTACGTCGATCTGATGCAGTGGCTCGTGGGGCCCGTCGAGTCCATCTCGGCGAAGACCGCGACGCAGGCGCGGCGCATCGAGGCCGAGGACTCGGGCATCGGCCTGCTCAAGTTCCGCTCCGGCGCCCTCGGCGTGATCGAGGTCAACGTGCTGACGTACCCCAAGAATCTCGAGGGGTCGATCACGATCCTCGGCGAGAAGGGCTCGGTGAAGATCGGCGGCACGGCGGTGAACCGCGTGGAGCACTGGACCTTTGCCGACTACGACGACGACGACAAGCTCGTCGAGGCGGCGAGCACCAACCCGCCGAATGTCTATGGCTTCGGGCACGAGGGCTACTACCGCAACGTGCTCGCGGTGCTGCGTGGCGAGGCGAAGCCGGAGACCGACGGGCGCGCAGGCCGCAAGTCGCTCGAGATCATCCTCGGCATCTACGAAGCGGCCAAAACAGGCGCTGAAGTGCCGATCCCGCTTAGTTTTAAGGGCTGATCAGTCAATTCTCACTTTTCGCGAATTTTTCCATGGCCGTCCCTCTGCTGGATCTACGTGCGCAGCACGCCACGATCCGAGATGAAGTACTTCCCGCCCTGATCGATCTCGTCGACTCGCAGCTCTTCATTCTTGGCGCGGCCGTCGAGAAACTGGAGCGCGAGGTCGCCGAGCTGTCGCATACGAACTACGCGGTGGGATGCGCGAACGGAACCGACGCGCTCTTGCTCGCCCTCCGCGCGCTCGATTGTGGCCGCGGCGACGAGGTCATCACCACGCCGTTTACCTTCTTCGCGACCGCGGGCACGATTCACAACGTGGGCGCCACGCCCGTGTTCGTCGACATCGATCCGAAGACCTACAACATTCGTCCCGACGCGGCCGCGGCGGCGCGAACGTCGAAGACGAAGGCGGTGATGCCGGTCGATCTATTCGGTCAGATGGCACCGCTAACGGAGATCATGACCGCGCTCCCGGGCCTTCCCGTGATCGAAGACGCCGCGCAATCGATCGGCGCGCGGCAATCGATCGACGGCGAGTGGCGGATGGCGGGCGAAGTTCCGACGATCGGCACCTTCAGCTTCTTTCCCTCGAAGAACCTCGGCGGCTACGGTGATGGCGGCATGATGGTCACGCAGGACGAAGCGTTGGCCGCCCGCCTCAAGCGTCTCCGCATGCACGGCGGCGCGAAGCAGTACTTCCATGACGAAGTGGGCTTCAACAGCCGGCTCGATGCCCTGCAAGCGGTGGTGCTGAGCGCCAAGCTGCCGCATCTCGCCGCATGGAGCGCGAAGCGCCGAGAGAACGCGGCGTACTACAACGCCGCCTTCGCCGATCTTGCGGGCATGACGACGCCGTACGTCGATCCGCGGAACGAATCGATCTTCAACCAGTACACCATCCGCACCGACCGACGCGACGAGCTGCAGGCGTTCCTCAAGGAGCGCCAGATCGGCAACTCGATCTACTATCCGTTGCCGCTGCACTTGCAGCCCTGCTTCGCGTATCTCGGCTACAAGCAGGGCTCGTGTCCCGAGTCCGAGCGCGCCGCGCGAGAAGTGTTGTCGCTCCCGGTTTACCCGGAGCTCACGACGTCGCAGCTCAACGAAGTCACCGACGCCGTGCGCGGATTCTATGGCCGCTGATCGCTCGATGAAGCAGCAGGTCCTGCAGCGAATCGAGGACCGATCGGCCGTCATTGGGGTGATCGGCCTCGGGTACGTTGGACTTCCGCTGGCCATGGAGTTCGCGAAGGCGGGCTTCCGCGTCATCGGGTACGACGTGAGCGAGCGCGTCGCGTCGTTGCTCATGCGCGGTGAGTCGCACATTCAGGACGTGCCGCCCGCCGAAGTGGCGGACCTGGTGCGGCGCGGCCTCTTCGAGGCCACCACGGTCGAAGCGCGACTCAGCGAGGTTGACGCGATCTCGATCGCCGTACCCACACCGCTCTCGAAGACGCGCGACCCGGACATGAGCTACGTGATCGCCGCGGCGGAGGCGGCGACGCGCCAGGCGCGGCGCGGCATGCTCGTGATTCTCGAAAGCACGACCTATCCCGGCACGACGCGCGAGATCCTCGCGCCGGCGCTCGCGAAGCGCGGATTCCACATCGGCGAGGACGTGTTCGTCGCGTTCAGCCCGGAGCGCGTGGACCCCGGAAATCCCGTCTACCACACGAAGAACACGCCGAAGGTGGTGGGCGGCATCACGCCGGCGTGCACCGAGCTGGCCACGGCGCTCTACGCGAGCTGCATCGATACGATCGTGACCGTGTCGTCGCCCGAGGCGGCCGAGCTGGTCAAGCTGCTCGAGAATACGTTTCGGTCGGTGAACATCGGGATGGTCAACGAGATGGCGATCGTCTGCGACAAGCTCGGCGTGGACGTTTGGGAAGTCATCAACGCCGCCGCGACCAAGCCGTTCGGATTCATGAAATTCACACCTGGGCCGGGAATCGGCGGGCACTGCATTCCGCTCGATCCGCACTACCTCGCGTGGAAGATGCGCACGCTGAACTACAAGACGCGCTTCATCGATCTGGCGAGCGAGATCAACAGCCAGATGCCGATGTTCGTCGTGGAAAAGGTGGCGCACGCGTTGAACGCGGACCGCAAGCCGGTCAACGGCAGCAACATTCTCGTGCTGGGCGTGGCGTACAAGCGAGACATCGACGACGTGCGCGAGAGTCCGGCGCTCGACGTGATCCGGCTGCTCGAGGAGAGCGGGGCGACGGTGACGTTCCACGACCCATACATCCCATCGATCCGCGAAGACGGTCACGTGCGCGCGGGAACGGCGCTCACGCCCGCGATCGTCGCCGCCACCGACGCGGTGGTGATCGTGACCGACCACAGCAACGTCGATTATCAAATGGTCATGGACCATGCGACGGTGATCGTCGACAGCCGGAACGTGACCCGCGATCTGGTGCAGACCAACGCGCGCGTCGTCTCCCTCACGACGACGCGCGCGGCTCTCGCGGCGTCCCACTAAAGCCGAGCCTCCGTGAACATCTGCGTTGTCGGAACCGGGTATGTCGGTCTCGTGGTGGGCGCGTGTCTGGCCGAAACGGGAAACCAGATCATCGGCGCGGATGTGGACGTCGCGAAGATCGACGGTCTCAAGCGGAACGTGCTGCCGATCTACGAGCCCGGCCTCGAGGATCTGGTCGAGCGAAACCAATCGGCCGGACGCCTGTCATTCACGACCGACGTGTCCGCGGCGATTCGAGCGAGCGACGTCGTGTTCATCGCCGTCGGCACGCCGCCGGACGAAGACGGCTCGGCGGACTTGCGTCACGTGCTCGCCGTGGCCGAGACGATTGGACAGAGCATGGCCCGCGAGATGGTGGTCATCACCAAGTCCACGGTTCCCGTGGGCACCGCGGCCAAGGTCTCCGACTGCGTTCGCAAGCACGCGCGACACCCCTTCCACGTCGTCAGCAACCCAGAGTTTCTCAAAGAGGGAGCGGCGGTCGACGATTTCATGAAGCCCGATCGGGTGGTGCTCGGCGCCGAAACGGATCACGCCCGCAGCGTGATGGCCGAGCTGTACGCGCCGTTCGTGCGCACGGGGAAGCCGATAGTCTTCATGGACATCGCGTCGGCGGAGATGACGAAGTACGCGGCGAACGCGATGCTCGCGACGCGCATCAGCTTCATGAACGAGATCGCGAACCTGTGTGAGCGCGTCGGCGCAAACGTCGACCACGTGCGGAAGGGAATTGGCTCGGACGATCGCATCGGGCCGGCGTTCCTTTTCCCGGGCCCCGGGTACGGCGGCTCGTGTTTCCCGAAGGACGTGAAGGCGCTCGCCAAGACGGCTCGCGATCAGGCCGCGCCGCTGCGCGTGCTCGAGGCGGTCGAGCAGGTGAATGACGCGCAGAAGCACCGCCTCACCGAAAAGCTCAAGCAGGCGTTGGGATCGGAGCTGTCGGGCGCCACCGTCGCGGTGTGGGGGCTCGCCTTCAAGCCGAACACCGACGACATGCGAGAGGCTCCGGCGCTCACGCTCATCGACGAGCTGTTGGCGGCGGGCGCTCGCGTGGCGGCGCACGATCCCGTGGCCATGGAAGAGGCGGAGCGCCGGCTGGGCGCCACGGTACGCTTCGCCACGTCGAGCTACGACGCGCTCGTCGGCGCCGACGCGCTGGTCGTCGTCACCGATTGGAACGAGTACCGGCACCCCGACTTCACACGCATCAAAGCTACGTTGCGCCGCCCCATCGTCATCGACGGCCGCAACCTATACTCGCTCGAGCGCATGGCCGAGCTGGGCTTCACGTACCACTCGATGGGCCGCCGGGCCGTTCCATGAGAGTCGTCATCACCGGCGCCGCGGGATTTCTCGGCTCGCACTTGTCCGAGCGGTTCCTGCGCGACGGCCACGAGGTCATCGGCGTCGACAACTTCGTCACCGGCTCGCCGGCGAACGTCGAGTCCTTCGCCGATCACGACGGCTTTCGTGTCATCGAGAGCGATGTGTCGGCGTCGATTCCCGTCGACGTCAAAGTCGACGGGGTGCTGCACTTCGCATCGCCCGCGAGCCCGATCGACTACTACGAGCTTCCAATCGAGACGCTCAAGGTCGGCTCGTACGGCACGCACAACGCGCTCGAGCTCGCGCGGCTGAACGGCGCGCGGTTCTTCATGGCGTCGACGTCGGAAGTGTACGGCGACCCCACCGAGCACCCGCAGCGCGAGTCGTACTGGGGGAACGTGAGTTCGGTTGGGCCCCGCTCCGTGTACGACGAAGCCAAGCGGTACGCCGAAGCGGCGACGATGGCGTACCACCGGCACCACAAGCTCGACACGCGCATCGTCCGGATCTTCAACACCTACGGCCCGCGCATGCGTCCGCACGACGGCCGGGTGGTCACGAACTTCATCGTCCAGGCGCTCACCGGGGAGCCGCTCTCGCTCTACGGCGACGGCAGCCAGACCCGCAGCTTCTGCTACGTGGACGACGAGATCGAAGGGATCTACCAGCTGTTCATGCGCGGCGACGCGCAGCCGATGAACATCGGGAATCCCGACGAGTTCACGGTGAGGCAATTGGCCGAGATCGTCCTCGAGCTGACCGGCTCGTCGTCGCCGTTGGCGTTCCAGCCGCTGCCGACCGATGACCCGAAGGTTCGGCGTCCAGACATCACGCGGGCCCGTACCATGCTCGGCTGGGAGCCCCAGGTGCCGGTTCGGGAGGGCATTGCGCGGACGATCGAGTATTTCCGGTCCCTGCTCGCGGCCCCCCGCCTCGGCGCGAAGGTCGGCACGCGCACCATGCAGTTCCCCTCAGTGGGGTCCGGCTCCTGAACCCGCCCCCGGCAACTCCGTCGCACGACCGGGGGTGGTTATCTTTCCCGGTTCCAAATCGAACCCCTGCCACTGTCCCGGGTAGAAGCCCCGATATGCATTGTACTCCCTGGAGACTCGCCGCGGCGCTGTCGTTGCTGACCGCCGTTGCGTGCCGGCCGGACTTCGACCTCAAGAAGCTCACGACGAACGAGGCGCTGTACGGCGCGTCGTTGAAAGAGTATCAGCAAAAGCGATGGGACAACGCCGTCAGCGGCTTCGAGAAGCTGACGGCCGACCTCCCCGCGCGCGACACGCTGCTGCCCCGGTCGTATTGGTATCTTGCGTCCGCGCATCAGCACATCGGCGAGAACCTGCTCGCCGCCCAGAGCTTTAGCCGGCTCGTCGAGTCGTTCCCCGAAGACTCGCTGGCCGACGACGCTGGCCTCGAGGCCGCACGCTCGTACAAGCGGATGTGGCGGAAGCCGCAGCTCGATCCGACTTACGGGGAGACCGCCCTCGCGTCGTACAACACGCTGATCGGGCTGTACCCCACGTCGCCGCTCATTCCGGCGGCGCAAAAGGACATCAACGAGCTCGAGAACTGGTTCGCGATCAAGGATTTCGACGCCGGGATGTATTACATGCGGATGCATCCGCATGCGTACGACTCCGCGATCCTGTACTTCAAGGACGCGCTGACGAAGTACGCGAACACCCCCAAGGCGCACGATGCCGGCATCAGGCTGGTCGAGGCCTACAAGGGCATTCGCTACTTCGAGGACGCCTCGGAGCTCTGTGCCCAGCTCCGGCAGCGGTATCCGAACGACCGGGAAGTGGTCGGCGTGTGCACGGGCGTGGCGCCCCCCGCGGTGAAGGCCGACTCGACCCCGCCGGCACCGCCGCCAGACAAACCAGCGAAACCACCAACGTCCTGACCCATGCGGATCGGGCTCCTCGGGGGGAGCTTCGATCCCCCCCACAACGGACACCTCCTGGCCGCGGGCGACGTCTATGACGCGCTCGGGCTCGATCGCGTCGTGTTCATTCCGGCGGCGGTCCAGCCCCTCAAGGCGGGCCAGGCGGGGGCGACGGCCGATCAGCGTTTGATGATGGTGCGGCACCTCGTGGACGGCGACCCCCGTTTCGAGGTCAGCGCGATCGAAATCGAACGGGGCGGGTTATCTTACACGGTTGACACATTATCGAACCTGGCGGCGCGTTGGCCGGGCTCGGAGCTGTTCTGGTTGGTGGGGGCCGACGTTCCGCAGTCGTTCGCGAAGTGGCGGGAGCCGGAGCGAATCGTGGAGCTCGCCACCGTCGTTGTGATGGAGCGCGCCGGCGACGCGCCGGACCTGAGTGCGATGCCGGGAAGGCCTCAAAGATTGCTGACCAGGCGGGTCGACGTTTCGTCGACCGAGATCCGCCAGCGGGTGAAGGAAGGGAAGTCGATTCGAGGTTTCGTGCCGGATGCCGTCGCCGGCTACATCGCGACGGAGCGGCTGTACCGATAGAGGATTGCATGTTCAAGCGAGTCATCAGCGCGGTCATCGGAAATCGACACGACCGCGAGCGGAAGAAGATCCAGCCGATCGTCGACGCGATCAACGAGCAATACGCCCGGTTGCGCGACGTGTCGGAAGAAGAGCTCCGCTCGCAGACGGAGAAATTCCGCGCGATCATCGGCGAGCGCACGGGCGCGCTCGAGGCGCGCGTGGCCGAGCTCAAGGAAGCGAAGCGCGCCGCGAGCGACCCGGTCGAGCGCGAGCGCATCGACGCCGAGCTGAGTGGCGCCGATGGCCGCGGCGGTGCGGAAGCCGCGTTGCGCGCCGAGACCGCCGAAGTGCTCGACGAGCTTCTGCCCGAGGCATTCGCCACCGTGCGCGAAGGCGCGCGCCGCCTGTGCGGCACGACGCCGCTGGTGACCGGACGCGAGATGCCGTGGGACATGGTGCACTACGACGTGCAGCTCATGGGCGGTATCCAGCTGCACTTCGGCAAGATCGCCGAAATGGCGACGGGCGAAGGCAAAACGCTGGTCGCGACGCTCCCGCTCTACTTGAATGCGCTGCCCGCCAAGGGAGCGCACCTCGTCACGGTCAACTCGTACCTCGCCCGCCGCGACTCGCAGTGGATGGGCCACCTCTACAACTATCTCGGCCTCACCGTCGGCTGTCTCGACGACACCGAGCCGGGGTCGTACGAGCGCCGCGCCGCGTACTTCGCCGACATCACGTACGGCACGAACAACGAGTTCGGCTTCGACTACCTGCGCGACAACATGGTCACGTCGCTCGACCAGCGCGTCCAGCGCCCACACGCCTACGCGATCGTCGACGAAGTGGACTCCGTGCTGGTCGACGAGGCGCGCACGCCGCTCATCATCTCCGGGCCGGTCGGTAACGACAACGACGGGATGTACTTCGAGCACAACGCCGCCGTCGCGCGCCTCGTGCGCCGGCAGACGGAGCTCGTCAACACGCTGGTGGGCGAGGCCGAGCGCGATCTCGAGAAGGGCGACACACAGAATGCGGCGCTCAAGCTGTACAAGGCGCAGCTCGGCAACCCGAAGACGCGCCGGCTCATGAAGGTGCTGCAGGAGCCGGGCAACAAGCAGCTCGTGCAGAAGATGGAGCTCGAGCACATCGCCGACCGCCGTTTGCCGGCGAGCAAGCAGACCTACCGCGATCTCGAAGACGACCTCCTCTTCGTGCTCGACGAGAAGGGGCATTCCGTGCACCTCACGGACCAGGGCGTCGAGTTCATGTCGCCACAGGATCCGGAGGCGTTCGTCCTGCCCGATCTGTCGCAGGAAGTGCACCGCATCGATCACGACCACGAGATGACGCCGGAGCAGCGTCTCGAGGCGCGCCGCAACATCGAGATCGACTACGCCTCCAAGGCGGAGCGCCTCAACATCGTGCACCAGCTGCTGCGCGCGCACGGCCTGTATGAAAAGGACGTGAACTACGTCGTGCAGGAGGGCGAAGTCCTCATCGTCGACGAGAACACCGGCCGCACGATGCCGGGTCGCCGGTGGTCGGAGGGACTGCATCAGGCGGTCGAGGCGAAGGAAGGCGTTCGCGTCAAAGGTGAGACGCAGACGATGGCCACGATCACGATTCAGAACTACTTCCGCATGTACGACAAGCTCGCCGGCATGACGGGAACGGCCGAGACCGAAGAGACGGAATTCTTCCAGATCTACGGGCTCGAGGTCGCGGTCATTCCAACGAACAAGCCGATCGTGCGCGAGGACCGGCAGGATCTCGTCTACAAGACGCGCCGCGAGAAGTACAACGCGATCGTCGAAGAGACGCGGCGGCTGCACGACCTCGGCTACCCGGTGCTCGTGGGCACGACGAGCGTGGACGCGTCGGAAACCCTCGCCAAGATGTTCAGCCGCGCGGGCATCGTGCACAACGTCCTCAACGCCAAGTACCACCAGCGCGAGGCGGAGATCGTCGCGGGCGCCGGCCAGCCGGGCGCGGTGACGATCGCCACGAACATGGCGGGCCGCGGAACCGACATCAAACTCGGCGCCGGCGTCACCGATCCGAAGGCGTCCAAGGTCAAGGATCCGGACGGCAAAGAGATCAACATCATGGAGATCGGCGGATTGCACATCGTCGGCTCCGAGCGGCACGAGTCGCGTCGTATCGACCGGCAGCTTCGCGGCCGATCGGGTCGCCAGGGCGATCCGGGCTCGTCGCAGTTCTTCCTGTCGCTCGAAGACGACCTCATGCGTCTCTTCGGCTCCGAGCGCATCGCGGGCCTCATGGACCGCCTCGGCGCGCAGGAAGGCGAGGTGCTCACGCACTCGCTGATCACCCGGTCGATCGAAGGCGCGCAGAAGCGCGTCGAGCTCCAGAATTTCCAGGCGCGCAAGCGGCTGTTGGATTACGACGACGTCATGAACCAGCAGCGCGAGGTGATCTATTCCTTGCGCAGCTTCGCGCTCGAGGGCGGGGAAGAGCTCAAGGGCGAATCGCTGAAGATGATCGAGAAGGGGATCACGCATCGCGTCGACACCGCGCTCGCCGAGTACGACGAACCGGCGCAGTGGGATTTCGATCTGCTGAAGCAGGATCTGTTGATGCACTACCTGCTGCAGGTGCCGGAGTACGATTCCGCGGAGCTGCGGCCCATCGACGAGGTCGCGGCGCAGCGGGTGGCGGTCGAGGCGGCGAAGAAGGCCTTCTGGGCGAAGCTCGAGAGTCTCGACGCCGTGCGCGACGAGACGGGCGAGCCGTACGGCGGCCGCCTTTTGTCGCTCGTCATGCTCAACGTGCTGGACGAGAAGTGGAAAGACCACCTCTACGATCTCGACCAGCTCCGCAACGCGATCCACTACCGGTCGTGGGGCCAGAAGGACCCGCTCATCGAATACAAGCAGGAAGCGTATACGATGTTCGTGGACCTGATGAACGACATCTACAACACGTTCACCGAGCGCTTTCTCAAGGTGCAGTTGATCCTCGAGCAGCCGCCCGAGCCGACGCCGTTGCCGTTCCGCATGGAAGCGCCCACGAAGCGGTACAACGCCCTCGGGATCCTCGAGGACGTGCCGTCGGAAGCGGTCCAGAGCGAGCCTCAGGGCACCGATGCGGCGGTCGACATCGGGCCGGCGGAGCCGTTAGCGGCCAAGCCGGTTGCGGCGCGAAAGGATCCTGTCATCGTGGGCGCCGGCCGCACGCGGTCGCTCAGCGATGCGAGCAACCCGCCGGCGAACGTCGACTGGTCGACGGTCGGGCGGAACGATCCGTGTCCGTGTGGCTCGGGCAAGAAGTTCAAGAAGTGCCACGGGGCGAACTTGTAGCCGAGTCCCCGAACGGCGTCATCCTGAGCGATAGCGAACGATGTCATCCTGAGCGATAGCGAAGGATCGCTGTACTCGCGGAGCGATCCTTCGCTGCGCTCAGGATGACACATGCGGCTGGGCTCAGGATGACACATGCGGCTGCGCTCCGGATGACACATGCGGCTGCGCTCCGGATGACGACCGAGTGGATTCGATCCTACCCGGCCCACACGACCGGTTCATCATGCTCCGATCCTCTTCCGGAGCACGCGCATGTCTGGCCTCGAGCTGCCAAAAGCGTTAACTATTCGAGAGTTACCCCGGTCGGACCGGCCGCGAGAACGGCTGGTCGATCTGGGCGCGACGGCCCTCAGCAGCGCCGAACTGATGGCGATTCTGCTCGGGTCGGGAGGCGCCGGTCGGTCGGCGCTTCAGATTGGTCAGTCGGTCCTCGTCGAAGCCGGCGGGGCGCTGCGATGGATTGCTCGGCAACCGGTTGCCGCGCTGACGGCGGTCCCGGGTGTGGGAATGGCTCGCGCGGTCACGATTCACGCCTCGTTGGAGCTTGGGAGGCGCATGGCGGCGGAGGGGCGGCAGGATGGCACGCCGGTTCGCTCTCCGCGTGACGTGGTCGAGTACTTCGCGCCCCGCATGGAAGACCTGCCGGTCGAAGAATTCCACGTCGCCGTGCTGGACGCGCAACATCGGTTGGAGCGCGACATCACGGTGACACGCGGCATCCTCAATTCGTCGCTCGTGCATCCGCGCGAAGTCTTTCGCGAGGCGATCGCCGAGCGGGCGGCGGCGGTCATCCTCGTCCACAACCACCCGAGCGGCGATCCGACGCCCTCGGCGGACGACCGGACCGTGACGGAGCAGCTGGTCGCGGCAGGGCGCTTGCTCGACATTCCGGTGCACGACCACGTGATCATCGGACGGGGACGGTACACGAGTTTCGCGGAGGCAGGACTGTTGTGACGGTAACGGCGGCGAGAGGGGAGGGCACGCGGGACACGCGAGAGGTGATGCCGGGCTGGCGCGAGGACGAGCTGCCGTTGCACGACAAGCTCGACCGCGACCTGCTCGTGCGCGCCTACCGCTTCGGCGAGGCGGCGCACCGCGGCCAGGTGCGCAACTCCGGCGACGCGTACATCACGCATTCGGTGGAAGTCGCCAAGATCCTCGCCGACCTGCAGCTGGACTCGGTCACCGTCGCCAGCGGCCTGCTGCACGACGTCATCGAGGATACGACGCTCACGCTGGCCGACGTCCAGACGGAGTTCGGCGCGGAGATCGCGGCGATCGTCGACGGCCTGACGAAGATCGCCAAGCTGCCCACCGGGGGCTCGACCCAGGAGCGGCAGGTCGAGAGCTACCGCAAGCTCCTGCTGTCGATCGCCAAGGACGCCCGCGTCATCATCGTGAAGCTGGCCGACCGGCTGCACAACATGCGGACGCTCGACTGGCTTCCGCCCGAAAAGCGGCGCCGGATCGCCCAGGAGACGCGCGACCTCTACGCGCCGCTCGCCCACCGCTTCGGCATGGCGAAGCTCCGCTGGGAGCTCGAGGATCTCTCGTTTAAACATCTCGAACCAGAGGAGTATAAAACGCTCGCCAAGCAGGTCTCGCAGAAGCGCGGCGAGCGCGAGGAGCTCGTTCGGCAGATGGCCGACCCGCTGGTCGAGCGACTCAATCAGGCGGGGATCAAAGACGTGGACGTGGTGGGCCGGCCGAAGCACCTCTGGTCGATCTACAAGAAGATGAAGCAACGCGAGAAGCCGTACGAGGAGATCTACGACCTCCTCGCCATTCGCGTGCTCGTCAACTCGGTGCCCGACTGCTACCACGCCCTGGGCGTCATCCACGACGGGTGGACGCCGGTGCAGGAGCGCATCAAGGACTACATCGCGCAGCCGAAGTCGAACGGCTACCAGTCGCTGCACACCACGGTGTTCGGACCCGGGCGGCAGCTGTACGAGGTCCAGATCCGCACGCGCGACATGCACCGCACCGCCGACTACGGCATCGCGGCGCACTGGCGGTACAAGGAGGACGCGAAGAGCAATGAGCTCGACCGGCATCTGTCCTGGTTCCGGCAGATCCTCGAGCTGCAGATGGACGCGAAGACCCCCGACGAGTTCCTCGAGTTTCTCAAGCTCGATCTCTACGCCGACGAGATCTTCGTCTTTACGCCCACGGGCGACGTCGTCCAGTTGCCCAAGGGCGCAACGCCGCTCGACTTCGCGTTTGCCGTGCACACCGAGATCGGCCAGCACTGCGCCGGCGCGCGGGTCAACGGGCGCATCGCGCCGCTCTCACGGGCGCTGCGGAACTCCGAGACGGTCGAGATCATCACGTCGCAAACGGCCAAACCGACGCGCGACTGGCTGGCGCACGTTCGAACGGGGCGCGCGCGTCATAAAATACGACAGGTCCTCAAGCGCGAATCGCAGACGTCGGCCGAAAAGCTCGGCCAGGAGATGCTCGACCGCGAGGTGAAGCGCCGTCGCCTCACGAAGTCGACCGACGACCAGCTCGACACCGCCGCGCTCGCGCTCGGCCTCACCGACGCCACGCACTTGCTCGCGTCGATCGGCCAGGGCGACGTCAACGTGACGCTGGCGCTCAAGCATCTGTATCCCGAGTCGGACGAAGCGGAGGCGGTGAAGCCGAACGTCTTCGAGCGTTTCGTCGACCGGATGCGCGGGAGCAACACAAAGGGCGTCCGCATCCAGGGCGTCGACGGATTGATGGTGCGGTACGCGCAGTGTTGCCAGCCGGTGCCGGGCGACCCGGTGGTAGGCTACGTGACGCGCGGCCGCGGCGTGAGCATCCACCGCGCCGATTGTCCCAACCTGCTACTGCTTGCGCACGAGCCGGAGCGGCGCCTGGAGATCGACTGGCAAGAAGCGCAAGGCGAGCGCTTCGTCGTGCGGCTGGCGCTCGAGGGGAACGACCGGCGCGGCCTGTACGCCGACATCGCCGCGGCGGTCAGCTCGACGGGCACCGACATCAAGAGTATGGATCTGCGCAGCACCGACGGGCGCACCAACGGCTCCATGCTCGTCGAGGTCGAGAACCTCGTGCACCTCGAGAAGATCATCCGCGCCACGCGACGGATCAAAGGCATCACCGACGTGTCGCGGCGCGAACGGCTCACCACGGAATCATGACCAACGGTTCGCTGCCGTCCACGCCGCCGCTCCTCTGCGAACATCCGCTCGACCAGGCCAAACAGGACTCCTTCCGCGTCGTCTGCGGCGTGTGCGGCTCGTTCTGGGATCTCGAATCGCGCGCGGCGGACATCGCGTACGACGCGAGCTATCCTGCCGAGCGCGGACACTTCGATCCGCGCGTGGGCGCGCTGAAGATGCGCACGCTGTCGCACTGGTTGGACTCGGCGGATGTCGTGGTGAAAGGAAAGCGGGTGTGCGAGGTGGGTTTCGGCGGAGGAACGTGTCTGCCCTTGCTCGCCCAGGAGGCCCGCCACGTATTGGGCATCGAGGCGAACGCGACGACGATCGCGCACGCGAAGCAGGCCGGATATCGGGCCGAGCTGCTTCTCATCGACGAGCTGCCGGCGCGCCTCGACGAGCCGGTGGACCTGTGGATCTTCCAGGATGCCTTCGAGCACATCCCCGATCCCGCGCCGTTCGTCGATTGGATGCGCGATAACAGCTCGCCAGGCGCGGAAATTCTGCTCGTTGCGCCGCGTGCCGACTCGTTGTCGCAGACGCTGATGGGCCGGTTGTGGCTGCACAAGCTGCCCGACCATCTCTTTCACTGGTCGCAGCGTGGGCTCGTGGAGTTCATGAGCAAACGCGGGTTCGCGCTGCGCACCGACTTCTTTCCGCTCAAGTACATCTCGCCCCAGATGGCCATCGCCCATGCGCTGCACAAGGCGGGCGTCGCCGACGGCGCACGCAAATGGCTCGGAGGAACGGCGCTCGCCGTCCCGTTCAACTTCGGCGAGATGGGGTTGGTGTTTCGCGCCGCGTCATCCTGAGCGCGTCATCCTGAGCGTGTCATCCTGAGGGAGCGTAGCGACCGAAGGATCTCTTTGCCTGGAGAACGATTCTTCGCTGCGCGCAGGATGACAACACTACGGCTTCACCCGCCACACGACGTACCGGTTGGTCTCGTACAGCTTGTGCCCGACCCGTGCCACTTTGCTCATGAGGACCGAGTCTCGCTCGATCATGAGCGTGTCGATCACATCGCGGTACTTGGGCGGGTTCCCCCAGAGCTTCCAGAGGCGGTACCGGCCGAGGATGTAGTAGTATCCCTTGTCGAACATCTCGTCCTTCAGATTCTTGTGCTGGACGAAGATCGCGCCCTCCGGCGTGCCCGAGCGCGGATGTGTGAGCGGGTTCGAGTGCGATGCGATTGCGATCTCCACCACGCCCGGCGGATTGAGGATCAGTTGGACGGTCTGCCGGTCGAAGTAATACCGATACAGCGGATCGGATACGTTGTTGATGAGCAAACGCTGACCGGGGCGGCTCACCGAGTCGAGCTGCGCCTTGAGCGTTCGGATGTCCTCGCGCCGGAAGAACGCCTTCTTGAAGCTCGCGTCCTCGTCGAGCGAGTTCGCCAGCAGTCCCGCGAGCAGCACGCCGCCCGCGACGCGCACGATCCGTTGGTCGGTCTGCAGCAGTAGTACGATCATCGCCGCCGAGGCGACCGCGTAGAAGGGCAGCACCAACAGCCCGGGGTAGTACTGGCCGATCCAGATCTCGCGGAACACGTAGAGGAAGGGGAGCGCGGCCAGCAGGAGGAAGATCGGGTTCGACCGCACGCCTCCCAACGCCGGCCACCGGCTCACGAATCGCCGGCGCAGCAGCGGCGCGATCGCCCAGAAGGCCGCGATCGGGAACAGCAGGAGCGTGAAGAAGCGCTCGACGCGGCCGTACATCGTGTCCCAGACGCCCGTCTGGAACGAGCTACGCGTGACCGTATCCGTGGCGCGCTCGGCGAACTGGAAGTGCAGGTCGTCGAGCAGGCCGCGCACGCTGCCGAATGCCCACGCGTTCGTCGCCAGCTTGAGCAGCACGGCACCGATGGCGCACACCGCGAGGGTTCCGAGCACACGAATGACCGGCGCGCGGAACACGGCGCGGTAGTTCGCGACGGTCGCGAGCGCCACGAGCAGTGGCGCAAAGAACCAGTAGTCGTACGACGCGAAGACGGTGAACATCATGAACACGCCGGCCGCGACGAGGAATCGCGTCCGCGTCTCGTCCTGGAAATACCGGACGAGGAAGTACAGACAGCCGAAGCCGAAGAACGCGCCGTACGGACCGTGGTGCAAATAATCGGCGTGCTGAATCCAGAGAGGATTCACCACCCACAGCGCCAGCGCGATCTGGGCGGTGCGGCGGCCCCAGTAGTACGACAGCAGCTTGTAGACGAAGACCAGCGCGCTGAACGAGACCAGCAGCGCGACGAGCCGGAACTGCACGATGTCCGAGAGGCCGAACACGGTCCGCAGCACGCCGTTCATGAGGTCGGGCAACTGCGGGTAGTGCGTGTAGATGAACGGCTGATCCTCCGGCATCACGAGCAGCGACGCGTCCATCAGCACGGGCGTGAGATGCATTTTCAGAAAGCCATACTTCTGAAAGTTGCGGCCGGCGATCATGACGTTGTAGTCGGAGCCGGAGTCGCCCCAGTTCAGCCGCGGCGGGTCGAACGCGTGCACGACGCAATAGATCAACACGATCGCGACGCAGACAAATCCGATGTTGTCCCACACGGCCGATGCGACGCGCTTCACTGCGTCACCGGCCGTCGGCGATGTTGCGGATACTCGATCGGCGTCCAACCGCGCGGGGACAGGGTCGCGTCGCCGAATAATCCCTGAATGCACCGGTTGTCGCCGCGGCAGGGCGGCTCCTCGCTCGTATGAACGCAGGGCGAGCAGGCAATCTTCCGGTAGTGCACGTGGTCCTCGACGTTCCAGGTCTCACGCAGACGCGTCGCGGGGTCCGTCGGCCCCCAGTAGGACAGACATCGAAGGCCGGCGATGCGCGCGAGGTGCAGCAGACTCGAATCGATGCCCCAGAAGTCCGTCGACGCGACGAGCATCCCGACCGACTCGCACAAGGTCAGCTCTCCGCAGCAGTTGCGCATCGTGACGTGTGGAAACTGTGCATGCACCACGTCGATGATGTCCTGCGCGCGAGCGCGGTCGGCCGGTCCGCCGAGGAACGCGAAGGCTCGATGCTCGGGACGAAGGTTGTCCGCGAAGACCCGCGCCCACTGTGCGGCGCTGAGCATGCGCTCCTGGCCGAGGTCGGAGCAGGCGAAGCCCACACACACCCGGCCCGCGACCGTCGCTGCCGGTTCGGCGATCGCACAGGCGGCGAGCAGCGCCGCGCGGCATTCCTCACGCGAGACGATCGGCACGCCGAAGAGATCGCCGATGCGGTCGTAGAAGTGGTAGCTCCCGGAGGCGCGGTTGAAGAATACGAGGTGCGACGACAGTCCGCGTCGCCAGAAGATGTCCTCGAGCCAGAAGCTCACGCGATTTCGGGCGAGGGTCAGCGTGGTGAACACAGTCGTGAGCCGGCTATGCACCTCGAGGTCGACGATGCAGTCGACGCGCAGCGAACGACGAAGGGCGGAAAAGCCGGAGCGGATCACCCGCCACGGTCCGCCGACGTCGACGACGCGATATTCGTCGAACACGCCGATCAGCTCCGCGAACGGGCGCACGCTCGACGTCGTGACGAGCACCATCTTCACGCCGGGGTACGCGCGACGGAATCCGAGCAGCATCGGCATCGCGAGCAGCAGGCTGCCGCCGCCCAGCATCTTCACCCAGACCACCTGGTCGCCGACCGTCAGCTCGTGGTCGCGACGCAGCAGACGGCCGAGCAGCATGGCCGCCGGCCGAAGCACGGCGATGCCCAGGCGACCGACGTAATTGTCCAGCTTTCGTTGCGTCCGAACGTGCATACCCAAAGGACTGATTTGGGCCGCCGGAGGTATCAAATCGGCCGAGGGTCCGCGTCGAAGCGCGGGCGATGAGTAAACGCTAAATATCCTACCGCGAAAGTTGAGTCGTGAGCGCCGTCAGCCAGGGCCCGTTCCTCGGATCGACCGGGCGGCGGAACACGCGCAGCGTGCGCGGCGTCCACGAGGCGCCGGGCAGCAGCGACAGCGTCCGGAAGAACAGCGTCGGGTGCTGTCCGGCGCGCACGAGCAGCGGAAAGCGTTTCTGGTGAACGAACGGGTTGAGCGCCACGGGCAAACGGCTCACGGCGTCGTTGATCCCGACGATGTACCGCGGACTCTGGCCGACGATGGGCAGCCAGTGCAGCGGATTCCGCACGTCGTACTCCACTTCGATCTCGACGAGCGTCGGTAGCCCGGCGTTCGAGGCGGGGATGGGCGGCAGCGCGACCGCCTCCATGCCGGCGGGCACGGTCATCGTACCGACGAGTTCCGGCTGCGGCGCCGGAGTCGGCCGGCGCTCCCAGAAGATCGACCAGGGTGTGGTCGACGACACGACGTACGATTGGAGGAGCGCGTCGTAGAATTCCCAGTCGTTGTTCTCGATCCACGGCTCGTACTGCGTGTACGTGGGGAGCACCGTCTGCACCAGCGTCGGCTTGATCGCCTTGAATGTCTCGACGTACGCGCGCCGGTTGTCGGTGCCCAGCGCGTGGATGATGTAGTCGAACGACGGATGAAAGAGTCCGTTGCGCGCCTCGATCCACCCTGCGTAGGTAGACCAGAGCACCGGCGGCTCGCCATGCGGGCCGCGATGCGTGTCGATCGCACGCTGGCCCTCCACGAGCGTTTCAGGCCAGATGCCGTACACGCTGAACCGCGCGTCGCCGAACAGGTGATCGCGAATGACGTGCGGCAGGGCGTCGCTGAACACCGTCGGAATCAGGGTGCGCGTGACGATCGCCCACGCCGACACCGCCAACGCGACGGCTGCGACGGCGCGCGGAACGCCGAGCCAGCGCTGCGTCCCCGTCGAGGCGCTCACGTCGCGCGAGCGCTCCGCGACAGCCATCAGCTCGAGCAGCCCGAGGAGAATGATCGCGCGCCAACACGGCTGCACGTACACCGCGACGAATACGCCGAGCAGCGACGTGCACGACAGCAGCGCGTACACGGCGAGCATCGCGAAACCGAACGCCCGACGGCTCGCGGCACCCTCGGCCGCGCGCCAGAAGCGGCGCACATGCATCGCCGCGGCCGCGATCCCGAGCAACAGCGCGGCGCCGATCGGCCAGATCAGTACGGACATCGCGATGCCGTCCTTCCACGACGGCACGAACCGGTTTGGCGGTGAGCCGAAGTACCAGTACTGGTCCGTTGGCACGATCGCGAAGTTGTAGCGGAGCGCGCCGCGCATGCCGGAATAGCCGCCCACCGCGAACAGACAGAGCAGCAGCGTCGCAACCGCGAGCGCGACGGTCGCCGCCTGCTCGACGAGCTGCGCCTTTCGCTCGCCGCCACCACGCATCAACGCGATCGCGGACACGATCACGTACGCGAGCACGGCCGCGAGTCCTTGCTCCGTGCTGATGAACAGCGCGGCACCGAGCGTCACGCCGACCGCGACGATCCGGATGCGCCGCGTCGGTGCGAGGTACAGCACCACGGGCAGCAACGTCGGGAGCGTTGAGCGCAGTCCGAGCATCCCGTTCAGGGCGAACAGGATGCCGGACAGATTCAGCACGAATGACAGCGCAAGCGCCGCCGCGGTGAGGCAGAGCGTCCGTCGCCAGTCCCCCACGAACGCCCGGAAGAACACGAGGAGCACCACAGGGTAGAGCGCGGCGCTGATCAGCTCTCGCGCGAGCTCGGAGCCTCGCAGGCCGCCGCCCAGGAGGCGGTACAGCCAGTAATGCAGGTACGGACCACCCAGGCCGTGGAAGTACTGAAAGTCCACGCCCGGGCGAAAGCCGGCTTGGATTCGGCGCAGTGCGTTGTATAGCTGGAACGGGCCGTCGATCGCAGACCCGTTGAAGTGCATCGCGGTCTCGAATGCCACCAGTACCAGCGCGAGCCCGAAGACGAGGCAGAGTCCCGCCCACACGGCGATGCCCGCCCGCCGGTGGGCCGGGCTCATTGGCTGATCGATCTGCAGTGTCGTCTCCGTACCTGGATGGGGTGGTGGGACCGGACCGAACAAACGCCGATTGCGGTGTTATATTACCAGGATGCCGCGAGCCGAATTCGACCTTCAAGCTCCATTTCAGCCCGCAGGCGATCAGCCGAGAGCGATCGCCGAGCTGTCGTCCGGGCTCACCCGCGGCGATCGCTTCCAGACCCTGCTCGGCGTCACCGGCTCGGGCAAGACCATGACGATGGCCAACGTCATCAAGCATCATGGCCGTCCGACGCTGGTCCTCTCGCACAACAAGACGCTCGCCGCGCAGCTCTACGGAGAGCTCAAGAGCTTCTTCCCGCACAACGCGGTCGAGTACTTCATCTCGTACTACGACTACTACCAGCCGGAAGCGTACGTCCCCACGACCGACACGTACATCGAGAAGGACGCGTCGATCAACGAGGACATCGACCGCCTGCGGCTGCGCGCCACGTCGAGCCTGATGGAGCGCGAGGACGTCGTCATCGTCGCCACGGTGTCGGCAATCTACGGCCTCGGCGATCCGGTGTCATACCGCGAGCAGATGGTCACGCTCACGAAAGGCCAGAAGATCGATCGCGACGAGATCCTACGCTCGCTCGTGCGCATTCAATACGGGCGGAACGACGTCTCCTTCGAGCGCGGCACGTTCCGCGTGCGCGGCGACACGGTCGAGATCTATCCGGCGTACGAGGAGCAGGGCGTGCGCGTGGAGATGTGGGGAAGCGAGATCGAGCGCATCTCCAAGATCGATGTCCTCACCGGTGAGACGATCGCCAACCTCGAGCGCGCGGCGATCTATCCGGCGAAGCACTTCGTCACGCAGCGGCCCACGCTCGAGCGCGCGGTCAAGCTGATTCGCAACGAGCTGTCCGAACGCTTGGGCGAGCTGCGCGCCGCCGGCAAATTGCTCGAAGCGCAGCGCCTCGAGTCGCGCACGAACTTCGACGTCGAGATGATGCTCGAGATCGGCACGTGCGCCGGCATCGAGAACTACTCGCGCTTTCTCGCCGGCCGCGAGGCGGGCGAGCGGCCCGCCTGTCTGTTCGACTATTTCCCCGACGACTTTCTCGTCGTCGTGGACGAGTCGCACGTCACGCTGCCGCAGATCGGCGGCATGTTCAACGGCGACCGCGCGCGCAAGCTGACGCTCGTCGAATACGGCTTCCGTCTGCCGAGCGCGCTCGACAACCGGCCGTTGATGTTCGATGAATTTCTCGCGCTCACGCCGCGGGCCGTGTTTGTCTCGGCCACTCCCTCCGACTTGGAGCTGCGACTCTCTGAAGGCGTCGTCGTCGAGCAGATCATCCGACCCACGTTCCTCATCGATCCCGAGATCGAGATCCGGCCCGTGCGCGGACAGGTGGACGATCTGCTCAACGAGATTCGCCTGCGCGAGCGGAAGGGTGAGCGCGTGCTCGTCACGACGCTCACCAAGCGCATGGCCGAGGATCTGACCGACTACCTGCAGCAGGTGGGCGTGCGCGTGCGCTACATGCACTCGGACATCGACGCCATCGAGCGCATGGAGATCGTGCGCGGGCTGCGGCTGGGCGAGTTCGACGTGCTCGTGGGCATCAACCTGCTTCGCGAAGGTCTCGACCTTCCCGAAGTCTCGCTCGTCGCGATCCTCGACGCCGACCAGGAAGGCTTCCTGCGCAGCGATCGCTCGCTCATTCAGACCGTGGGGCGCGCCGCGCGGCACCTCCACGGCCGCGCGATCTTTTACGGCGACCGCATCACGGGCTCGATGCAGCGGTGCATCGAGGAGACGACCCGCCGCCGCGCGATTCAGTCGCAATACAACGTGGACAACGGGGTCACGCCGATCAGCGTGAGCAAGAGCATCAGCGAGGTGCGGTTGATCACGCGCGTCGCCGACGCCCGCATCGACGGGGACAGCGACAAGAAGAAGAAGGTGGCCGAGCCGGCCCGCGGCTACGCCGTGATGGAGACGGAGTCGTTGGAGAAGATGCTCGAGCAGCAGATGCGCGACGCGGCAAAGGCGATGGACTTCGAGCTCGCCGCACAGCTCCGCGACCAGCTCTTCGAGGTGCGCGCGCGCAAGGACAAGAGCGGCGGCGCGAAGGTCGCGTCGGGCACATCGCGCGGCGGCCGATAGGTGTCGCACGAACCGATCATCCCGCCGCTCGCCGGACATGGCCGCCTCGCGCTCGACGCCTCCGAGCTCAGGAGCTGGGGCGAGCGCTTTGGCCGCGTCGCCCAACCGCCGCTCGTCGTCACGATCGCGGGCGAGCTTGGTGCGGGCAAGACGACGCTCGTGCAGGCCATCTGCCGCGGCTACGGCGTGACCGACGAAGTCACGAGCCCCACGTTCGCGCTCGTGCACAAGTATGCGGCGCCGCGCTCGCCCGTGTTTCACCTCGACCTCTATCGGCTCGTGAACTCCGACGAGCTCACCAACCTCGCCTGGGATGAGATCCTCGCCGATGAGGCGTTGGTGCTCGTCGAATGGCCGGAGCGCGCGGGCGATCGGATTCCGCGCGACCACGTTCCGGTCAGCCTGCAGCATCTGCCGAACGATCCCGATCGCCGGCTATTCTACGCGGGCGGTCATCAGTGATCACGCTCGCCATCGACGCGTCGACGTACGTCGGCGACGTTGCGGTGCTCGACGGCGCGCGCTTGCTCGCGGAGGAGAGCCTGGCGATGAAGGGCGCCGATGAGGAGCGCTTGATGCCTGCGGTCGCCGCGGTGCTGGCGCGCGCGTCGGTCGTGCCGAAATCCATCGGGCGAGTCGTCTGCGGGGCGGGGCCGGGCAGCTTCACCAGCCTCCGCATTGCCGGCGCCATCGCCAAGGGCATCGCGACGGGCATCCGCTGCCCGTTGTTCGCCGTGCCGTCCATGGCGCTGATCGTCGGTGGCGCGGACGTGAAGGCGGGCCGGTACCTCGTCGCGATCGACGCGCTGCGCGTTGAGTTCTACGTCGGGCTGTACGACGTGGGCGAGGACGGGTCGATCGCCGAGATCGAGCCCGCGAAGCTCGTGGCGGCGGAAGCAGTCGAAGGTGTGGCGCTGGAATACGGCGCGGCGGTGATCGGTCCGTCGCCGCTGGCCGGCGCGGTGCGGGCCAATCCACGAGCGCGAGCGGTGGCCAAGTTGGAGGCGTTGCTGTCGCGTGGCCCGGTCGACGTCGCGAGCTGGGAACCGGCGTACGGTCGGCTGGCCGAAGCGCAGGTGCGCTGGGAGTCGGCGCACGGCCGACCGCTACCGGTGGGATGAGCGTCACGATCGACGGTGCGACCGACGGCGACGTGCCGGCGATCGTCGCGATCGAGCGTGCGGCGTTCAGCGATCCGTGGTCGGCGCAGTCGTTCCGCGAGGCGCTGGACCACCCGGCGGTCTACTTCGCCTGTGCGCGCCGTGACGACGCGGAGGTGGCGGGTTATGTTGTCGCCTGGTTCGTGGCCGACGAGGGAGAGATTGCCAACCTGGCGGTGGCGCCGGACGAGTGGGGAGGCGGCATCGGCCGCGCGCTGCTCGACGCCGCGCTCGACGAGGGGGGCCGGCGTGGCGCGCAGGCGGTGTATTTGGAAGTGCGGGACTCGAACGAGCGGGCGCGGCGGTTGTACCGTTCGCGCGGCTTCGAGGAGGTGGGACGGCGGCGAGGCTACTATCGGCGGCCTGACGAGGACGCCATCGTGCTGCGGCGTACGCTGATGGAGCAGGACGTGTGAAGTAGTTTGTGAGACGTGCAACAGAAGTCGTTGATGTGCGGGAATTTGCTTGCACAACAACACGGACTGGATCATACCGTGAGCGGCGAGGTCAAGGACTCTCTCGCCAGGAGGAAACAGTGAGCCGTAGCTTGAACAAAGTCGTGCTGATCGGGAATCTGGGCAACGATCCGGAAGTGCGGTCGACCACCGGCGGCAATCGCGTCGCCACCTTCTCGCTCGCCACCAGCCGGTCGTGGAACGATCAGTCGGGAGCGAAGCAGGAGAAGACGGAGTGGCACCGCTGCGTCGTCTGGAACACCAAGGGTTCCACGCTCGCCGACATCGTCGAGAAGTACGTGAAGAAGGGCGACAAGCTCTACGTCGAGGGCCGCATCGAGTACCGCCAGTGGCAGGACAAGGAGAACCAGACCCGCTACAGCACCGAGATCAACGTCCGCGAGATGATCATGCTCGGCGGCGGCAAGGGTGGTGGTGGCGGTGGTGGTGGTGATTTCGACAGCGAGAGCGCGCCTCCGCGCCGCGCTCCGGCAGCGGGTGCCAAGGCCAAGGCGCCGGCCGCCGGCGGCCAGGAGTTCGAGGATTTTCCGAACGCGTTGGCCGACGAGGACGACGACCTGCCGTTCTAGTCGCAGGCATCGGGTCGCTGGTCTGAGGGTGCGCATCGTGACCTGTATCACCACGATGCTCTCCCTCGGACCTCGGACCGGTGATCGGCGCCCAGTCCCAGTTTCCTCCGCGCGCCTCGAATCGTCCCCAACGCAGAGGCTGGCACCGTCTGCCGCCGCGGTTGGAGCAGGTTTCACGAACTCGCCAGGAGTTGACGCCATGGTCGTGCGGGCTGTCCGCAGCCGAACGCTCGGATCTTCGATCCGCGTGGTCGCTCTTGCCGCATTTGGCATCGCAGTAGCATTTCCGCATTCGCTCGCCGCGCAGCAGCCGGCGTCGCCACTGCCCGCGTCGCACACCGTCAAGCGCGGCGACACGCTCTGGGACATCGCGAAGACCTACCTCGGCGACCCGTTCCTCTGGCCCGAGATCTACCGAATCAACGCCGACATCATCGAAGATCCGCATTGGATCTATCCTGGCGAGATACTCAAGCTGCCCGGCGCGCCCGCCAAGGTGATCGCCGTTGCGCCGCCGGCGTCGGTGCTTCCACCCGCGGCTCCGGTCGCGGCGCCCGCTCCGGTTCCGGCGCCGACACCGCTCGCACCGGCACCCGCGCTCGTCGTCGATACCAACTCGATTCAAGCCGCGCCGTCGAGCATCCGAATGGGGGAGTACGCCGCGGCGCCATGGGTCGACGATCGCGGCGGCCCGCGCGGCTCGGGGTTCATCATGCAGGCGGCCGATCTCACCGGCATCGCGTCGGCCGACCAGTCGCGCATGCACCTCTATGACAATCTGCTCATCTCGCCGCCGGCCGGCCCGATCGCGCCGGAACGCCAGCTCTACCTGTCATATCGCCTCGGACCGCTCATCGAGGACTTCGGGCAGATCGTGATTCCCACCGGGATCATCCAAGTCACGCGACCCGCGCGGAACGGCGAAGCGTCGATTGGCCGTGTGCTGAAGATCTACGGCGAGGTGCTCCAGAATCAGCGGCTGATTCCGTACGACAGCAGCGCCGGCGTGGTGCGCGCCCGGCCGTTCGCGATCGCGAACGGCCGCTCGGGCAAGGTGCGCTGGGTCTACAACCAACCCGTGCTGCCGAGCATCCAGGATTTCCTGGTCGTCGACATTCCGAGAGGCGCAGCGAATCCGGGGGATCAAGTCGAGCTGTTTCAGCCGCGCCAGGGTCCGACCGACGGACGCGACCTCGCTATTCCGGAGCTCCATCTCGCGTGGGCGCAGGTGCTTCGCGCGACGCCCTACGGTGCCACGGTCGTGATCACCGCCCAGGAACAGCCGAAAATCGTGGAAGGCACTGCCGCGCGGGTTGCCGCAAAGATCCCGTAACCTCTGGTCCCGCAGTAGATTTGGGCGGTTGACATGATCGCAATCGCCCACTTCGTCGCCATCTCCTGCTACCTCGGCGCCGCGGCTCTCGCCGCGGTGCCGTTCGCGCGTCCAGTCCGCGCGCCGGTTGCAGGTGTGCTCGGGGTGCTCGCGCTGGGTATTTTCGCGCACGCCGTGGCCCTCCTGGCCTTCGGATTCCAAGCCAGTGCGATTCCACTCACCGGACTCGGCCCTTCACTGTCGTTCGCGGGGCTCGTGCTGGCGTTCACCCTCCTGGTGGTGGAGATCCTCGCGCGCGACGTGAGCCTCACGCTCGTCGCCGCGCCCCTGGCCGCAATTCCCACGATCTGCGCGAACGTCATCGGCCTCACACCGGGGCCGTCCGCCGACGGGGCGCGGGGTATCTGGCTCTTCTCGCACATCGCGCTCAGCTTCGTCGGCATCGCGTCGTTCGCGACGGCCGCGGTGGCGGGCACGATGTATCTCGTCCAACGGCACGAGCTCAAGTCGCGCCACTTCAGTATTCTGTTCCGGTTTTTCCCGCCCCTCGCGACGCTCGATCGGGTGAACCATCTCGCGGCGATCGCCGGGTGGCTCGGGCTGACGCTCGGTGTAGTGCTCGCCGGCACCTATTCGCTCGCGTACCACGAGCTCAATCTTCCGCAGCTCGTCTGGGGCTGTGGCGCGTGGCTGGCCGTCACCTGCCTGGCGGTGGGGCGCGTCACGCGCGGATGGCAGGCGCAGCGCGCGGCCAAATACTCGAGCGCCGCCTTCGTCGCGGTGCTGGTGCTCTACGTAGCGTTCCGCGTCGCCGGACCGAAAGCGGGGCAGTTCCTGTGAGCGCGTATCCGCTCGTGCTCGACGGCGAAGCGATCGACGCGATCGTGGTCGGCGGCGGCAAGGTCGCGACTCGGAAAGCGCTCGCGCTTCTCGACGCGGGCGCTCGCGTCCATGTCGTGTCGCCGGCGATCAGCGAGGCGCTTCAGGCGGCCGAAGGAGCTCGCGCCGGTCTCCGCGTCACGCGCGACCGGTATTCGTCCTCGCACCTCGGCAGCGCGACGTTGGTCGTCGCCGCGACCGACGACGCGCAGACCAACGCCGCCGTCGCCGCCGACGCGCGGGCGGGCGGGCGGTTGGTCAACGTCGCCAGCGCCCCCGAGCTTGGGAACTGCGTCACGCCCGCGGTGCATCGCGCGGGCGACGTCGTCGTTGCGGTCTCGACGGGACGCGTTCCCAACGCCGCGGTGCGCATCCGCGACGCGATCGCCGGCACCGTCGACGCGCGCTACGCATCGGCGGTGCGCGAGCTGTCCACGCTCCGCCGCACGCTGCTCGCCGGCGGCGACGGCACGCGGTGGTCCGCCGCCGCCGCCGCACTCGTCGGCGCGGATTTCTGCGAGCAGGTCGAGTCGGGTGCCTTCGACGCGAGGCTCGGCGAATGGCGCTGACCGTCGTCGGAATCAATCATCGCGGCGCGCCGCTCGACATCCGGGAGCGCATCGCGTATCGCGCCACCGAAGTCGCCGACGCCCTCGACGCGCTCCTCGCGGAATCCGGTGCGCGCGAGGCGGTGTTGTTGTCGACCTGCAACCGCACCGAGATCTATCTCGTCGAGTCGGAAACTGACGCCGTGCCGGCCGTGTGGAGCGAGCTGTCCACCCGGCTTGGCACCGAAGCGTCGGGCTACGGTTACGTGCGCCGCGATCGCGACGCGGTCATGCATCTGTTCCGCGTCGCGAGCGGCCTCGACTCCATGGTGCTTGGCGAAGCGCAGATCCACGGCCAGGTCCGCGACGCGTGGGAGCAGTGCCGCGCGCGTTCGGGCCCGGTGCTCAACCGACTCTTTCAGACGTCGTTGTCGGTCGCGGGTCGTGTCCGCAACGAAACATCGGTGGCGCGCGGGGCCGCGTCGGTGAGCTCCGCGGCGGTGCAGATCGCGAAGCAGATTTTTGGTTCGCTGGCCGGAAAGCGCGCCATGGTGCTCGGGGCGGGGGAGATGGCGGAGCTCGCGCTCGAGTGCCTCGGCGACCAGGGAGTGCGCACGTCGATCGTGGCGAACCGGACCTTCGAGCGCGCGAAGGAAGTGGCCGGCCGCTATGGCGCCGTGGCCATGCACTACGACGAGTGTTGGACGGCGCTCGCCGACGTGGACGTCCTCGTCTGCTCGACCTCGGCGCCGCATGCGGTGGTCCTGATCGACCACGTGCAGCCGGCGCTCGATTCGCGCGGCGACCGTCCGCTTTGCATTCTCGACATCGCCATGCCGCGCGACGTCGACCCCGCGGTGGGGAAGCTGAGCAACGTCTTCCTCTACAACCTCGACGATCTCCAGGCCGTGGTTTCGGCGAACCTGGAGCGCCGGCGCGCCGAGCTGCCGACCGCCGAGCAGTTGATCGCCGCGGAGTCGGGGAAGTACTGGGATTGGGTGGCCGGACTCGTCGCCGTGCCGGTGCTGACCGAGATGCGCGCGCGCATGGACGATCTGCGCGCCCGCGAGCTCGCCGACACGATGCGCCGCCTGCAGCATCTCCCGCCGGCCGAACGCGCCGCGGTGGAAGAACTTTCAAGAACGCTCATGAACAAATTCTTACACGAGCCCACGGTGCGGCTGCGTGCCGCGGCGGCCAACGGCCGGGGGCTCGGCGTGGTCGATACGGCACGCTATCTCTTCGGGCTCGAGCAGGCGCAACCTCCGCAGCCGCCGGCCGACGACGCGGCCGCGTCCAAGACCCGAGTCGCCGAATGACGAAGCGCGTCCTCGTCACGGGAGGCGCGGGATTCATCGGTTCGCACGTCTGCGATCTTTTTCTGGATCGCCAGTGGAGCGTCGACGTGCTCGACGACCTGTCCAATGGAAAGCGCCAAAACGTTCCCGCCGCGGCGCGCCTGGTCGTCGCCGACGTGCGCTCCGCCGAAGCCGGCCGCCTCGTCGCCGACGGCGAGTACGACGCGATCGTGCATCTCGCCGCGCAGATGGACGTCCGCCACAGCGTCGCCGATCCGGTCTTCGACGCCAGCATCAACATCCTCGGCACGCTGCAGGTGCTCGAATCCGTGCGGCGCCACGCGCGCGGCGCGCGTCCCCGAATCGTCTTCTCGTCCACGGGCGGCGCGGTATACGGTGACATGGGTACGCCGCCGACCGCCGAAGCGTCGGCGAAAGAGCCGGACTCGCCCTACGGCATCGCCAAGCTCGCGACCGAGTATTACCTCGCGTACTACGCGCGCATCCATGAGTTGAACACCGTCAGCGTTCGCTTCGCCAACGTCTACGGACCGCGGCAGGATCCGCACGGCGAAGCGGGCGTCGTCGCCATTTTTTGCGGACGAATCCTCGCCGGCCAGCCGCTGACCATCTTTGGCGACGGCGAGCAGACGCGCGACTATGTCCACGTCGCCGACGTCGCCGAGGCGGTATTCGCCGCGGCAACGGGTGCACCGCCGCAAGGAACGCGCGTCGACGAGCGCGCGTTCAACGTGGGCACGGGAATCGGCACGTCGGTGCGAGAGTTGGCCGCCACGCTGCTCCGTGCCGCGGGGGACGCCGGCGCCACGTTGGCGATCGAGTTCGCACCCGAGCGCCGCGGCGAGCAGCGCCATTCCTTCCTCGCGATCGAGCAGGCGCACCGCGTGCTCGGTTGGGCACCGCGCGTCAGCCTGTCCGATGGCCTCGCCGAGACCTACTCCTGGTTTGCCGCGCGCGCGGCGACTGCTGCACTCTCCCGCACCTGACCTCTCCGATCGTGCACCTCGCTCCCATGTTCCTGCAGGCGTCGCGCGGCGTGATTCCCTCGGGCCCGATCGAGCTCGTCATGAACGCCACCACGATGACGAAAGTCGTGCTCGTGGTCCTCGCCTGCCTCTCACTGCTCAGCTGGTCCGTCATGTTCGTGGTGTGGCGCACGCTTGGCAAAGCGATGCGCGACGCCGAGAAGTTCATGCACGACTTCGAGCGCTCGCCGCGGCTCGACGACGCGGGTGCGCTCGCCAAGCGATCGCCCGTTGGCGCGCTGCCGCGCCTCTTTCTCCGCGCCATGCACTTCGTGTCCGACGCGCGCGTCGCCAATCAGCAGATGCGCGAACGTTCCGGTCCATCGGCCGGCGACGCACCATCGCAGGCCACGTTGAGCGGCTCGCAGATCGAGACGCTGCATCTGCTGCTCGACTCCGAAGCATCGGACGAGCGCGATCGCATTGGCCGTTTTCTTCCGTGGCTTGCGACGGTCGGCTCGGCCAGCCCACTCATCGGTCTCCTCGGCACCGTGCTTGGCATCATCGAGGCGTTCATCGGCATCGCGTCGAAGGGCTCGGGCAACCTCTCCGCCGTGGCGCCCGGCGTTGCCGAGGCGCTCATCGCGACCGCCGCGGCGCTCATGGTCGCGATTCCCGCGACGTTCGGCTACAACATCTTCGCCAACAAGCTCAATCGCTTCGACGGGCGCATGGAGAGCTTCAGCACGGCGGTGATCGCGCTGCTCGTCCGCGAAGGACGCATCTGACATGGCACGCCGCCGCCGCAGGCACCGCTTCGAGCTGAACGCCGACGTCAACGTCGTCAGTTTGATCGACGTGATGCTGCTGCTGCTCATCATCTTCATGATCACCGCGCCCATGATGCAGGGCGGGGTGGACATCGCGCTTCCCGCGGCCGACGCGAAGCCGCTCGAATCGAAGGACGGACTGTCGATCACCGTGAATCAGGCCGGCGAGATCTTCATCGACCGGGAGAAGTACACGCTCCCGCAGTTTCGTCTCGTCTTCAAATCGATCTCGGCGAACCGAACGCGGAACGGCGTGTATCTGAGGGCGGACAAGGGCGTCGACTATGGAATGGTCGTGCAGTTGCTGGCGATCATGCGGGCGGACGGCGTGAGCAACGTCGGTCTCGTCACCGAACCGGAGGAGATCCGATAGCGTGTCAGCCGGTATCGCGCCCAGGCTCACCGGAGGAATTGCCGCGTCGGTGCTCTTTCATGGAGCGTTGATCGGGGCGTTTTTTCTGTTGGGCCCTGCCCGCGAACCTCCGGCGCCGCCGATGTACCGCGTACAGCTCTTTGCCGCGCCTCCGGGCGAGCGCGCCGCTGGCGTGGTGCAGGCGCAGCCGCAAACACCTCCCGTGACGCCCGCCGCACCGGCCCCCGCGCCCATCGCTGCGCCAACACCGGCAGTGGCGAAGACCACTGTCGCGCGGCCGACGACACCCGCCGCGAAGACCAAGCCGGCTCCGAAGCTCGCCACGCCGACGGCGAAAACCGTTCCCGCTGGTCCGGCCAAGGCTGCCGCGCCTGCACCAACGGCTGGCGGTGGACAGACGGGCGGCCGCGGCGCAGACGTCGCCAACGTCGACACGCCGGGAATCGAATTCCCCTTTCCGGCGTACACGACGAACATCGTGTCGCAGCTCATTCGCCGGTTCGGGCCCATGGCCGGCACGCTGTCGGCCACGGTGCGCTTCGTGATCCGTCGAGACGGCACGGTCGACCTCGAAAGCATAAAGATTGTGACCCCATCGGGTAATTACTCGTTCGATCAACGGGCGGTCGGCGCAGTCGAGTCCGCCGCCAACGCAAAGGCGTTCACGCCGCTGCCATCCGCATTTCCCGAGGACATTCTGCCTGTGACGTTCCGCTTTTCGCCCGCGATCGTTCGATGAGCCGTTTCCTCGGCGCGTTGTCACTCGCTGCTGCCGGCGTACTCGCGGCAATGCCCGTTGCGGCGCACGCGCAGGACACGACCTATCGCGGCATCTTCCTCGGCGGCACCTACGACCCGTTGCGCGACAAGGTGGGAATCGCGGTGCTCCCCGTGCCCGGAGCGTTCGGCGATTCGGTACGCGCGATCATCCAGCGCGATCTCGACTTCAGCGACCGCTTCACCGTCATCCCGGTCGACAGTGCCGATCCTGCGGCGATCAACTCGCCTGGCGCCGCGGGCGGATTGAACTACTCGATCTTCGCGCGCCTTGCCGCGTCGGCGATCGTGAAGATCACGCCGGTCGGAAACGCGCTGCACGTTGCGCTGCACGACGTCTCGAAGGCCCAAGTCGTGAACGTCCATGATTTCGCGCTTCCCGCCACAGGGTTGAGCCGCGATTGGCGGCAGGCGGTACACCGCACGTCAGACGAGATCGAGCGGTGGATCACCGGACAGGCGGGCATCGCGGCAACGCGCGTGGCGTACATGCGCGGCCAGTCGATTCGCGTGGTCGACAGCGACGGAGCGAGCGAGATCACGGTGCCGACGGAGGAGAATGGCGTCAGTCCATCGTGGAATCCGAGCGGGACGATGCTGGCGTACACCACGTACGGAACGGATTCGCGGTTGATCGTGATCGATCTGTCGACCGGCCGGTCGCGCACGGTGAGCGGTCCGTCGCGCAACACGATCTTCATCACCCCAGTGTTCACGCCCGACGGGACGCAGCTCGTCTACTCGCGCAGCGGCGAGGACCAGGCCGATCTGTACATCACCGGTGTGTCAGGCGGTGATGCGGCGCACCGGTTGACGCCGGGCCGTGGAGCACAAAACACGAATCCCACGCTCAGTCCCGACGGGCGTCGCATCGTCTACGTGAGCAACGTCTTAGGGCGCCCTGAGTTGTATATTATGGACGCCGATGGAACGAACGCCGAGGTCCTCACGAACTACGAGGACAGCGAGAAGAACTATCGGTCCGATCCGGACTGGGCTCCGGACGGGCGGTGGATCGCGTATCAGGAGCGAATCAAGGATCGCTTCCAGATTCGCGCGATCCGAGCTGCCGGCGGGACGCCCAAGCTCTTCACGAGCGAGGGCGAGAACGAGCAGCCGTCGTGGGCGCCGGATGCTCGGCACCTCGTATTCACGTCGACGCGCACCGGAGTGAGGCAGCTCTGGGTGCTCGACACGGAGTCCAACCGCGTTCGCCAGCTCACGAAGTCGGGCGGCTCGCGTTTGGCGTCATGGTCGCCGCGACTGGCGGCCCAGCAGTAAGAAGCAGCAACACGCTGTAAGCAGCAGCAAGAACCTGTTCATGCTGAATCACTGAAGTTCCATCCAGAAATCGTGGGAGAACTCTGATATGATGCGTACTCGACGGATCGCTGTGCTGACAACGGCCATGCTGTCCGCGGTAACCATTGGCGCGTGCCACAAGAAGCCTGCTCCGCAACCGGCGCCCGTTCCGGCGGCCCAGCCGGCCGGTCCGAATGCGGACAGCGCACGCCTTGCACAGGAAGCCGCGGCCCGCCAGGCCGCCGCCGACGCCGCGGCTCGCCGCCGCGCCGACAGCCTTGCGGCCGCCAACGCGGCGAACAACGGAGCGGCATCGGCGGCGAGCCTGCGCTCGGCGCTCACCGCCACCGTGCACTTCGAATTCGATCAGTCGGATCTTCGCGCCGACGACAAGGCGATCCTCGACGCCAAGGTGCCGATTCTCCAGGCCAACCCGGGCGTCGCGATTCGGATTGGCGGACACACCGACGAGCGTGGCTCCGACGAGTACAACCTCGCGCTCGGGCAGCGGCGCGCCGCGGCCGCGAAAGCCTATCTCGTTCAACACGGCATTCCCGCCGCGCGCATCGAGACGATCAGCTACGGCGAGGAGCGTCCGGTGGCGCAGGGCGCCGATGAAAGTGCGTGGGCGCAGAACCGGCGCGCCGAGTTCGAGATCACCGCGGGCGGCCAGACGCTGCGCCGGCCATGAGACGCTGGACGTCGGTCGCACCGGTGCTGTTGCTCGCAAGCGCGGGGTGTCTCGCGTCCAAGAGTGACATTCGCCTCATCCAGGACGAGCTGCGCGCCACCCGCGCGCAGGTCGCCGTGGGTGACACATCGATCATGCGTGCCGACGACGCGCGACGGAATCAGATCGCGCAGCTCTCGGCGTCGATCGATCGGATGAACGATTCTTTGCGTGTGCTGTCGCGGAATTTTTCCGTGTTTCAGGCTACCGTGAATGGCGAGCTCGATGCGATGGGCCGCCAGATGATTCAGTTCCAGGCGTTGCTCGGCCAGACGACGCGCAACGTGCAGGACACCCGCGCGCAGTTGGAGGCGCTGCGGGAGCAGGGCATCTCGAATCCGGCGTCGGCGCCGCCCAGTGCCGCGCCGACCGACACCACCCGTCGTCCCCCACCGGGGACGCCGGGACCGGCCACCTTGTTCACCACGGCGATCGAGCAGCTCAAGAACGGAAACTATCGCACGGCTCGGGCGGGGTTCGACCAGTTGCTGTCGTCGTACCCCGATTTCGACCGCGCACCGCTCGCGCAGCTTCGCGTGGGCGAGACGTACAAAGGAGAAGGGAACGCGGCGGCCGCTGACTCGGTATATCAGCTTCTGGCGAACCGGTATCCCAAGAGCCCGGAAGCAGGCACGGCGCTGTACCTGCATGGAAAGACGTTGTGGGAGGCGAACAAGAAGAGCGAGGCGCGTATCGTCCTCAATCGTGTCATCCGGGATTTCCCGGGTTCGGACGCTGCCCAACTCGCGAGCGACCTGCTGAACGGACGATAGGGGAGCGCCAAAGCTGTAATGCCGATACCGAAGACTGAGTCCGGAGAGATGCCGTTCCTCGATCACCTCGAGGAGCTGCGTTGGCGAATCATCTATGCGCTCGGCTCGTTGCTCATCACCGTCGGTATCGGCTTCGCTGTCGCGCTGCATTGGGACGTGGTGGGAATTCTCGCGGCGCCCATTCTGCCGCTCATCCCCGAGCACAAGCTCGTCTACACGCACCCGAACGAAGGTTTCACCGTCATCCTGAACGCCGCCACGACCCTCGGGTTCGTGCTGGCCGCGCCGGTGATTCTGTATCAGGTGTGGGCGTTCTTGTCGCCGGCGCTGCACATCCACGAGCGGCGGATCGCCATTGGCGTTCTGTTCTCCGGCACCGTGCTGTTCGTCAGCGGCGCGGCGCTCGCGTATTTCATTGTCGTGCCGCTCGCGCTGCCCTGGCTGTTCAGCTTTGCCGGGCCGTCGCTCGTTCCGCTGATCACCGCCGAAGAGTACTTCTCGTTTCTGTTCGCGATGGTGCTCACGTTCGCCGTGAGCTTCGAGCTGCCCATCATCGTACTCGCCCTCGCGGCGCTCGGCATCGTCACGCCGAAATTCCTGTCGAAGTACCGGCGCCATGCGATCGTGGTGATCGTCATCATCGGTGCATTCCTCACGCCGGGCGACATGGTGTGGACCACCATCTGGCTCGCCGTGCCGCTCTATGCCCTCTATGAGATCAGCGTCCTCGGCGCGATTGTGATCTACCGGCGCAAGGAGCGCCGGCGCGCCATTCAGGACGCGAAAGACTTCGGCGGAGGGCCCTCGGCGTGAAGCGATGGCTCGTAGCAGGAGCGCTGATCGCCGCGGCCGCTGCCGCCGCCGCGCCCGCGCGGGCGCAGATCCCGCGCTTCCCGGGTGCGCGTCCAACCGTGCAGCCCGCGCCACGCGACACGACGAAGGACTCGACGCAGGTCAAATGGGCGCCGCCCGACTCGGTGATGCAGGCCCTGATGGCGAAACAGGGCTATTCGGTGACACGCTACCAGGGTGATACCGCGTTCTTCAACGCCCAGACCCACGCCATCGATCTGCTCGCCGCCAAGCGACGGCGCGTCGCCGTGGAGCGCGACACGCAGCTCGTGGTGAGCGACAGCGGCATCTATTACAACGAAGCCACCCGCCGCGTGACGACGGGCGGCAACTACGTGCTCAAGCTCGGGAACGGACAGGCGGACATCGTCGGCCGGAAGGGTGGGGGGCGCGTGGAATACAACCTCGCCGAGCGTTCGGCCCGAATCTCGAACGCCCGATTGCCCGTCAACAACGGTGAGACGTGGTACATCGACGTCGCGCTTGCTCGCGTCGACGTCGACAGCGCGAACGGAAAGTCGGCAACGGCGTACGTCCGCGGCGGGTCGATGACGACGTGCGACGATTCCATTCCCGACTACCACTTCGAGTTCCGAGAAGCGAAGCGCACTGGGAACACGCTCGTGTCGCGTCCGGCCATCCTTTACATCAAGGACGTTCCGGTGATGTGGCTGCCGTTCATCTTCAGCGACCAGCGACCAGGGCGCCACAGCGGCATCATTCCGCCGCAGTTCGGCGTTGGGGACATCATTCGCAACAGCCCAGCGTATCACCGCAACATCGAGCATCTCGGGTACTACTGGGCGCTGAACGACTACATGAACGTGAGCACCTGGCTCGACTGGCGCAGCGGCGCGGGAACGAACAACGGCCAGTTCAACGATCCGGGGTGGCTCAAGTACAACGCGGATTGGGACTACAAGTGGCTCGACCGTTTCCTCGGCGGCCGCATCGGCACGACGTACACCGCGCAGCGCGACGGACAGACCAACACGGCGGTGAGCTGGTCGCACCAGCAGGACTTCTCGCACGACAGCCACATCAACACCAGCTTCAACTACGTCACGAGCACCACGCTCCAGCGGCAGAACACCTTCAATCCGTATTCGGCGCTCGCGACGATCTCGTCGCAGGCCACGTATCAGACGAAGCTCGGACCGGCGTCCTTCTCGCTCGGTGCGACGCAGAAGCAGTATCCCGGACGAACGCAGCTCGATCGCACGTTCCCCACGCTGTCGCTGACTTCGACGGCGATCAGCGTGGGCAAGTGGCTCACGTGGACTCCGAATCTGAGCTTCTCGAAGAGCGAGGTGCTGGGAATGGACCAGCCCGGACTCGGGGCGTACGCCTACAAGGTCGATTCCATCACGAGTCGCATCGACAGCACGCCCACCACGAACCGGAACTCGGCGCAATCGTCGCTGAGCTTCGACACGCCGCTGCAGATCTTCGGGTACGATCTCAAGAACTCGTTCCGCGTGTCGCAGCAGCGCAACAACTTTCCGCAGCAATTCCAGATCTACGACGTGCGCACCGGCGCGGTCACCGACACGCGCGTGTTCGCGGCGACGTATTACACGTACGTCGATTGGACGCCGGACTTCACGCTGCCGCCGTTCGCTCGCAACCGGTTCAACTTGACGCCGAGCGTGAGTTTGCAGAACGTCGACCCGGGTCCGTTCTGGGTGGCGACCGAACGCACCAACGGCCAGTACGTGCACCAGTCGAAGCGCATCACCACTGGATTGTCCGCGTCGCCGACGCTGTTCGGGTTTTTCCCGGGCTTCGGTCCCTTCACGCGCATACGGCATTCGATCACGCCGTCGATTGGATATACCTACGCGCCCGCCGCGCACCTCAGCGACGCGTACCTGGCCGCACTGGGCCGCACGCAGAATTACGCGACGGGATTGGCGCAGAATGCGATCAACCTCGGCTTGACGCAGAACTTCGAGGCGAAGGTTCGCCAACGCACCACCGACACGAGCGCCACGGCGGCCGACCGCTCGCAGACCGTTCGGTTGCTGAGCATCGGCATGTCGTCGGTCGGCTACGACTTCGAGCGCGCTCACGAGGCGCGCTCGAAGGGCGGCCACTCCAAGTACGCCGGGCTCACGTCGGAATCGTGGGGCTATCAGCTGAGCTCGGATCTGTTGCCGGGCTTCGACTTTTCGAGCAGCTATTCGCTGTTCCAGGGAAGCACGTTGAGCGACACGGCGAAGTTCGCGCCCGTCCTCACGAACATCTCCGCGTCGTTCAGCGTGGGACGCGACCAGAATCCGCTCACGGTGTTCGCCCGCCTGTTCGGAAAGGCCGTTCCGGAGGCGCAGGTCGCGCCCACACCGGATGCCGATCATGTTCGCCCTCGCGCCGACGATCCCCAGGCGGCGGCGCTCGCGGCGCAGCCGGTTGCGGGTGCCGCGCGCTCGGGCGACCGGTTCATCCTCCCCACGACCCAGGGGTGGCGCGCGTCGTTCACGTTCAGTCGCTCGAGCCCGCGGCAGCCGACCGGCTCCAACGTGATCAGCTTCGACCCGCGCGCGCGATGCCAGGCCGTGGCCGGAACGAACACCTTTCTGCTCGACGCCTGTCTCGCCCAGCAGCGCGCCCAGCCCACGACCGACACGCCGGTCACGTCCGGAACGGCCGGCGGTCCGGCGTACAGCATTCCGGCGACGACGTCGCTCAACGGCAATGTGAACTTCAATCTCACGCCGAAGTGGACGGCGGCGTGGCAGACGACGTACGACTTCGAGCGGCACGAGTTTGCCAGCCACATCGTCTCCCTGCAGCGCGAGTTGCACGACTGGCGCGCCATCTTCGGCTTCACACAATCGCCGAACGGCAACTTCGCGTTCAACTTCACGATCGCGCTGAAGGCGGAGCCCGATCTGAAGTTCGATTACAACAGAGCGACGGCGCGGTCGGGGTCTGGGGTTTTCCGGTAGGACGATTCTTCGGATTTGTGCATCGCTCGCCACAAGGCCGGGACGATTCCGTCGATTTCGCGCGGATGACGCGGATGATGCGGAAAGGGCCGGATCGCTCCGTGAGAGCCGAAAGATTTTCGCGCAACGAGCTCGGACGAGCTTCTTTGGAACGGCCGCTCGGGATGTTGCTCGTGGCGTCCCGAGCGTCTGCACCTCAAGAAAGGTTCATCCGGGCTCGTTGCGAATGGAACTCTCGTTCGATTACGAACGATCCGGCACTTTCAGCGGCAGTTTCCGCGTTATCCGCGCGAGAATGACGGAGTCGTCCCGATCGCGCAGCCTACGAGGCGCGCGGATCTTCAGCACGCGTCGCCATTCGGCCGCACCTGATCGTCCTGTCCCGAGGACGGCCCGCACGAGCTCCAAAATACAACCCCAAGTCCCGCAACGATTTATCGCCAGCCAAATTTCGGCCCATCGGATGCAATCGCGCTAATGCGTTCCCCACCCGGAGCGATGTATGCGACTGATGCGTTCGATGCTGGTGATGCTGGTGGTACTTCCACCGCTGGCCGCGTGTGACAGCCTGACCTCCCCGAACACCAATCCTGACGCCCCCGCGAACGTCACGTACGAGCTGATCCCGAGCGGCGATCCAAACGCGCCGGCCGGCGTGCTGCTCATGTGGGACGTTCCGCCAAGCGGACGCGCCAACTCCTTCAACGTCTATGGCCGCGGCGCGGCCTCGGCGGGCTGGCAGCTGCGTGCGACGACCACGTCCCCAACGTTCCACGACGCCGGAATTCCCGAGGCGCAATACTACGTGAGCACGCGCGACGGGAACGGCAACGAGATCGCGCAATCCGCCGTCGTCACCATCGACCTCGGTCCGCGTCTCCCGGCGCCGCTCGGCCTCACCTCCATTTCGCTGAATGCCGCGGTGCACCTCACCTGGCAAAGCAATGCGGTCGACGTCGCGCACGGCACGTTCGATCACTATCTGGTCTACTCCACCTCGTACGACGGCACGCGCGGCGTGTGCACGGCCAACTGGGTGGTGGAGGGGTCGACCGTCTCCGACGCATTTCTCGTCGGCAATCTCACGAACGGCGTGTCGCGCTGCTTCACGGTGAGCGCCATCACGCGCGACGGGCACGAGAGCCCGTGGGCCGCCTCCCGCCTCGACACGCCGCGCGCCGACGGACGCAATGCGTTCGTATACGCGTCAGCCGCGAAGCGCGACAGCTCGGGCTTCCTCTTCCTCGATGAGACGAGCCGCAAGCTCGGCGTCGTCGGCAGCCCGACGCGCACGGATCTCGACTTTACCGTCGAGCGGCATGCCGACGGCTCGCTTTGGTTCGCGCCGGCACGCAGTGCCGTGACGATGACATTGTATTCGGCGCAGCCCGTCACCGAGCTGACGTCGGTCGACCGCGCACCCTCGACCGGGTTCGGCGGCGTCACGATCGAAGCGCTGGCCGGCTATGCCTACGTCTTCCGTATCGTAAAGGCCGATGGCGTGCACTTCGCGGCGTTGCGGGTGGCGTTTCGCACCGCCGACTACGTGGTGTTCGATTGGGCGTATCAGAATGCGCCCGGAAACGCCGAGCTCTCGCGGGCACCGATGTCATGAGCGGGTCGCGGATGCATAGGACACCTTGAATTGTGAGAGGGGCCGGTCGAGCTTTCCGCGGATGCAAAATGAAGTCGTCATCGACGGAAATTCGCTCACGTTGGAGCAGGTTACCGCTGTAGCGCGCGACCGCGCTCGGGTAGTCCTCTCAGTTGCCGCCAAGGCGCGGGTCCAGGTCACCCGCGCCGTGGTCGAAGAGCTCGTGAACAGGCGCGCGGTGGCATACGGCGTAACGACGGGCTTCGGGAAGCTCTCGGAAATCGCCATTCCGCCGGAGCGGCTCGCCGAGCTGCAGGTGAACCTCGTGCGCAGCCACGCCGCCGGTGTCGGCGACCTGCTGCCGGAGCGCGAGGTTCGCGCCATGATGTTGCTGCGCGCGAACGTCATCTCGAAGGGATATTCGGGCGCACGTCCCGACCTGGCCGAGCTGCTGATCGCGATGCTCAACGCCGGGCTGTATCCGCCGATTCCCGAACAGGGAAGCGTCGGGGCGAGCGGCGATCTCGCGCCGCTCGCGCATCTCGCGCTGTCGTTGATCGGCGAAGGCATTCTCTCGCGCGGCGACCAGTTCGGCCCGGCGGCGGACATGCTGCTCGCCGCCGGCCTCGAGCCGATCACGTTGGCCTCGAAGGAAGGCCTCACGTTGATCAACGGGACGCAGGCGCATACGGCGATCGGCGCGCTGGCGCTCGTCGACGCGCATCGTCTCTGGCGCACCGCACACATCGCCGGCGCGATGTCGCTCGAGGCGTTGCGCGGCACGCCCGTCGCCTTCGATTCGCGGATTCAGGACGTGCGCGGCCAGCTGGGTCAGGCAGCGTCGGCGGCATTTCTGCGGGAGCTGCTCGCCGACAGCGAGATTCGCGAGTCGCATCGCACCGACGACAACCGCGTGCAGGACGCATACGCGCTGCGCTGCATGCCGCAGGTGCACGGTCCGGTGCTCGACGCGCTCGATTTCGCCGCGGGCGTCATCGGCCGCGAGCTCAACGCAGCCACCGACAACCCGCTGGTGTTCGATACGGGCGATCTACTCAGCGGTGGCAACTTTCACGGGCAGTCGGTGGCGATGGTGCTCGACTTCATGGCCATCGCGCTCACCAACCTCGCCACGATCTCCGAGCGGCGCATCGACCGGCTCGTGCACCCGGATCTGAACGAAGGCCTGCCACCGTTCCTGAGCCCCGAAGCCGGCGTCAACTCCGGGTTCATGATGGCGCAGGTGACCGCGGCGTCGCTCGCCAGCGAGTGCAAGGTGTTGTCGCACCCGGCGAGCGTCGACACGATTCCCACCGACGGCAGCAAAGAAGACGTCGTGCCCATGGCGATGGCCGCGGCGTGGAAGCTGCGCCGCGTCGTGCGCAACGTGCGCTACGTATTGGCCATCGAGCTGATGTGCGGCGCGCAGGGCATCGACTATCGCGCGCCGCTCAAGCCGGGACGCGGGGTGATGCGCGCGCATGCGGCGGTACGCAAGATCGTGGCGCCGCTCGGACGCGACCGCGTGCTGTCGGGCGACATCGAGCGCCTGGCGCTCGCCATCGCGAACGACGAGATCTCTCCACCGATGGGCAGCGCATGACACCTTCGACTCTCACCGACGTGTCGCCGCTCGAGGGCCGCGGCCAGCGGACGATCCGCGCGCCGCGCGGCTCGACGCTCTCCTGCAAAGGCTGGCAGCAGGAAGCGGCGTTGCGCATGCTGATGAACAACCTCGATCCCGACGTCGCCGAGCGTCCGCAGGATCTCGTCGTCTACGGCGGAACGGGGAAGGCCGCGCGCGACTGGGAGGCGTTCGACGCGATCGTCGACGCGCTGCAACGCCTCGAGAACGACGAGACGTTGCTCATCCAGAGCGGCAAGCCCGTCGGCGTGTTTCGTACGCACGCGTGGTCGCCGCGGGTGCTGCTCGCGAACAGCAACCTCGTGGGCCGTTGGGCGAACTGGGAATACTTTAGAGAACTGGAACGCGCCGGTCTGATCATGTACGGGCAGATGACCGCGGGCTCGTGGATCTACATCGGCTCGCAGGGCATTCTGCAGGGCACGTACGAGACCTTCGGCGCCGTGGCGCGGCAGCACTTCGGCGGCTCCCTCGCCGGACGTTTCGTGCTCACCGCCGGACTCGGCGGCATGGGCGGCGCGCAGCCGCTCGCCGCGACGATGAACGGCGCCGCGATCCTCGGCATCGACGTGGACGAGTCGCGCATCGACAAACGCCTCGAGACCGGCTACTGCGATCGAAAGACGAGTAGCCTCGACGAAGCGCTCGCCTGGATTCGCGACGCTACCGCGGCGAAGCAAGGATTGTCCGTCGGCCTCGTCGGCAACGCGGCGGATATCCTGCCCGAGCTGGTGAAGCGCGGCGTCACGCCCGACGTCCTGACCGACCAGACGAGTGCGCACGACACGTTGGTCGGGTACGTGCCGACAGGCGTGTCGCTCGCCGAGGCCGCGGCGCTCCGAACGAGCGATCCCCACGAATACGTCCGCCGCGCCAACGCGTCGATCGTCGAGCACGTCAAGGCGATGTTGGCGATGAAAGCCCGGGGCGCGATCACCTTCGACTACGGCAACAACATTCGCACGGTGGCGCTGGACAATGGCGTCGCCAACGCGTTCGACATTCCGGGGTTCGTGCCGGAGTACGTCCGGCCGTTGTTCTGCGAAGGGAAGGGACCATTCCGTTGGGTGGCGCTTTCGGGCGACCCGAAGGACATCGCCCGCACGGACGATCTCGTGCTCGAGCTCTTTCCGCACGACGAGCACCTACGCCGCTGGATCACGATGGCCCGCGAGCGAATCCACTTCCAGGGCCTGCCGGCGCGCATCTGCTGGCTCGGTCAGGGCGAGCGCGCGAAGTTCGGCCTCGCGTTGAACGATTTAGTAGCAAGTGGAGAATTATCCGCCCCGATCGTCATCGGCCGCGACCATCTCGACACCGGCAGCGTCGCGTCGCCGTTCCGGGAAACGGAGGCGATGAAGGACGGCAGCGACGCGATCGCCGACTGGCCGATCCTGAATGCGCTGCTGAATACCGCGAGCGGCGCGTCGTGGGTGTCATTTCATCACGGCGGCGGTGTGGGCATCGGCAACTCGCTCCACGCCGGCCAGGTGATCGTCGCCGACGGCACGCCGGAGATGCGTGTCCGCCTCGAGCGCGTGCTCACGAACGACCCCGGCATCGGCGTCGCGAGACACGCCGACGCGGGGTACGACAGCGCGTTGCGAACCGCGCGCGAGCAGGGAATCGACCTGCCGATGAAAAACAGGGTTTAGGGGCTGGGGTCTAGGGCCAGGGGAGGTACGTCGCGCCGTTGGCGCGACGTGATGAGAAAGATCTGCCGGCATCCCAAAACAACGCGGCGCGCCGCAGGCGCGCCGCGTACCTTCCCTAAACCCTACACCCTAAACCCTACTTCTTGCCGTGTTGTCCGCCCGTTTCCGCCCCTGGCACGTCGCGCTCTTCCTGGCCAAGTACGCCTGGCTCACCGGGCGCCGGTCGCCGGTCCTCGTGCACTTCGAGGTCACGCTGCGCTGCAACGCCGCGTGCGGATTCTGTGACTACTGGAAAACCGATCCGTCGGCGCGCGCCACGGAGCTGAAGAGCTACGCCGACGCGGCGCGCTTCTTCAATCCCATGCTCGTCACCTTCACCGGCGGCGAGCCGACGCTGCGGCGCGATCTCGAGGACGTCGTCGCCGAAGTCGATCGCGCGATCCGCCTCAAGTACGTCACGCTCATCACGCACGGGGCCATGCTGACGCCCGAGCGCGCGCAGTCGCTGTGGGACGCGGGCATCCATCAGTTCAACATCTCGCTCGACTATCTCGACGAGCGGCACGACGCGGCACGCGGTCTTCCGGGCTTGAGCGCGAAGATTCTCGCCGCCATTCCGGCGATGCGTGCCCGCGGCATCGACAACATCCGGTTCAATACCGTCATCAAGAACGACAACCTCGACCAGATCCTGCCGATCGTGCATCACGCCGCGGAGTTGGGCGTCGGTGTCAACTTCAGCGTCTACACCGACGCGAAGAACGGCAACCGCGACTACCTCGTCGGCAGTGGTGAGCTCGCCGAGCTCGACGACGTCGTTCGGCGGCTGCTCGAGTTCAAGCGCCGGCGGCGAGGTGTGATCACCAACTCCGACTACTACCTCGAACAGATTCCCCGCTACGTGCGCGGCGAGCTGACCGAGCCCTGTCAGTCCGGGATTCGCACGATCCACATCGATCCCGCCGGTCACGTGAAGCGCTGTCCCGATTTCCCCACCGATTTCCACTGGCGCGATTTCAAGAAGTATGAACCCGTGAACTGCAACGCGTGCTACTATGCGTGCCGCGGTGAAGCCCAGGCGCCGCTGCGACTGTCGCGCGTGCGGGACGTGATGGCATGACGTCGGTGGACCGAGCCGACCAGCCGCTGCTGTTCGTCAACGCGGCGCAGGTCGTGACGTGCGAGGGAGCGGGTGAGGCGCGGCGCGGTCGCGACATGAACGATATGGTCGTGCGCACGAACGTCGCCGTCGCGGTGGTGGGCGAGCGCGTCGATGCGGTCGATGCGCTTCCGGTGCTGCGCGAGCGGTTCGCCGGCGCGCGCGAGATCGATTGCGGCCAGCGCGTGCTCATGCCGGGCTTGGTCGATTCGCACACCCACGGCATCTTCGGTCGCCCGCGTTACGAAGAGCAGGAGATGCGCGCGGCCGGTCTCGACTACATGGAGATCGCGCGGCGCGGCGGCGGCATTCATTCGTCGGTGCGCGACCTGCGCGCGCAGTCGGAGGACACGCTCTTCGAGCTGGCCCATGCGCGGCTGCGCCGGCTCGCGTCGTTTGGCACGACGACCATCGAGGTGAAATCGGGCTACGGGCTCACGCTCGACGACGAGCTCAAGACGTTGCGCGTCATCGCCCGTCTCGCGCGCGCGCTTCCCATGCGCATCGTGCCCACGTTCCTCGGCGCGCACGAGATTCCGCTCGAGCATCGCGGCAGCGCCGCCGACCGCCAACGGTATGTGGATCTGCTGATCCACGAGATGATTCCCGCGGTCGCCGCGGGCAAGCTCGCGCGTTTCGCCGACGTGTTTTGCGAGACGGGCGTCTACACGGTGGACGAGAGCCGCGCCATTCTCACCGCGGCGCGCGAGGCCGGCATGCTGCTCAAGCTGCACGCCGACGAGCTGACGTCCGCCGGCGGCGCGGAGCTCGCCGCGTCGCTCGGCGCAACGTCGGCCGATCACCTCGCCGCGGTGTCGGACGCGGGTATCGCCGCCTTGGGACACGGCGCGACCGTCGCCACGCTGCTTCCGGGTACGATGCTGTTTCTCGGCAAATCGAAGCAGGCGCCGGCGCGAAAGTTCATCGAGGCGGGCGTGGCGGTGGCGCTCGCGACGGACTTTAATCCGGGCACGTCGCCGACGACGAACTTTCCCCTCATCCTCACGCTCGGCGTCAGCCAGCTACGGCTGAGCGTCGCCGAGGCGGTGATCGCGGCGACGGTGAATGGCGCGGCCGCACTCGCGCTGGCCGGGCACGTCGGGCAGATCGCGCCGGGCTATTCGGCGGATTTCGCGCTCTTCGACGTGCACGACATCCGCGAGCTGCCATACTGGTACGGCGACAACCGCTGCGTGGCCACTTACGTACGGGGCAAACCTTGTCACCCTAGTGACTTAGGAGTAACTTAACCCTCTCACTTTCCCTGGACCCGCCGGGGCCTTTTGCCTCGTCGGGATTCCATCAGGCGCTGATGTCCAACGTCGCAAAGCTGAAGAAGCAGGCCGCCGAGCTCGAACAGAAAAAGCAGTTCGACAAGGCGTTGGCGGTCTACGTCAAGCTTCTCGAATCGTTCGACCAGCACCCTGACGAGCTCGACGTCGCCCTGTTCAACCGCGTCGGCGACCTGATGCTTCGTCAGGGCAACGTTGCCGACGCCGTCGACTACTACGAGCAGGCCGTCGACCGCTACGCCGATACGGGCTTCTTCAACAACGCGATCGCCCTCTGCAACAAGATCCTCCGCCATTCGCCGGGGCGCGCGTCAGTCTACTACAAGCTCGGAAAGATCAGCGCGCAGAAGGGCTTCAAGAATGACGCGAAGGCGAACTTCCTCGAGTACGCCGATCGGATGCAGAAGGCCGGCAAGGTCGACGAAGCGTTTCGCGCGCTGAAGGAGTTCGCGGACCTCGTTCCCGATCAGCACGAGATCCGCCTCATGCTCGCCGATCAGCTCATGAAGGCCGATCGCAGGAGCGAGGCCGTCGACCAGCTGCAGACGCTCTACGAGCGGTACGAGAGCGAGGGCCGTTCGAGCGACGCGGTGGCTACCGTCGAACGCATGCGCGCGATCGATCCGAGCGCCGAGCCGCGCACGGGGACGGGCACGTTCAAGAGCACCACCGCCGACCTGGTGTTCCTCGACCTCGACACACCCACGCCGAGGTATACGCCGGAGCTGCCGGCTGCGCCTGTGGTGCGTCCGCCACCAGCACCAGCACCAGCCCCCGCCGCAGCACCGGCACCGGTAGCAGCGTCGACAACCCTTGCGACTCCGCAGGTCGCCGCGAGCGACGACCTCCGCATCATTCAGACGCCTGCGGCACCCATCCCGATGCCCGGCGGGCAGCTCGAGGACATCACGCGCGTCGGCGACGACGTCATCAACCTCGACAAGACTCCCTCGGAATCGCTGCTCGGTCTCGAGTCGACTCGGCTCGCCGACGACGACCTGATACGTTCGACGCCCAGCAGCTCGCTGCTCGACATCGAGCCCACATCACTGGGCTCGGCGGAGCCGACGCCGATGCATCGCTCGTCGGCGCCGACGCACGCGGCGCGCGACGAGAACGACGAGTCACTCAGGCCCGTGAGCGGCGACCTCGAGCTCATCGTGCCGCCCGCCGAGCCGACGCCCGTCGCGAGCACGGCGTCGATCGATTTCGATCTATCGACGCTCACGACGCCAGCGACCCCACCGCCGGTGCCGCCGGCGCGTCCGACTCCGAACGCGTCGCCCACGGCGTTGGACGGGCTGCCGTTGATGGACCTCGACGTGCCGCCGGCGCGCACGCCGGCGCCGCGTCCGAGCGTGTCGCAGTCGCTCGAGGAAATTTCCGCCACCGGCGAGTTCGAGCTGATCGGCGATTTCGGAGACTTCGCCGGCGTTGAGAACGCCGGCCGTACGTCGGCCGACACGCCTCGCGCGCCCGAGGTCGAGCTCCTCGATCTCAACGCCGAAAGCCTCACGATCGACGACGACGAGCCGATCACGATGCCGACGCCGTCGATCGCGCGCCGCTCGACGATGGTCGCCGTGCAGTCGATGGAGATTCTCAAGGCGAGCGTCGAAGGCGAGCCGGGGAACTGGCCGCTCCGCCGCGAGCTCGCCGAGGCGATGCTCGACGCGGGCGAGCGTGAGGCGGGGATTAGAGAACTAGAAACTGCGATGGCCGGCGCGGAGCACGGTGGCGATCTCGAGCTCGCGTCGGCGCTGGCGGAAGAGATCGCGCGGCTCGAGCCGGAGCTGGTCAAGCACCATCAGAAGCGCGTGGAGTACGCCTTCCGCACCAACGACCGCGGGCGGTTGATCGAGGCGTATCTGTCGCTCGCCGACGCGCTGCTCCGGTCCGACCAGGCCGACAAGGCGCGCACCGTCTACCAACGCGTGATCGACCTCGCGCCCGACGAGCTCCGCGCCCGCTCGGCGCTGGAAGCGATCATCGCGGAGCCGTTGCCGCCGCCCGAGCCTGCGCCGCAGGCGGGTCGTGCATCGGGGGCATCCAACCGCCGCACCACGACGGTTCAGCAGGTTGTCGACACGCCCGCTCCGGCGCGGGCCGCCGAGACGTTCGTGAACCTCGGCGACTGGCTGCGCGACGATGAAGCGCCGAAAGACACGCGCATGGTCGTCGCCGAGCAGGAACCGAGCGGCGACGAAGAAGCAGACTTTGCCGACATGCTCCGCAAGTTCAAGCAGGGCGTCGCGGAGAACGTCGACGCGGAGGACTACCAGAGTCATTACGACCTGGCGATCGCCTACAAGGAGATGGGCCTGCTCGACGAGGCGATCTCCCAATTCCAAAAGGCCCTCGGCAGCCCGACGAACCGGGTGCCGACCTACGAGGCGCTCGGCCAGTGCTTTCTCGACAAGGGCCAGTACAAGCTCGCGTCATCCATCTTGTCGCGCGCGCTGAGCGAGCGCGCCAACGAAGAGCAGCTCGTCGGCGTGCTCTACCTGCTCGGCCTCTCGGCCGAAGCTCAGGGGCTCGCCGACGATGCGCTCGGCTTCTATCAACGGGTATTCGTGCTCGATATTCAGTTCCGCGACATCGCGGATCGTCTCAACGAAGTCGAACGAGGCGCCGAACGGGGCGGGGCAGCGCGATGAGCGGCGTCACCGCTCGTGCGCGCACGCCGGCCACAAACGCGTTGCGGGAGATCCAGGCGCCCGTGAACGACCGGCTCGAGGAGGTCGTCGTGGAGATGCAGCGCATCGCCACCGACGACCTCCCGCTTATCCGTGAGGTGAGCGGGCATCTGCTGCAGATGCGCGGCAAGATGTTTCGCCCCACGCTGGCGCTGCTTTCGAGCGCCGCCGCCGGACAGCCGGAGGCCCGCGCGATCACCCTCGCGGCGTCGGTGGAGCTCATGCACCTGGCGACGCTCGTCCACGACGACTCCGTCGACCACTCGGTGTTGCGGCGCGGGCTGCCGACCGTCAACTCGCTGTTCAGCCATCAAGTCTCCGTCATCATGGGAGACTTCCTCTACACGCGCGCGCTGATGGCGCTCGTGCGGATGGGCGACCTCGAGATCATGAAGATCGTGGCCGACGTGGCCAACGAGCTCACGATCGGCGAGATGCGGCAATTGAGCGCCGTGGATGCGCTCAATTTCAGCGAGGACGATTATTATCATCTGATCCGCGCCAAGACCGCGTCGCTGATGTCCGGCGCATGCGAGAGCGGCGCGTTGTGCGGGGCAGCCCAATTCCGCGAGCCGTTGGCCCACTTCGGGGACCGCCTCGGCATGGCGTTCCAGATCGCGGACGACATTCTCGACTACACAGAGGACCAATCGGTGACCGGAAAACCCGGCGGACTCGACCTGCGCGAACACAAGGTCTCATTGCCGTTGATCGCCGCGCTGCCGCGAGTGTCCGCGGCGGGCCGGACGCGGATCGACGAGCTGTTTGCCACCGAAGCGCCGGACGACGAGTTGCTGGCCGACGTGATCGGCATCGTCTCGGACGCAGGCGGCATCGAGTACTCGCGCCGGCGGGGTGAGCAGTTTGCCCATGACGCGGAACAGGCCTTGCGCGTCCTTCCGGAGAGCCCGGCACGCGCCGCGCTCACGGACTCGATCGCTTACGTGATGGATCGGCGGTCCTGATGGCGCCGCGCGGATCATCCAAGCACCGGCCGGGGTTTCACGCCTTGGTCCTGGGCCTCGGTTTCATCGTGGGCGGCGCCATGCAGCAAGCGGCGCGCATCCTGTTTCCGGCCGGCGCGGCCAAACAATTTCTCACGGCCGGCGTCACACCTACGCTCGGTCCGTTGAATATCGACCTGGTGCTGATCAAGTTCTCTTTAGGACCGGTCGCGCTCGACGTGTCTTTGCTTAGTCTTGTTGGTGTGCTGGTCGCCTACCTTATCGCTCGTTCGCTCTTTTAGGAGAGGAATATATGTTCGCCAATCTGGGCTTCACCGAGTTGATGGTCATCCTCGTGATCGTGCTGGTGCTCTTCGGCGCCCGGCGCGTTCCTGAAATCGGCGCATCGATCGGCAAGGGAATTCGCGAGTTCAAGAAGAACATCAACGAGATCGACCGCGACGTCCGCGATCCGATCCGCGACTCGGTTCGTGACGCCGGCCTGCCGGCGGGCGAAACACGTCCGGTGCGCGTGGACGACGAGCAGGTCCGTCCGGAGCCGAAGCGCCTCATCTAGCGTGGGGCGTGGGGCGTGAGAAAACAATCATGAGTAAAGCGAAGGGCGGACCCTTGGGATCCGCCCTTCGCTTTTCAACGCCCCACGCCCAACGCCCAACGCTATACGTCGGCCCGCCGCGTAGCCGCGTTGATCTTCTTACGGCGGTCGTCGACCTTGGCCGCCTTGCGCATGTCCTGCAAGAACATCTGGATCTTCTGCTGGCGCAGCTGCTGCAAGCGCGTGGCCTTCTGCGCCGGCTTCTGCGCCACCCACGCCGCGCTGTCGGCCAACACGCGCTTATCGACGCGAAGCACGTACACGCCGTCGTTGGTCTTGACCGGCGCGCTCACGGCACCCGTCGGCAACGCGAATGCGGCGCCAACGGCTTCGTTGAACTGGCCGAGCCCCGGGACGATCGACGAGCGACTGAACATGGGCGTCTGCTCCACCTTCTTGCCGGCCTGCTGCGCCGCGGCTTCGAGCGTGCTCGTCGCGGCGGCCGAGGCCAGCTTCTGGGCGTCGGGCAGGAGCTTGTCGAGCTGACGCGAGGCCGCCACCCGTCCGCGGATCTCTTCCTTCACGTTCTCGAACTTCGGCTCGCCGCCTTCGTGGAGCGAGTCGAGACGCACGAGATAGTAGCCGTTCTCGTCGTCGAACAGCTCGCTGGTCTCTCCCGGCTTGGCGCCGCCGAACGCCCACGCGCTCGCGCTGGGGATCGGCTTGCCGTCCATGGTCGCCGGCTGGCCTTCGAACGCCTGCGCCCGCGAGATCTTGAGGCCGAGCTTCTGCGCGGCGGTGTCGAGCTTCTTTCCCTGATCGCTCGAGCCCGCGCTACGCGACAGCACGTCCGCTTCCTTGTCGATGCGCGTGGTCGACGAATCGCTCGCCTGAATGCGCACGAGAATGTGGCGCAGCGACAGCGTGTCGCCCTTCTTCTCGTCGACCTTGATGAGATGGTAGCCGAACGGCGTCAGCACCGGCTGGGAGAGCTCGCCCTTGCCGAGCGCGTAGGCGGCCTTCTCGAAATCCGGCACGAAGCGGCCTTTGCCACCCTTGCCGAGGTCGCCGCCGTTGCGGCCGGAGACGGTGTCCGCGGACTCGCGCTTGGCGACGTCCTCGAACTTCGCGCCCTTCACGATTTCCTCGCGCAGGGCGACGACCTTCGCGCGCGCCGCGGCGGAATCGGCCGCGGTGACCGTGCGCGGGATCGTCACGACAGACAACACCGCGCGCCCCGGGCCCTGGAACTCCGATTTGTGCTGGTCGAAGTAGGCATGGAGGTCCGCGTCGGAAATTGCCTTGGCGGCTGCAGGATCGGGCGTGGGGACGAACGAGACGTAGCTCACCTGCGCGCTGTCGTGCTGGTCGCGCCAGGCACGCCAGAGCTCGGAATCCGACACGTAGACGCCCGACCCGATCTGGTCGAACAGCTTCTCGCGCGGGATCTCGGTTCTGTAGTAGTTCTCCAGCGACACGAGCAGACCACCCTGGCGCGCCTGCGGGCTGGCGAGCAGGCGGGCGTACTTGTCCGGGTCGAACCGCCCTTCGGTCTGCAGCTCAGGAGCGCCCGTGATCCACGAGGGCGGCGCGTAGCGCGCAAACTCGCGGACTTCGTCGTCGGTCACGACGATGCCGCGGCGGCGATACTCGTCCTGCAGCAGCACGTCCGACACCATCTGGTCGAAAACGCTGTTCTCGATCCGGCGGGTGTCGTCCTGCGAGAGCGTCTGTCCCGACCGCTGCTGCTCGGACTGCACCTCGTTCTGGACGCGAGCCTGGAATTGCGAGTAGAGGATGTCGTGGCCGTTGACAACAGCCACCGGCGTCGTGGTCGTGACCGGGGTACGGCCCATCAAACCCGACGTTTCATACAGGAGGAAGCCACCGACGAATACAAAGGCGACAAGCACCCAGATGTATTTCGCCAGGCCCCGCATCTGTTGCAGCACGGGACGTAACTCCAGAGCGCGTGAGGGAAGGAAAAAACTCTCGAACCAAGCTGTGAATGTTAGAGGCGAAGAGGGGCTAAAATCAAGTGAGGGTGTAACTTCTGATTGACTCGGTCCGTCCGCGGTGTGTATTATCCGCATTCGTCCGGTCCCGGGCTTCGGCCCTCCGTCGCGTGTCCGCCTCGAGGGCATTCCATGGCCAGTTCCCCCCGAATCGACGAGCTCCGCAAGAAGTTCGACGAGAACCCCCGACGGTACTTCGCGCCTCTGGCGAACGAGTACCGCAAGGCGGGTGATCTCGAGCAGGCCGTCTTCATTTGTCAGGAATATCTGCCCCAGCAGCCGGGGCACATGAGCGGTCATATCGTGTACGGCCAAACGCTGTTCGAGATGGGCCGGCAGGAGGAAGCGCAGGTCGTGTTCGAGACGGCGCTGTCGCTCGACCCTGAGAACCTCATCGCCCTCCGCCATCTGGGCGACATCGCGCGCCTGAGCGGGGACTCGAACGCCGCGCGCGTCTGGTACCAGCGCGTGCTCGAGGCCGACCCGCGCAACGAGGAGATCGCGCAGCTCATGATCTCCTTGCTCGCGGCGCCTGAGCCGTCGGCCGCGCCAACGATCAACAAACCAAACAAGCCGAGCGAAGCGACGCCGCTCAGCATGCCGGCGATTCCGCGCGCCGAAACTCCGGCGCCCGCCGCACAAGAAGCGTCAGCCGCGCGGGGTTCATCGGACGCCTCTGAGGGCGGCTTCGTGGTCGAGAAATCGGAGGACGACACCGACCTCCGGGCCGCGACGCCATTCGATCCAGCGCCACCGGTAGAACCGCCGCCGCCGGCGCATGCCGCATCCGAGACGAAAGCGGGCGACGGTCAGGATTTTCTCAGCCTCGAGGATTTCAATCTTGGCGGCGTCCCGTTGTCGTCCGTCGCTCCGTCGGCCGCTCCCGAGAGCGAATCGAGCGACCTGCTGGACCAAGGGGTCGAAGAGCGATTCGAAGAGTTGTCGATCGCCGACGCGTTCCGTATCCCGACGACCGATTCGTACGACGAGTCCGCGCCTGCACCTGAAGCGAAGTCTCCGCTCCTGGAGGAGGCCGGTTTCGAGCTGGGCAACGAAGACGGTCCGTTCGAGGCCGACCCGTTCGCCATCGCGGGCAGCTCTGGAGAGCCCAGCATCGAGCTGGCGGTCGAGCCAGCGTTCGAGCCATCCATCGAGCCAGCATTCGAGCCGCTGATCGAGTCGGCAACCGACATCAATCTCGGGCTGGTGAGCGCGGATTCGTCGTCGGATGCGCCGACCGTATCGAGCGACGCGCCGTTCATCGACGGCCTCGAGTCGTTCGAGCCGGACGCGATCGCCTCTGCCACCGCCGACGTTCCGGCGTTCGTGACCGAGACGATGGCGGAGCTGTATCTGAGCCAGGGCCACCTCGACGCGGCGCTCGACATCTATCGCCAGCTCGTCGAGCAGCGGCCGGGCGATGCCGGATTGGAGGAGCGCCTTCGCGCGGTGGAAGACCGTGTCTACGCCAACGCGGCGCCCGCTGCCGATGAAGGCGCCGCGCCCGCGCCGGTGTACGGCGGCCCGACGATTCGCGAATTTCTGCTGGGCCTCGCGTCGCGCCGCACTCCGCTGGCCGTCGATGCGGTACCCGAGGCCGATTACATGCCGGCGTTCGAGGACGAAGGAGCATTTGCGGCGGCGCCAGACGCTCCGCCAGCGTCGGAGGCGTCGGAGCCTTCGGCGGCCTCCGAGCCGCAGCGCTATGCGCCCGCCGACGAGACGGTGCGCGGATCCATCGACGCGCTGTTCACCGGTGCCGACGCCAGCGCTCCTTCGTCGTCCGACGCGAGCGCGGCGAACACGCTGCAGGAGGCGTTCGCGCCGGAAGGCCCGGACACTGCTCCGCTTCAGGGCATGCCGGCGCACCGCGCGTCGAGCGAGTTGCAGCTCGACCATGTGTTCAAGGGCAACTCGCCGCCGCGCGCCGATGGCGACGGCTTCTCGTTCGATCAGTTCTTCGCCGAGGAGATGGCGGAGGGTGCGCCGAGCGCGACGAGCGAAGGGAGTGGAGCGCCGACCGAAGTGACCGACGACATCGCGCAATTCAACGCCTGGCTCAACGGACTGAAGAAGACGTGAAAATCGCCGTCCTCAACGGACCGAACCTGAATCTCCTCGGGACGCGCGAGCCTGCGCTGTACGGCCACGAGTCGCTCGCCGACGTCGAGCGCTCGCTACGCGCGGTCGGCAAGGAGCTGGGCGCCAAGCTGCAATTCGCGCAGCACAACGGTGAAGGGGAGCTCATCGACGCGATTCACTCGCTGCGCGGCAAGATCGACGGCGTGGTGATCAATGCCGGCGCCTACACGCACACGAGTCTCGCGATTCGCGACGCGCTCGTCGCCATCGCGGTGCCGTTCGTCGAGGTGCACGTGACCAACGTGTACGCGCGCGAGCCGGAGCGGCGGCACTCGATGCTCGCACCGGCGGCGGTGGGCGTCGTCCTCGGCATGGGCGCGTACGGGTACGAGCTCGCCCTGCGGGGCCTGGCACGCAAGATTGCCGCTCGTGGCTGACTCGCGTGCCCGGCGCCTCACGGCGCTCATCGACGGCCTCACGGCCGCGCACGTTGACGGGCTGCTCATCACGAGCCTCCCGAACATCCGCTATCTCACGGGCTTCTCCGGCTCGAGCGCGCTGCTCTTCGTGAGCACGCGCGACCTCGTGCTCATCACCGACTTCCGGTATCAAACCCAGATCACGGAAGAGGTGGGGGATTTCGCGCGCATCAGCATCGAGCCGCAAAGTTTGTGGGCCGGTCTGTGGCAGCAGCTCGCGCCGTTCACGTATCTCGAGGTCGTGGGCTTCGAGTCCGGCCACATCCTGCATCGCGACTTTCAGCGGCTGCTCGAGGCGGGCGCGCGCTGGCAGTGGCGTCCCACGGTGGATCTCGTCGAGACGCTGCGCGAACGAAAGGATGCGGGTGAGCTGGCGCTGATCCAGGCGGCGAACGGCATCGCGACGCAGGCGCTGGAGCGCACCATTCCGCAGGTGCGCGTCGGGATGTCGGAGCTCGAGGTCGCCGGCGTGCTCGAGAAATCGCTGCGCGACGCGGGGAGTGAAGGCTTTCCGTTCGCGTCGATCGTCGCGTCGGGTCCGCGGTCGGCATTGCCGCACGCACACTCGTCCGCGCGGCAGATCGAGGACGGCGATTTTCTCCTCCTCGATTTTGGGGCGGAGACGAAGGGCTATTGCTCCGACGTCACGCGCACCTTCGTCGTGGGCCACGCGGCTCCGGAGCAGCGCGAGGTGTACGAGGTCGTGCGCGTGGCGAACGAGAATGCCGCGCACGGGGTTCGTGCCGGAATGACCGGGCGGGATGCCGACGCCATCGCGCGCGACTACATTGAGCAGCGCGGGTACGGAGACCTGTTTGGCCACAGTCTGGGCCACGGTCTCGGATTGGAGGTGCATGAAGCCCCTCGGCTGGCACGTACGGCCGAAGGCACGCTGGCCGAAGGCGCTGTAGTGACAATCGAGCCGGGAATCTATCGACCGGGGTGGGGTGGGGTTCGAATCGAGGACGACGTGTTTCTCGGTCCGGACGGCCCGACCATCCTCACGAGCTTTCCACGCGAGCTCATCGAGCTCGGTTGAAGCGGATGCGACGCTTCGGTGCGACTCTTTAGAGGCCTATGATCGACCTACGATATGTGAAGAAGCTGATCGAGATGATCGACGAATCAACCGTCGACTCGGTCGAGATAACGTCGGACAAGGGGATGAAGATTCGCATCTCCAAGAGTCCGCAGCAGCGCGGCGCCGTGCAGATGGCGGCGCCCATGGCCATGCCCGCCATGGCGCCCGCGGCGCCCGCGCCGAGACTCTCGCCCGCGCAGGGAATCGCTGCGCTCGGCGACGGCGATGTCGCACCGGCCGCGGAGCCGCCGAAGAGCACCGGCCTCGAGGTCAAGTCGCCGATGGTCGGCACGTACTACAAGTCGCCCGAGCCGGGCGCCAAAGCGTACGTCGCCGTGGGGGATCGCGTGGCCAAGGGCCAGATCGTCTGCATCATCGAGGCGATGAAGATCATGAACGAGATCGAGTCCGAGTACTCGGGGGTCGTCCGCGAGATTCTCGTCCAGGACTCGCAACCGGTCGAATACGGCCAGGTGCTGTTCAAGATCGACCCGAATGGCTAACCCCACGCAGGCGGCCGGCGAGTCTGTCGCGCCAGCTTCCAGCGCTCCGGCCGCTGGGGCTGGGGGGATCAACTTCAAGCTCGTCCTGCAGGAGATGATCCGGCGGAACGGCTCCGACCTGCATCTCAAGGTGGGCCGGCCGCCGACAATTCGCGTGGACGGCGAGCTCGAGTCGCTCGAGCAGCCGCCGCTCCGTCCGGAAGATTTGAAGACGCTCGCCGAGCAGCTGATGACGCCGCGGCAAGTGAAGCAGTTCGCGGACGAGAAGGAGTGCGACTTCGCCATCGGCGTGCCGGGGATCGGCCGCTTCCGGGTGAACGTCTACCAGCAGCGCGGCTCGCTCTGTTACGCGATGCGCGCCATTCCGTACCAGGCGCGCACGCTCTCCGAGCTGCATCTGCCCACGGTGCTCGAGGAGATCGCGATGAAGCCGCGCGGTCTCGTGCTCGTGACGGGCGTGACCGGCTCGGGCAAATCGACGGCGCTCGCGGCGATGATCCAGCACATCAACGAGAAGCGCCGCGCCAACGTCATCACGATCGAAGATCCGATCGAGTTCCTGCACCGCGACATCAACTGCCACATCAACCAGCGCGAAGTCGGCACGGACACGTCGACCTTCGGGCAGGCGTTGCGCCGCGTGCTGCGTCAGGACCCCGACGTCATCCTGATCGGCGAAATTCGAGATCTCGAAACGCTCGACACCGCGCTGAAGGCGGCCGACACCGGCCACCTCGTGTTCTCGACGCTCCACACGACCGACGCCACGCAGACGATCAACCGCGTGCTGTCGTTCTATCCGCCGCACCAGCAGGCCGAGGTTCGCTTCTCGCTCGCCAGCGCGCTGCAGGCCGTCGTTTCGCTCCGGCTCGTCCCGCGCTCCGACAAGGCGGGGCGCATTCCGGCGGCCGAGGTGCTGATCAACACCGCCGCGGTCCGCGACAACATCCGGGACATGGAGAAGATGCTCAACATTCCGGACCTGATCCGCGAGGGCACGGTCCAGTACGGCATGCAGAGCTTCGACCAGTCGCTCATGCAACATTATTCGCGCGGCGTGATCTCCTACGAGAGCGCCGTGTTCTACGCCACGAGCCCGGCCGAGTTCGCGCTGCGGGTGCAAGGGGTGGCCGGCACGAGCGACAACTCGTGGTCGGCATTCGAGTCTGAATCGACCTAATGTCTTCCGATGTTCAATAAAGTCTTAATCGCCAACCGGGGAGAGATCGCGCTGCGCGTCATTCGCGCCTGCCGCGAGCTCGGCGTCCAGACGGTGGCCGTATATTCCGAGGCAGATCGCGAGTCGCTGCACGTGCGCTTCGCCGACGACGACGTGTGCATCGGCCCCGCGCCGGCGCGCGAGTCGTATCTCAACATTCCGCGCATCATCGCCGCCGCCGAGATCACCGGCGCCGACGCCATTCATCCCGGCTACGGCTTTCTCGCCGAGAATGCGGAGTTCGCCGACATCTGCGTCGCGTCGAACATCGCGTTCATCGGGCCCACGGGCGACCAGATCCGCGTCATGGGCGACAAGGCCGCGGCGCGAAAGGCCATGACCGCCGTGGGCGTGCCGGTCGTGCCGGGAACGCCCGGCGGAGTCGACGACGTCGACGAAGCGCTGGAGTTCGCCAAGCAGATCGGCTTTCCCGTGATCATCAAGGCGGCGGCCGGCGGTGGCGGCAAGGGCATGCGCGTGGCGAAGGACGTCGACGATTTCGCGCGCTCGTTTCAGCTCGCGCGATCCGAGGCGCTGTCGGCGTTCGGCAACGGCGAGGTCTACGTCGAGAAATATCTCGCGCGGCCACGCCACATCGAGTTCCAGATCCTCGGCGACAAGTTCGGCCACGTGATCCACCTGGGTGAGCGCGACTGCTCGGTGCAGCGGCGTCACCAGAAGCTGATCGAGGAAGCGCCCAGCCCGGCGATGACGCCGGACCTGCGCTTGCGCATGGGGAACGACGCCGTCGCCGGAGCGAAGGCGATCGACTACGTCGGCGCCGGAACGATCGAGATGCTGCTCGACGAGGATGGGTCGTACTACTTCATGGAGATGAACACGCGCATTCAGGTGGAGCATCCGGTCACGGAGATGCTCACCGGCGTGGACCTCGTGAAGGAGCAGATCCGCGTTGCCGCCGGCGAGCCGTTGAGTATTCTGGAATTGCCGCCGTTGCGCGGGCACGTCATCGAGGTGCGCGTCAACGCCGAAGATCCGGCGCGCAACTTCCAGCCGTCGCCGGGAAAGATCCTAGCGTTCCATCCGCCGGGCGGCCCGGGCGTGCGCCTCGACACGCACGTCTACGACGGCTACACGGTACCGCCGTACTACGACTCGCTCCTGGCCAAGCTCATCTGCCAGGGACGAGACCGCGCCGAGGCCATCGCGCGCATGCACGTGGCGCTCGACGGATTCATCATCGAAGGCGTGACGACGACCATTCCGTTTCTCGCGCGCGTGATGCAGAATCCGCGGTTCATCGCCGGTGAGGTGGACACGAAGTTCCTCGAGCGCGAAACCGAACTGATGAAGGAGCCGGTGTAGGTGCGAATCGACGTGGTGTTCGGTGGAGCGGCGCTGACGCCGTCCGAGGTGCAGGGCCGCGTGGTGGCGGTGATCGACGTGTTGCGGGCGTCGACGTCGATCGCGGCGGCGCTGGCCAATGGCGCCCGGGCGGTCATTCCGCTCGAGAGTCCTGACGATGCCGTGACGCGCGCCAAGACCCTCGAGCGGTCCGACGTCCTCCTCGCCGGCGAGCGCAAGATGCTCCCGATCCCCGGGTTCGACCTCGGCAACTCGCCACGGGAGTTCACGCGCGAGGTGGTGGAAGGGAAGACCGTGCTGATCACGACGACGAACGGCACGCCGGCGATCGCGAACACGCAGGGCGCCCGTGACGTGGTCATTGCCTCGTACGTCAATTACACGGCGGTGCTGGCGATGCTGCGTGCCGCGCTGCGCGGTGGCGCCGACATCACCGTGGTGTGCGCGGGGCGCGACAAGCAGTTCGCCCTCGAGGACGCCGGGTGCGCGGGCCGCTACGTCTCCAACGTCGTGAAGCGGTTGGCGGGGATCGAGCTGAACGACGCCGCGCAGGCCTGTTCGCTGATCGACCGCAAATACGGCGACCAGATCGTTCGACTCTTCGAGGCGTCGGAGCACGGCCGTGCGTTGCGCGACGCAGGCTTCGGCGAGGACCTGACTGCCTGTGCCGCCGTTGACTCCTATCCAGTCATCCCGCTCTACCAGGATCGACAGATCACCAAGCTCGGACCAGACCGGGAGCGGTAACCCCGTGGGCAGTGCCTCCCTCAAGCGCGAGATCCTCGGAATCGCGCTGTTGTTGTTTGCCATCTTCCTCGCCGGCGCCTTCGTCACCCTCGGGTTGGCGCAGTGGCGCGCGGGCGTGAGCGTGGAGGCGAGCGTCGGCGCATTCGGCAACTTCCTGGCGCGGCCGCTGGTGCAAATCTTCGGTTGGCCTGCGGCGGTGCTCATCCCGCTGGTGCCCGCGGTGCACGCGCTGCGCCTGTTCGGACGGCTCGAGTCGACCACCGACCGATCGTGGATGATCTTTTTCGCGGGCATGGTGCTGTTGCTGCCCGTGGCGCTCGCCCTCACGCTCGCACCGCCGCCGCCGGGGCTTCCGAGCGCCGGCGCGGGTATCTGGGGCGGTCTGATCGGCTGGTGGTGGCAAGGATGGTTCGGCACGTTCGGCGCGTGGGTCGTCGTGGCGCTGGCCGCGTCGGTGCTGATGGCCGCGACGCTCTCCTGGAATCCGGTGCGTGCAATCATTGGACGGCGGGCGCCAGTGGTCACCGTCGTTGCCGATGCGCCCGCCGACGTCGACGCGCCCAAGCGCCGCCGCAAGCGCGAGCCCAAGGCCGACGACGACTCGGCCGACCGCAATCTCGCGCTGGCGCTCGAGCCGTCGCCCGACGAGATGCCCGCCATGGACCCGCACCTCATGGACGACGGCGACGTGGCGCTCGGTGAGATCGTCGATGCGACGGAAACAGCCGACGCGAAAAAGCGAAAGAAAAAGTCCAAGGCCGAAGTCTCGGCCGCGCACGATGCCGAGATCGTCGCCGCCATCGAAGCGACGGCGAATACCGACGTCACCGGCGACGAATTGCCGTCCACCAAGCTGTTGGCGGAAATCCCGGCGCACAATCAGGATCTGAGCAAGCGCGAGCTCGACGCCATGGGCGTGAAGCTCATGGACGCGCTGCGCACCTTCCGTGTGGACGGGGAATTGGTTGGCCGAACGACCGGCCCGGTGGTGTCGCAGTTCGAGATCGAACCGGCGCCCGGGGTAAAGGTGCGCCAATTCGCGAATCTCTCGAACGATCTCGCGCTCGCCATGCGCGCGGCGTCGATCAGAATCGTCGCGCCGATTCCCGGCCGGGGCGCAGTGGGCGTGGAAGTCCCGAACCCGATCTCCGAAATGGTATCATTTCGTGAATTGGTCGAGGCGAACGACTTCAAGAGCGCGCGCGCCGCGCTGCCCATTGCGCTGGGGAAGGATCTCGAGGGCAAGCCGGTGATCGCGGATCTCGCGAAGATGCCGCACCTGCTCATCGCCGGCGCCACGGGCTCGGGAAAGTCGGTGTGCGTGAACACGATCATCACCAGCCTCGTCTACCGCCACACGCCGCGGACGCTGCGCTTCCTGATGGTCGATCCGAAAATGGTCGAGCTGTCGGTGTACAACACGCTGCCGCATCTGCGCCACAAGGTCATCACCGACAACCGCGACGCCGCGTCGGTGCTCAAGTGGGCCGTGATGGAGATGCAGGAGCGGTACGAGCTGCTCGCCGCCAACGGCTGCCGCAACATTCAGGATTTCAACAAGCGCGTGCAGGACAACGCGCCGCTCAAGGTGCCGAAGACGCCGGGCGTGGGGATCGAGGATACCACCTACAAGGGCGCCATTCTCCCGTACATCGTCGTCGTGATCGACGAGATGGCGGACCTCATGATGACGGTGCAGAACGAGGTCGAGACGCCGATCGCCATGCTCGCGCAGAAGGCGCGCGCCATCGGCATCCACCTCATTCTCGCCACGCAGCGTCCGAGCGTGAACGTCATCACGGGTCTCATCAAGGCGAACTTTCCGAGCCGTATCGCGTTCCGCGTGGCGTCGCAGATCGACAGCCGCACGATCATCGACGGCGCGGGCGCCGAAATGCTCCTGGGCAACGGCGACATGCTGTTCATTCCGCCGGGCAAGTCCGAGCCGTCGCGCTTGCAGGGGGCTTACCTGTCGAGCGAAGAGACGGAAAGCCTCATGGGCTGGTATGAGAAGGGTCGCGAAGCGAAGCGCGCCAAGTTCGCCGCACAGGGCATCACGCTCGACGAATCGTACGACGCCGAGCCCGACATTCTGGAAACGGTGCGCCTGAAGGAGGCGGAGGCCGGCCAGAGCGAGGGGGAAGCCGAAGAGGCGGGCGATCGCGACAAGCTGTTCCGCGACGCCGCCGAAATCGTCGTGCAGAACCAGCAGGGCTCCACGTCACTCTTGCAGCGCCGGCTGAAAGTGGGCTACGGCCGCGCCGCGCGCATCATCGACCAGCTGCACGCCGCGGGAGTGCTCGGACCGCCGGACGGCTCCAAGCCGCGCGACGTGCTCGTGGGTCTCGACCAACTCGACCATATCTGTGGCCCACGCACGTAGTCTCGTCGCCGCGCTGCTCGCCGCCGTCGCTGGCGCAGTCGCCGGCGCACTCGGCGCGCAATTGCCCGCGGGTGATTCACTCGCGCGCCGCTCGCACCTCGACGTCGCTGCACTTCGGCCGGGTCAGTTCGAGTATCAGACCACGCTCGAGCGCAACAACAGCACGACGATCGTCGGCACGCGCACGGTGACCGTGTCGCAGGCGATGTACGCCGGTTCGCCCGTGTGGCTGCTGCTCGAGACGCGCTCGGGCAACGGCGTCAACGCGGTCGATTCGTTGTTCGCCGATCTCGCATCGCTGCGGCCGATCCACTGGAGCGCCACGCAGGGCGACGCGCGCGTGGCCGCCGAGTTTCGCGCCGACACCGCGTTCGGCGGTGTCTCGTCTCCCGTCGGGCGCCGGTCGATGATCATCAACGTCCCGAGCGGGTCGCTGATCAGCGGCGCGATGCTCGAGACCGTGCTGCGCCTCGATCCGCTGCACACCGCGTGGGAAGATTCGACGACCACGCTCTCGGTATCGCTCGGAAGCAACGCCGTGCTGCCGACGCGCATCGCCGTAATCGGCGAGGACCGGGTGCGCGTTCCGGCGGGAACGTTCGACTGTTGGGTCGTCGCTGTGCACGCGGATCCCGCGCGCGGTCTCTACTGGGTGACGAAAAGCGATCCCATCGTGGTTCGCAGCGCGCTCGACGTACCGACCCTTGGCGGCGCCCAACTCGTGAGCGCGTTGACGCGGATCAGCCGGTAGCGACTGGCCGATCGGCCTGCCCGTCTGTGCCTTGCGGCGCGACTCGCCGCTCTACGAGGAAGACTCCGTCATGTTGTTCGCGGATTTCGCGGAAACGGCCGCGGAAACTGCCGGATCGCTCCGTGGGCATTGAGGATTCCGTGCGCAACGAGCCCGGACGAAATTTTCTTTGAGAACAGCCGCTCAGGATGCCACTCGAAGCTTCCTGAGCGTCTGTTCTAAAGAAAAAATGATCGTCCGGGCTCGTTGGGATTGGACCCTTCGCGCCACGAGGAACGATCCGGCAGTTTCCGCGCAATTTCCGCGAAATCCGCGAACAACATGACGGAATCCTCCCGGCAGAACGGCCCGCCGCGCTCGAACGCTCCTTCACGAATCGCTTCGGTGCCACTCTCCGCGCGCGCCGAAATACTGTGTTCCAATGTCAGCGGCCAGGCAGGCGTTTGGTGAGTTGGGGGAGCGGATCGCGGAGCGCTGGCTCCGGCGGCAGGGATGGCGCGTCGTCCAACGCCGTTTCCGGAGCGGGCATCGCGATATCGATCTGGTCATGGAGCGGGAAGGTACTGTCGCGTTCGTCGAGGTGAAGGCGAGGCGAGGTCAGCGGTTCGGCGATCCGGTGGAAGCGGTTAACTGGAGCAAGCAGAAGGAGTTAGTGCGCTCCGCCTCCGTTTGGATCGACCGGCACGGCCGGCCGAGCGAGTCGTATCGCTTCGATGTCGTGGGGATTCTGGTCGAGGGAGACCGGGTCCGGGTGCGGCACGTACCAAATGCCTTCTCGGTTTCACGATCGGCTTGAATCCGAAACGCGATCTTCGTATTTTATTCGGGTATCGAATCGCTCCGTTTTCCGGTACGATTACGCTGCATGGCCAGAGCGGACTACGACTAACCGAGAGGATGTGAAGAACATGGCTGTGTCGACATTTCAAGAAGAGAGCAAGAAGAAAGCATTGAGTCTGGCCATCGCCCAGATCGAGAAGAACTGCGGCAAAGGCTCGATCATGCGGCTGGGCGCGGATCAGAAGGTGCGGATCGAGTCGATTTCGACCGGTGCGATCAATCTCGATGCGGCGATCGGTGTGGGCGGCATTCCCCGCGGTCGTGTCACCGAGATTTACGGACCGGAGTCGAGCGGCAAGACGACGCTCTGCTTGCATGTCGTCGCGAACGCGCAGAAGAACGGCGGCGTCGCGGCGTACATCGACGCGGAGCATGCGTTGGACACGGATTACGCGAGAAAGCTGGGCGTCGACGTCGAGGCGCTGCTGATCTCGCAGCCGGACACGGGAGAGCAGGCGCTCGAGATTTGCGAGATCCTGGTGCGTTCCGGTGCTGTAGATGTCGTCGTCATCGACTCCGTCGCGGCGCTCGTGCCGAAGGCGGAAATCGAAGGGGACATGGGTGATTCGCACGTCGGTCTGCAGGCGCGGCTCATGAGCCAGGCGCTGCGCAAGCTGACGGGTGCCATCGCCCGGTCGAAGACGTCGGTGGTGTTCATCAATCAGCTGCGGGAAAAGATCGGCGTCATGTTCGGCAACCCCGAGACGACGACCGGTGGTAAGGCACTCAAGTTCTACGCGTCGGTGCGGCTCGACATTCGTCGCATTGGCCCGGTGAAGGACAAGGAAGACGTGGTGGGCTCGCACGTCCGCGTGAAGGTGGTGAAGAACAAGGTGGCCGCGCCGTTCAAGCAGGCCGAGTTCGACATCATGTACGCGGAGGGCATCAGCCACGCGAGCCTCGTGCTCGACATCGCGGCCGAAGCGGGCATCATCGACAAGTCGGGCGCGTGGTACAGCTACAACGGCCAGAAGATCGGGCAGGGTCGTGAGAACGCGAAGATGTATCTCAAGGACAGCCCGGCGCTCATGGCCGAAGTGGAAGAGAAGGTGAAGGTGTTGCTCGGCGTCGGACCGCGTGACGTGGTCAACGAGGTCGAGGTGGCGGAGGCGGAAGAAGAGTAGTCGCCGTCGCACGAACCCTTCACACCGGCAGACAGGATTGAGCCGGGGAGAAGTAGTCCTAGGACGATGGGACCCGGAAACTCCCTTCGGAACAGGCTGCGGCTCCCCGGCTTTTCCTTTCCTCCCCCCAGCCTAACGGGGCCTCTTCATGCCACTGATCACCGCAATCACTCCGAGCCCGCGCAAGCCGGGCCGCTTCTCCCTCGAGGTCGACGGGCAGGAAGTGGCCACGCTCTCGATCGAAGCGATCGAGCGGCTGCACCTGGGCACCGGCGTCACGCTCGATGAACGGACCTCGCTCGAGATCGAGCGGGAAGCCGGCATTCTCGAGACCTACGATCGCGCACTGAACATGCTCGCCGCGCGCGGCCGCGCGTCGGCCGATCTGCGGCGCGTCCTCGTGCGCAAGGGCGAGCCTGCCGACCGCGTCGATGCGGCCATCGTGCGTCTCGAGCACGCCGGCTTTCTCGACGACGCGAGCTTCGCCCGCCAGTACACGCGATCCAAGGCGGTGGGCGGCGGCCTGTCGCGGCGCCGCGTGCAGCAGGAGCTGTCCAAGCGCGGAGTCGCCCGCGAGGTATCGAACGAGGCGATCGAAGAGGTGTTCGTCGAAGAGGGCGTCGACGAAGCGGCGTCGATCGAGCGCGTGGCGCGCAAGAAGCTGCGATCGCTGTCCTCGGTCGACGCACCGACCCGGAAGCGGCGGCTCTATTCGTTCCTCGCGCGCCGCGGCTACGACAGCGCCGACATCTCGCGCGTCCTGCGCCTCGTGCTCGTGGCGGGCGACGATACAGGCGACGACATTGGCGACGATCCCTCGTCGCCGCGCTCCTCGGGATGACATCCTTCGGGCGCGTGCGCGGCTCCCTCGGATCGCCACCTCGCCGTATATTCCGAGCATGCTCGCCTCCGAGATTCGCTCCCGCTTCCTGAACTACTTCGCGAAGAACGACCACGCCATCCGTCCGAGCTCGTCGCTCGTGCCGGGCGACGATCCGACGCTGCTGTTCACCAACGCCGGTATGGTGCAGTTCAAGAAAGTGTTCCTCGGACATGAGGATCCGCCGGAGGGGCGCCGACGCGCCACGACGTCGCAGAAGTGCGTGCGCGCCGGCGGGAAACACAACGATCTCGAGCAGGTCGGCCACACGGCCAGGCATCACACGTTCTTCGAGATGCTCGGGAACTTCTCCTTCGGCGACTACTTCAAGCGCGATGCGATACGCTTCGCGTGGGAGTTCATCACCGAGGAGCTGAACGTCGATCCGAAGTTGCTGCGCGTCACGGTGCATCACACCGACGACGAAGCGCGCGGACTGTGGCGCGAGATCGCCGGCCTGCCGGATTCGCGCATCTATTCGCTGGGCGACAAGGACAACTTCTGGCAGATGGCCGACACCGGTCCGTGCGGTCCGTGCTCGGAGATCTTCATCGACCTCGCGCACGCCGCGAAGGACTGGCGTTTCCCCGACGGCGCCACGGGCGAGTGGACCGAGATCGATCGCAAGGAATTCTCGTTCGACGCGTTCGTCGAGGGCTCGGAAGCCGGCCGGTTCCTCGAGTTCTGGAACCTCGTGTTCATGCAGTACGACCGGCAGGCGGACGGCACGATGGTGCCGCTTCCCAAGCCGTCGGTCGACACGGGCGCGGGGCTCGAGCGCATCGCGGCGTTCATGCAGGGCGTGACGACGAACTATCACGCCGACCTGTTCGCGCCGTTGCTCGAAGCGGTCGAGCAGGCGGTTGGCATCCCGTATTGGGGTCGTGAAAGCTCGGAATTCCGCACCGGCGTGAAGATCCGCGGCCCCAAGGGCGAGTCGGGCGTCGTGCAAAATCCGGTCGACCCGGCGTCCTTCCGCGTGCTCGCCGACCATGCGCGCGCGGTCGCGTTTCTGCTCGCCGACGGCGTGTTCCCCTCGAACGAAGGTCGCGGCTACGTATTGCGCCGCATCCTCCGCCGGGGCGTTCGGCATGCTTGGCTGCTCGGCCGCAAGGAGCCGACGCTCGTATCAATCGTGCAGGTGGTCATCGACACGATGGGCGACGTCTACCCCGAGCTCCGCGGGCGCGCGCAGCACATTCTCAACACGACGCGCGTCGAGGAGCAGAGCTTCCTCGACACGATCGAAGGCGGCCTCGCGCGCTTCGAGCAGCTCGCGCCGCTGCAGACGGCCGACGGCAGCACCGACATCCGCGGTACGATCAGCGGAGAGGATGCGTTCCGTCTGTACGACACTTTCGGATTCCCGATCGATCTGACGGAGCTCATGGCGCGCGAGCGCGGCTACGTCGTGGACATCGCGGGCTTCGAGGCGTCGCTCGACGCGCAGCGCAAGCGCTCGCAGGACGAGCGGAAGTCCCGGAAGCTCGGCGTGTCGGCCGAGTCGCTCGACGACACGTCGGGTTGGGAGCGGTCCGCAGAGGCGGCGGGGAACGAGTCGTTCGTGGGCTACGACGTCGTCGAGACCGAGACCGCCGTGACGGCGGTGAAGCACTTGGCCGACGGTCGGGTCGCGGTACTCTTGCAGGAGTCGCCGTTCTACGCGGAGTCCGGCGGACAGATCTCCGACCACGGCGAGATCGTCGGCGACGGCTGGCGTGTGGACGTGACCGACGTGCGAAAGGTCGAGGGACGGCCCGCGGCAATCGGCACGCTCACCGGGAGCTTCCACTTCGGGCGCGCCACGGCGCGCGTTCCCGGCGGCCGCCGGCTCGACACCGAGCGCAATCACACGGCGACGCACCTCCTGCAGGCGGCGTTGCGCCAGGTGCTGGGCGAGAGCGTGCACCAGGCGGGCTCGCTCGTCACCCCCGAACGGCTGCGATTCGACTTTACTCATCACGGTCCTGTGAACCCCGAGCGGCTCGCCGAGATCGAGGCGATGGTCAATCGCGAGATCTGGCGCGCGGCGCCGGTGACGTTCAGGGAGATGCCGTATCAGGAAGCGCGCGCCTCCGGTGCGATGGCCCTCTTCGGCGAGAAGTACGGCGACGTGGTGCGCGTCGTGTCGATTCCCGACTTCTCGATGGAGCTCTGCGGCGGCACGCACGTCAAGAACACCGCGTTCATCGGGCTGTTCAAGATCGTCAACGAGACGGGTGTGGCGGCGGGTGTGCGGCGCATCGAGGCCGTCACCGGCCCGGGCGCGTACGAGATGCTGCACGGCGAGGAGCGCACGCTGCACAAGATCGCGGAACTCGTGAAGGCGCCGATGGACGGTGTGGAGAAGCGCGTCGCCGGACTGATCGAAGAGCGCCGCGTGCTCGAGCGCCGGCTCGACGAGGCGATGCGCGGCGGCGGTGACCAGTTGCAGTCGCTCTTGCAGGGCGCCGCGGCGGTCGGCGCGAACGGCAGCCGTCTCATCGCCAGCGTCGTCAAGGCCGGCGACGTCAAGGAGCTTCAGGCGCTCGGCGACGCGATCCGCGAGAAGCTCGGCAGCGGCGTGGGCGTGCTGGCGGCGAGCTTCGACGACGGCAAGAACACGCTGCTGGTCGTCGTGACCGACGACCTGCGCGATCGCGGCGTGAGCGCGGGCACGTTGATCAAGGATCTGGCGGCGGCGGCGGGCGGGAAGGGAGGCGGCAAGCCGCACATGGCCCAAGCCGGAATTCCCGACGCGGCGCGCTTCAACGACGCGCTTGCGCGCGCGCCCGAGCTCGTGCGCAGCGCGCTCGGCGAAGGCGCGTGACCGTGCGCCGCTGGCTGCGCGCCCGGTCACCCGAGCCGCCGCCGCGTCTCGCCGCGCGCATCGAGCAGGCCATGGGCGACCGCGCGGGCCGAAGCGAGTCCGAGGCGTGCGCATGCTGCATCGACGCGGCAGACGAGCTTCTCCGCGATCTGCTCTCGCGCCCGTCGGCCGGCCGCGATTCGGCCCTGGATCTTCTCACCGTCGATGCGCTCGTCACGTACGCCTTCGAGGCCGCGGCGACGGAGCCGGAGATGCTGGTCCGCCGCGCGAACGATGCCATGGCGCGCCTCGCCGCCGCCGCGCGGTAATGATCGACATCCACACGCATCTCCTTCCGGGCGTCGATGACGGCTCGCCGTCGATCGCGGCGTCCCTTCCGATCCTCGAGCAGTTCGCTGCGAGCGGCGTCGAGGTGGTCGTCTGCACACCGCATCTCAAGGCCTCTCAAGCCGCGACCGCGCCGCACGATCGATATCGCGAAGTTTTCGCGGAGTTGATCGCGGCGGCGCCCGCGTCGCCGCGCCTTCAGCTCGGCTGGGAGATCATGCTCGACGTGCCCGGCGCCGATCTCACCGACTCGCGGCTCACCCTCGGCGGATCGCGCGCGGCGCTCGTGGAGTTCGCGGCGCGCAGCGTGCCCGTCGCGGCCCGCGACGAGCTGGCGCGTATTCGTGCCAGCGGTGTGGTGCCGGTCGTGGCGCACCCCGAGCGGTATCGCGATTGCCCGCTGGCCGAGATTGCCGCGTGGCGAGCCGCCGGCGCGGTCATTCAGATGGACGTCCCGTCGATATTCGGGTCGCAGCGATTGAGCACGCTTGCCGAGGCGATGTTGGCCCACGGGCTGGTGGACCTGTTCGCGAGCGACACCCACGTCGACAGGCGATCGCTGTCGTTCGCGCGCGGATGGCTGGCCGAGATCGCGCCGGCCGACGTCGTCGAGCTGCTCGTGTCGGAAAACGCGCGCCGGCTGCTGGCGAACGAGGATGTGCTTCCCGTGCCGCGCATCGCCGTTCGGCGCGGCATGTTTCAACGGCTGCGCGCGCTCGTGCTGAGCCGCCCCTGACCTCGAGACTGGAGCGTTCGTATCGTGGGAACCAACGTGGGTGAACAGTTCGTGTCGAGTTTACGCGAGCTCGCCGACCTTGCGACGCGGGTGGCCGAGCAGCTCGGTCCCGATCTCGAGCGCGCGCTGGCGATGGTCCAGGAGACCGTGTCGGTCGGCGGCACATTGTTCTTCTGCGGCAACGGCGGCAGTGCCGCCGATGCGCAGCACCTGGCGACGGAGTACGTCGTTCGGTACATGCGCAACCGGCGCGCCTATCCGGCGATCGCGCTCACGACCGACACGTCGCTGATCACCGCCACCGGCAACGATCTGGGGTTCGATCTGATCTTCGCGCGCCAGGTCGAGGCGCTCGCAAAGCCGGGCGACCTGTTGATCATCCACTCGACGAGCGGCAACTCGCCGAACGTACTCAAGGCAGCGGAGGCGGCGCGCGCAAAGACCGTGCGCGTGCTGGCGTTCAGTGCGCGCGACGGCGGTCCGTTGCGCGCGCTTGCGGATCATTCGGTCATCATTCCCACCTCGCGCACCGACCGCGCGCAGGAACTTCATCTCTGCATCGAACACATCATCTGCGACATCGTGGAGCGCAGCCTATGAACGACTTACGTGGAAAGCGCGCGTTGATCACCGGTGGATCGCGCGGCATCGGCGCGGCGACCGCGCAACTATTCGCCGAGCACGGCGTGCACGTCGCGATCGGCTACAAGAGCCGCAAGGCCGACGCCGACGCGCTCGTCGCGACGCTCCGCGACAAGCACGGTGTGAAGGCAATGGCGCACGCCAGCGACATCTCGACCAAGGAGGGCGCCGACGAGCTGGTCGCGCGCGCTTCCGAGGAGCTGGGCGGGCTCGACTTCTTCGTCGGCAACGCCGGCATCTGGCCGTCGCAGGACGCGCCCGTCCACGAGATGACGGATCAGCAGTGGCGCCGCACGATGGCCGAGAACGTCGATTCGGTGTTCTTCACGACGCGCGCGTTCATCCGCGCCATGTCCGACGGCGGCCGCATCGTGCTCGTCGCAAGCACGGCCGGCCAGCGCGGCGAGGCGAACCACGCCGATTACGCGGCCTCGAAAGGCGCGATGATCTCGTTCGTGAAGTCGCTGGCGCCGGAGTTGGGCGGCCGCGGCATCACGGTGAACAGCGTCGCGCCGGGGTGGGTGGACACCGAGATGTGCGCCGAGCCGTTCGCGGGCGGGGGACGCGACCGCATTTCGGCGAATATTCCCGTGGGGCGCATCGCCGCGCCGCGCGACATCGCCGGCCCAATCGTGTTCCTCTGCTCCGAGCTCGCCCGGCACATCACCGGCGAAATCGTGAACGTCAACGGTGGCAGCGTGCTCTGCGGATGATCGTTCTCTTATTCACCGGTGGTACGATCTCGATGCGCCACGACGCCGCGGCGGGGGGGGCGATCCCCTCGCTGAGCGGCAAGGACATTCTCGCGCTGGCGCCGGGCATCGACCAGATCGCGAAATTAGAGATCGATGATTGGGGCGCGCATCCCGGTCCGCACATGACGGTCGAGCGGATGTGGACGCTGCGCAACCGGATCGTGCACCATCTCGGGCGTCCCGAGGTCGACGGAGTGGTCGTCACCCATGGAACCGACGCGCTCGAGGAGACCGCTTATCTCATCGCGCGCTCGGTGCAAGACGAGAAGCCCGTTGTCGTCACGGGAGCGATGCGCACGTCCAGCGACCTTGGCTGGGATGGGCCGGGAAATCTCGCCGCGGCGGTTCGCGTCGCGGCGAGCCCCATGGCGCGCGGCGCCGGTGTGCTCGTCGTCATGTCCGACCGTGTGTTCGCCGCTGTCGACGTCACCAAGGCGCATACCCATGCGCTCGACGCGTTCGAGAGCCCCGGGCTCGGTCCGTTGGGAGTCGTCGACGACGGACGCGTGATCTTTCGCCGCGCGCTGCCCGCGCCGCCGGCGATTCTTGCGCCGACTGCGCCCGCCGAACCGGTCGACATCGTCTACGCCTTCGCCGGCGCCGATTCGCGGCTGCTCGATGCGTCGCGCGAAACGGGCCGCGCGGTAGTCATCGCGGCGATGGGACGCGGCAACGTTCCGCCGGCGATGGTCGGCGGCATCGAGCGGTGGATTCGGGACGACAAGCCGGTCGTGATCACGTCGCGCGCGCTCCGCGGACGCGTCGGCTGCACGTACGGCTATCCGGGAGGAGGTCGGCGACTGGCTGAGCTCGGAGCGATCTTCGCGGGTCCGCTGCGCCCGCAGCAGGCGCGCATCGACGTCATTCTCGCCCTCGGCGCTGGACTCGGCGTGGCCGAAGTGCGAGAACTACTCGAGAGTCTGTAGACTCATCTCGTCCGAGTCGACCGGCGTCCAACGCTCGAAGCAGCGCCAGTCGTACTCGCGTGCGGCGCGGATCTGGTCGGGAAAGCCGAAGCAATCCGTCCAACCTTCCTGTTCGGCGCGCCAACGGCAATCCCACACGAACTCGTAGACGTGGGTTTCGCTCGCCGTATGGAGATGGACCACGCCGACGAAGTCGGAGCAGCCGGAGCGGCCACGCAGCGAGATGCGCTCGATGGGCAGGTCCGACTCAGCGGAGAGCACGTGGGCAAGCAGGCGCTTTACCTTGACCGACGGAGCGTGCCCCTCGACGCGGATGTGCTCCGTCCCGCGATGGGATGAGTAGCCGCGGACCGCATTCTTGAAGGGTTCTGCGGCGCTCGACTTGGCGAGGATTTGCTCGAGTTCGGTCACGCGATACCCATGAGTTTGGATGCACGATCGACGATAAACCGCTGTTTGCAAATATCGCCGAGTGAGGAGGCAAGTTGTAGTGGCTAGCCATCTTCACGCATGCGTTTGACGCGGCTATTCTCCAACCGCAACGATCTTTCCACTCGTGCTCGCCTCATGAACCGACTTCATCCGCCTACTGCCGTACTCGAGATCGCCGACCGGCTGGAAGAGTCCGGTTTCGAGGCGTGGTGTGTCGGCGGTGCGGTGCGCGACGCGCTGCTCGGCCACGAGCATCTCGACTGGGACTTGGCGACGTCGGCCACACCGGTGCAAGTGCGCGAGCTGTTCGGTGCGCGCCGCACGATCCCCGTGGGCGTGGAGTTCGGCACCGTGGGTGTGCTCGACCGCGACGGTGTGATGCACGAAGTCACGACGTTCCGCCGCGACGTAAAGACGGACGGCCGCCACGCCGAGGTGGAGTTCGGCGTCTCGCTCGAGGACGACCTGGCGCGACGCGATTTCACGATCAACGCCATCGCCTATTCGCCGCGGCTCGTCGAGCTCCGCGATCCGTTCGGCGGACAGGACGATCTCGTGCGCAAAGTCGTACGCGCCGTGGGCGATCCGGAGGCGCGGATGCGCGAGGATCGCTTGCGGGCACTGCGCGCGATCCGGTTCGCCTCCCGGTTCGGATTCGCCATCGACCCGCCGACCTACGACGCCATTGCCTCGAGCGCGGCGTTCCTGGGACGATTGTCGCCCGAGCGTGTGAAGCAGGAGCTCGACAAAACGATGGAGCAGGTGCGCCGTCCGAGCACGGCGCTCGCGCTGTGGCAGTCGAGCGGTGCGTTTCAGACGCTGATCCCGAAGCTCCACGGCCTGCCTCGCGCGGCCCTCAGTGTGCCCGACTACCTCGGCGTGCCCGGCCTGCGCCATCGTCCGGCGCGCCGGACGCTTCGCTACGCCGGCATGCTGGCGCGTCTCGGCGCCCAGGAGGCGGGCGCAGTCCTCACTGCGCTCCGCGGCTCACGCCAGGAGATTCAGACCGTCGTCGCGCTGATCGATCGTTGGAGGGCGCTCGGCGACGAGATGGCCGCGGCGCTGACAGCGGCGCCGCCGCCCACGGACGCCGTCGTACGCCGCTGGGTCGCGGCAATTGGCCGGCTGCAGGTGGGAGCGTTCATGCGGCTCGCGTCGGCGATCTGGCAAGCCGCCAGGGCGCAGGGAGAGCCCGCCCCGGAGTTGTCCGCGGTCCGCGCCGTCTACCGTCGCATGCAGCGCAGTGCCTTCCGCGACATCATCGATCTCGGCTCGCTCGCCGTGGACGGCGACGATTTGCGTCGGGCCGGCATACCGCCCGGCCCGGGCCTCGGTAAGATTCTCCAGGCGCTGCTCACGGCCGTGATCGACGATCCCGGTCGAAACGCCACGGACTGGCTGTTGCAAGAGGCGATGCGACTGCAGGGCGCAGCGAGTGCGGGTAACGCAGACGGGAGCGGAGCGTAAATGTTCTTTCGAGGGCGACAACCCGAGGCGTCGATCTGGCGTCGATTTCGTGTCAGTGCCGACGGCTTCACCTTCGCGCAGGAGGAGGATCTCTATACCGCGCACGTCGTCGCGAACGCCGAGCGCGTGGTCGACCTGTTCTACACACTCACGGAGCAGCTGCCGCCGGCCATCGACATCGTGATCGACGACCTGCGGAGCGGCCGTTCCTGGAAGGGCGATGCCGCGCCGCTCCCCGACGTCCGGGAAGCGCTCGCGCGGCTCAAGATTCTCATCGCGCGTTACGGCGGCGTGGAGATCTCGGTGTACACCGGCGAAGACCAGCTCGCGCTCAACCCGTATCTCGAGCTCTTCATCTACGCGCGCACCGACCGCTGGCTGTATCTGCTCGAGGGCAAGGGACTTGAGGAGCAATCGCGGTTGCGCACGAAGAGCTGGAAGACGAACCGCCAGCACTTTCCGGCGGCTCCCGATCTCGTGAACGCGGTCACGGCGGCGGCGGAGCGGTTGGGACTGAAGCCGGCGTGACGCCGTCGCCGCTGCTGTACGGCGTGGCGGCTGCGGCCGCGAACGTGCTCGGAGCTGTCGCGGTCGCCACGCGCACGAAGTGGAGCGTGCGCGCGCTGGACGCGATACTCTCGTTCGCGGCGGGCTTCCTGATCTCCGTCGCGCTGGTCGATCTGTTTCCGGATTCGATCGCGGTCGCCGGTCCCATCGCGCCGGCGATCGTGCTGGCGGCGTACGTGACCGTGCATCTGACCCAGCATACGATCGGCCAGCATTTTCACTTCGGTGAGGAGACGCACTCCGTCTCGGAGTTGGTGAGTCTCTCGGCGCTCGTCGGCCTGCTGATGCACACGTTCGTCGACGGTGTCGCCATCGCGAGCGGCTTTCGGGTGAGCACGGGATTGGGCGGTCTCGTCTTCTTCGCCGTGCTCCTGCATAAATTTCCCGAGGGGTTGGCAATCTCCAGTCTCTTTCTCGCGGCGGGCGCCGGCCGAGGCAGAGCGATCCTCGCCGCGGCCGCGTTGGGCGCAACGACGATCGTCGGTGTGCTGGTGACGAATCACTGGACGCTGCTCCATACCTACGGGCTCGCGGTGTCGGCGGGCGTCACGTTGTACGTGGGCGCGTCGAACCTCGTGCCGGAGTTTCAGGATCGCGCCGGGTGGCGCATGCCGCTGAGCTTCGTGGCTGGATGTGCGTTGTATTTCACCGCGCGGAGTCTCGTCGCGCTGTAGTCGGAGGAACCGTCTGCCGATGGCCGAGCGAAAAAAGCGGGGCGAGGACGAGTCGACGAGCGAGCGGGGCACCGCCTCGCTCTTCGAGCGCACGTTGCCGCAGCCGCTGGCCGCGCGCATGCGTCCGCGCACGCTCGACGAGGTCGTGGGCCAACGCCATCTGCTCGCGCCGGGGAAGCCGCTGCGCGACGCGATCGAGAAGGGCACGGTCAGCTCGATGGTCTTCTGGGGACCGCCGGGCACCGGCAAGACGACGATCGCGCGGGTGATCGCGCAGTACACCGACCGCGAGTTCGTTCCGTTCTCCGCGGTCACCGAGGGCGTGCCGCGCGTGCGCGAGATCGTCGCCGAGGCGGACGGTCGGCGGCGGATGGGGCGGGGAACGATTCTGTTCGCCGACGAGATCCACCGGTTCAACAAGGCGCAGCAGGACGCCTTTCTCCCGCACGTCGAGGCGGGAACGATCACGCTGATCGGCGCGACGACGGAAAATCCCTCGTTCGAGATCAACGGCGCGCTGCTGTCGCGCGTGCGCGTGTTCGTGCTGCAGGCGCTCACGCCCGATGATCTGCGCGGTGTGATCACGCGCGCCTTGTCCGACACTGAGCGCGGACTCGGCGACTGGAAGCTGACGATCGACGACGACGCGCTGACGCTGCTCTCCACCGAGGCCGATGGCGACGCGCGCCGCGCGCTCACGGTGCTCGAGGCGGCGGCGGAGCACGTCGGCCGCGGCGGTAGCATCACGGTGGAAGCGGCGCGCGACGCGCTGCAGCTTCGCTTCGCCCGCTACGACAAGGGCGGCGAAGAGACGTACAACATGCTCAGCGCCTTTCACAAGAGCCTGCGCGGCAGCGATCCGCAGGGCGCGTTGTACTGGATGGCGCGCATGCTCGAGGGCGGTGCCGACCCGATGACGATCTTCCGCCGATCGCTCGCCATGGCCGCGGAGGACATCGGCCTCGCCGATCCCGAGGCGCTCAAGCTGGCGGTCGCGGCGCGCGAGGCGTTCCACATGCTTGGACCGCCGGAGGGCTATCTGCCGCTCGCGCAAATGGTCGTGTACCTCGCGACGGCGCCCAAGTCGAACAGCTCCAAGGCGGCGCTGGGCGCCGCGATGGAGGCGGCGCGGTCGCATCCGGCGGAGGGGGTTCCGCTGCACATCCGAAACGCCCCTACCGGGCTGATGAAGGAACTGGGCTATGGCACGGGGTATCAATACGCGCACGACGCCGCTGAGGCATATATCCCGCAAGAGTACCTGCCGGAGAGCCTGCGGGGCTCGCGCTTCTACGAGCCGGGGCCGTTCGGCTTCGAGAAGGAGATCGCGAAGCGGTTGGCGTGGTGGGAAGAGCTTCGCCGGAAGGCGAGTGAGAACTCAGAGTGAACGTGGGGGCTACTTGGGGAACTACACGGGAGGGAGGACAATGAGGAAACTCGCACTGGTGGTGGCGGCCTCGGCGGCGATCGCCGGGTGTTCCGCGCTTGGGAAGGCTGCGTTCCAGAATCCTGTGGTGAACCTGAAGGACGTCGCGGTGCGCGGCGTGGGACTCACGGGCGGAACGCTGGACGTCAAGCTGAGCGTCTACAACCCGAATCACTACCGGCTCGACGCCACGCGTCTGACCTATCGGGTGAACATGGCCGGCGACAGCCTGACCGTCGCCACGGGGACGTACGACAGCCGGTTCACGGTGCAGGACAACGATTCGGCGACGGTCACGATTCCGGTGAACTTCAGCTATGCCGGGCTGGGCGCGGCGGGGCGGAGCATTCTCAACACGGGCGCGGTGAACTATCACGTCCTGGGCGACGTGACGGTGGGAACGCCCGTGGGTAACTTCACGGTGCCCTATTCGTCGATGGGCCGCTTCACGGCCACCGGTATGGCGCGTTAATAGTCTTATAAAGAGGATTCTCACATAAGCCGCGATTCGATAGACATCGTTGCGCCGGTCGAGCGGGCGCTTCTCGTGGGCGTGCCGCTCAAGCGCCCCGGCGCGCGCCGGGTGATGGACGACCATCTTCGCGAGCTCGCCGAGCTCGCGGATACCGCCGGCGCGGTCGTCGTGGGCGAGATGACCCAGCAGATCGAGCGGCCGCACCCCGGCACGTATCTCGGGAAGGGCAAGCTCGCGGAGCTCGGCGCGAAAGTGCAGGAGCTCCAGGCGTCGCTCGTCATCTTCGACGACGAGCTCTCGCCCAGCCAGGGCAAGAACATCGAGGATGCCATCGGCACGCGCGTCATGGACCGCGCCGAGCTCATCCTCGACATCTTCGCGACGCGCGCCCGCTCGGCCGAAGCGAAGATGCAGGTGGAGCTCGCGCAGCTCGAGTACATGCTGCCGCGCCTCACCCGCATGTGGTCCCACCTCGAGAAGTTTCGCGGCGGCATCGGCGTACGTGGTCCGGGCGAAACACAGCTCGAGACCGACCGCCGGCTGATCAATCACCGCATCAAGGTGCTGCGCGAGCGGCTCGTCGACGTCCAGCGCGGCCGCATCGTCCAGCGCCAGTCGCGCCAATCGGAATTCAAGGGGTCGATCGTCGGCTACACCAACGCCGGCAAGTCGTCGATCTTGCGCGTGCTGTCGGGGCAGGACGTGTTCGTGGAAGATCGACTCTTCGCCACGCTCGATCCGCTCACGCGCGACGTGGACCTGGGCGACAACTCGCACGTGCTGCTGACCGACACGGTCGGCTTCATCCGGAAGCTGCCGCACCATCTGGTGGCGTCGTTCCGCGCCACGCTCGAGGAGACGCGCGACGCCGACCTGCTGCTGCACGTCGTCGACGCCAGCGCGCCCACGTGGGAGGAGCAGCGGATCGTCGTGGAGCAGGTGCTCGACGAGCTGGAGGTGAACGACCGCCCCAAGCTGCTCGTCTTCAACAAGATCGATCTCTTGAGCCACGACCAGCTGCTCGCGCTGCAGGAGCGCATCGGCGCGCTGGTGCCGAACTCGATCTTCGTCTCCACGCGCACCGAGGGCGGGCTCGAGCCGCTCAAACGCGCGCTGCTGTCGGCGCTGCGGGTGCGGCGGCCGATCGCCCACATCCGCATGTCGCCGGCCGATGGAAAGATGCTCGCCGAGATTCACCGCGACGGTGAGGTGATCGAGCAGCACATGGACGGGGACATGCTGTTCGTGGAGGCGCGCGTCGACGAGGCGCTCGCCGGCCGCCTCAGGCGATCGGGGGCCGAGGTGAGCAATGGCAAGGCGGCCCCGATGTTATCATCCTGAGGGAGCGGATGTTGTCATCCTGAAGGCGCGGATGTTGTCATCCTGAGGGAGCGGATCTTGTCATCCTGAGGGAGCGGAGCGACCGAAGGATCGCCATGCGTGGAGAACGATCCTTCGCTTCGCTCAGGATGACAACCAGCACTGGATGACAACCAGCACTGGATGACAACCAGCACTCGATGACAGACAACACTGGATGACATGAAAAAAAGGGCCGGCGCATTAGCGCCGGCCCTTTCTTAACAAAACCATTCCCAATGGTCACGCACGGACTCGAACCGTGGACCTCTGCTGTGTGAAAGCAGCGCTCTAACCAGCTGAGCTACGCGACCAAGTCCCGAAAAATATAGGGAACGCACCCCTGTGGGTAGTTCCCCTTCTCATCCCGCGCCCAATTATCCTGCGCGCTCGCCTTCAGTGGTCCTGGCAGGACTTGAACCTGCGATCGTCGAATTATGAGTTCGCTGCTTTAACCAACTAAGCTACAGGACCGTCCTCTGCTCCACCGGCTGCTACGTAGTTAATACGAACGCATCGTACGCGTCGAGTACCTCGTCGGGGCTCACGGTCGCGGCGCCCGGCTTACCAACTTCGACACCCGCCGCATAGTTCGCGATGACCGCGGCCTCCGACGGCGAGCCCCCGGCCGCCAGCGTCAACGCGAGATACGCCGTCACGGTGTCGCCCGCGCCGACCACGTCGTACACCGCTCGCGCCACCGTGGGCACGCGCTTGATCTGGCCCCCGGCCGACACGAGCACCATGCCACGCTCGCCAAGCGTGAGAAGCAGGTGCTCCACACCCAAGCGGTTGAACGTCGCCGGCAGCGCTTCCGGGTGATCCAGCTCGATCTCGGCCCCCAGCGCCTCGGCGAGTTCGCGGCGGTTCGGCTTGAAGATCGTCGCGCCGCGGTAGAGAAAGAAGTTGCGGTATTTCGGGTCGACGACGATCGGAATCTTTCGCGCCGCCGCCGCCGCCATGGCCGCCTCGATGACGCGCGGCACGAGGACGCCCTTGTTGTAATCCTCGAGCACCAGCGCGTCGGCCTCGGCGATGGCGGCGGTCACGGCGGCCAGCAGCCGCTCGACGCTCTCGCCGTCGAGGTCCTCGTCGTCCTCTTCGTCCACGCGGACGACTTGCTGCGAGCGGGCGACGATTCGCGTCTTGGTCGTCGTGGGCCGGTCGACGGTGACCAGCGAGCCCAGGCCCGCGTCCATCGCCTCGAGCATGGCGCAGAGCTGCCGTCCGCCGGCGTCGTCTCCGATCGCGGCCACGAGATCGCAATGCGCGCCCACCGCCCGCACGTTCTGCGCGACGTTCCCGGCGCCGCCGAGGGCGTAGCGTCGGTCGCGCACCCGAACCACGGGGACGGGGGCTTCGGGCGAGATTCGCTCGACGTCGCCGCGGAGGTAGACGTCGAGCATGGCGTCGCCCACCACGGCGACCCGGCGCCGCGAGGCGGCTTGTAGGAGCGAGACCAGGCGGTCGCGGGACAGGGAGCGGGGCATTGCGCCACAAGCTAGCGGCGGCCTTGTTCCAGGGTCAACCGAATGGCTGTCTCCGGCACAGGGTTTGCCCCTTACGGACTCGACCGTTCCTTTCCCGCCCCCGACCGTACTCGCTTGCCCGCTTTCTTCACTCGGCTCAACGACGCCGCGAAGTCGAAGGTCCTGACGCTGCAGGAATACTTTGTGCTCGCGGGGAAATCACTTCGGTTCATCTTCGCGCGGCCTTTCTACGCCCAGGATGTCATCCAGCAGATGGATGAAATCGGCGTGAAGTCGCTCGGGATCGTGCTGTTGACCGGGCTGTTCACCGGCATGGTGCTGGCGTTGCAGTCGTCGGTCCAGCTCAAGACGTTCGGCGCGACGATGTACATCGGCAACCTCGTCTCGGCGTCGATGATTCGCGAGCTCGGTCCGGTGCTCGCGGGACTGATGGTTGCCGGCCGCGTCGGGTCGGGAATCGCGGCGCAGCTTGGCTCGATGCGCGTCACGGAGCAGATCGACGCGCTCAACACGCTGGGCACCGATCCGATCAAGAAGCTCGTCACGCCGCGCGTGCTCGCGGCGCTGATCATGTTGCCGGTACTGACGATCATCAACGATTTCGTTGGGATCATCGGCGGCAACATCATCGCGTCGCTCGTGGTGGGGCTCCCGGCGTCGCAGTACTGGCGCACGGTGTGGGATCAGATCGCCAACGACGGATTCGTCTTTCGCTACGTGCCGAACGATTTCATCCAGGGCATCACGAAGCCGTTCGTCTTCGGAGGACTCATCTCGATCACGGCGTGCTACTTCGGCCTGGGTACCACCGGTGGCACCGAGGGCGTTGGCCAGGCGACGACCAAGACGGTCGTGACGTCGAGCATCCTGATCCTGGTGATCGATTACTTCATCACGCAGCTGCTGCTGTCGGTCCTGTCGTATGGCTGATCGCCCGCCTACGAAACCGCCCACGCCGGGGACACCGGCGGCACCACCGGCGGACCCCGATCGCCGCGAAGGTGACCGCCGTACCGACTTGCCGGCGGCGGAGGGAAGGAAGACGGCGTCGGTGCGCCAGGCGATTCGTTCCGAGCTCGAGGGCGACGAGCCGCCGACGACGCCGGGCGATGCACCGCGCACGCGCGGTCCCGACGCGCCGCCGGTGGTGCAGATGGAAGACGTGTCGCTCGCGTTCGAGAATCCGATTCTCGAGCACATCACGCTCGCGGCAAACGAAGGCGAAACGGTGGTCCTCGTCGGCGAGTCGGGCACGGGAAAGTCGACGGCGCTCAAGCTGATCCTTCGGCTCCTCGTTCCGGACGCCGGCAAAGTGTTGATCGACGGCGACGACATCACGAACCTGTCGTTCGAGGAAGCGTTGAAGGTGCGGCAGAAGATGGGGATGGTCTTCCAGGGCGCGGCGCTGTTCGACTCGATGTCGGTGTTCGAGAACATCGCCTACCCGCTGCGCGAGCACACGCAGATGAGCGAGGACGAGATCGCCGGACGCGTGCGCGAGAAGCTCCAGTTCGTGGACCTCGAGCCCGACCGGGTCATGGATCAGATGCCGGCGGAGCTGTCGGGCGGCATGAGGAAGCGGGTGGGCATCGCGCGGGGCATGGCGAACAATCCGCAGATCATGCTCTACGACGAGCCGACGTCCGGTCTCGATCCGTTGACCACCGGCACCATCACCCGTTTGATCATGAAGCTGCAACGTGAGCTCGGCGTGACGAGCGTCGTGGTGTCGCACGACATTCGATCGGCCTTCCGAATGGCCAGCAAGGTGGCGCTGCTCCACGAGCGCCGCATCTCATTTTTCGGAACGCCCGAAGAGATGACGGCGAGCGAAGACAAATACATTCAAGACTTCCTGGGCGGGCTCTAACCATGAAACGCTCGTCGTTCATTACGTGGGACCAGCTCAAGGTCGGCCTCATGATCCTCGCCGCGCTAGGGGTGCTCGGGGTCGCGATCTACAAGCTGGGGCAGGCGGCGAACCTCTTCTCGAAGCGGTACGAGCTCATCGCGTTCCTGCCCGACGCCGCTGGCCTGCGCGCCGGCGGCACGGTGTTCGTCGCCGGCCAGTTCGCGGGCTCGATCAAGTCGATCGAGTTCCTGCCGATCGACAACGACACCACGCGCAACCTGCGGGTGCGCATGGCGGTGGATCAGGCGCTGCAGGTGCAGGTGCGCCGGAACTCCAAGGCCAAGGTGCGGACGCTCGGGCTGCTCGGCGACAAGGTGATCGACATCTCGATCGGCACGCCGCAGTACCCATCGCTCAAGGACGGCGATACGATCGCCGTCGCGCCGTCGCTCGACTACGAGGCGGTGCTGGCTCAGGCTGCCGGTGCAGTCAACGACATGGTGGCGCTCACCCACGACATGAAGACGCTGACCGGGGGCATCGTGCGCGGCGAAGGCACGATCGGCCAGCTCATGACGAACCGCGCGCTCTACGATCAGTTCGTCGGCACTATCGGGCGCGCCAACTCGATGATGGCGCGTTTCGAGAATCCGAATGGCTCGTTCGCCAAGATCCTCGACGACCCCACGCTGTACAACCGCTTCGTGTCGGTCGTGACGTCGGCGGATTCGCTCGTCGTTGCCCTCAACGACAAGAACGGCACGATCGGCAAGCTGCTGCGCGACGACACGCTCTACACGCACATCGTGAACATGGCGGTCGCCGGCGACTCGCTCATGAAGGCGCTGTCGAGCGGCAAGGGCATCGCCGCGCGGCTGCTCAACGATCCCACGCTGTACGATCAGCTCAACAAGCTGACCACGGACCTCAACGCGATTCTCGACGACGTCCGCAAGGATCCGCACAAATACCTGAAGGGCGTGGTGTGCGTGCTGAATTGTAAATGATGACGTGTTGACGATGCATTGACGGGTCTGGCGCGCGACCGTACACTCCCGCGCCATGCCTGCCTCGCTCGTCCTCTGCCTGGCGCTGATCGGAATTTCGTTTGCCGGGCCGCTGGTGCGATTGTCGCACGCGCATCCGCTCACGATCGCGATCTGGCGTCTCGGTTTTTCTCTGGTGATCATCGCGATCGCGCTCGTCACGACCGGTACGTGGCGGCAGTGGAAGCGACTCGATCGCTCGGCCACCCTCGTCGCCGTGGGAGCGGGGGCCATGCTCGCCGTCCATTTCTGGACGTGGAACTCGTCGGTCGGCCTCACTACCGTTTCGGCGTCGGTCGTGCTGGTGAACATGCAGCCGGCCATCGTCGCGCTCCTGTCGGCGGGATGGCTGCACGAGCCGCCGACGCGGCGCCAATGGACGGGCATCGCGATCGCGATGGGCGGTGCGGTCGTCGTCGCGCTTCCCGACATCGCCGCCAACGCCGGCGCCACGTCGAGCCGGGCGCTGCTCGGCGACGGGCTCGCGCTAGTGGGTGCCGTGACGGCGGCGTGCTACTTCGTCGCCGGCCGCCGGCTGCGGTCGACGCTCGACATCTGGCCCTACGTCGCGCTGGTCTACGGCACCTGCTTCGTGGTGCTCTTGCTGTTCGCGGCGATCGTACACGCCCCCGTGCTCGGACAACCGCCGCGAGAGCTCGCGATCTTCCTCGCGCTGGCGATCGGACCGATGCTGTTCGGACACACGGGACTCAATTGGGCGCTGAAGTATCTGCCCGCGTACGTCGTCAACCTCACGCTGCTGGGCGAGCCCGTGGGAGCGACGCTGCTCGCGGCTTTCCTCCCGGGAATTCGTGAAGTCCCCGGTGCGGCGACCTTCGTGGGCGGCGCACTCATCCTCGCGGGAATCTCCGTCGCGGCGCGTGCGGCGCGTACCGCACCGATTGCCGAAGCGCCGGCCGCCTGAGGCGGGACTACCATTCCGCGGTCCGCTCGCGATTAAGTTTCGAGCATCGGCTCGGAGCGCCGCCAGGTCTGGCTCGCTCGCTTCGGCCTTTCGCGGACGGACACCCACCTGATGAAATCGCTCGAGCTTGACGTCGTCGCTACTCGGGGCGCGGACATCGAATCACGGCATCGCGTGCACGCCGCCGTCGTGGGCCCCGACGACACACTCGTGGCCAGCGCTCACGACGCGACCCTCGTCAGCTCGTGGCGCTCGTGCGGCAAGCCCTTCCAGGTGATGCCGCTCCTCGAGTCGGGCGGCTTCGACCAACTCCGTTGGGGCGATAACGAGCTGGCGCTGTCCTGCGCGTCGCACGGCGGAGAGCCGGAACACGTCGCGCTGGCCGAGCGCATGTTGAACGACATCGGCCTCGAGGAGGGCGACCTGGCCTGCGGCCCGCACGATCCGCTCTCGTCGCGGGGGATGAAAATGCTGCGTGAGTCCGGCGCCCGCCTGAGCCGGCTGCACAACAACTGCTCGGGCAAGCACGCGGCGATGTTGGCGCGCGCTCACACCGCGGGCTGGCACACCTACGGCTATGAACGGCGCGATCATCCCGTGCAGCGCTGCTGCTTACAGGCGGTGGCCAAGTGGTCTGGGCTCGAAGAAGCACAGGTAGGCCAGGCGGTCGACGGGTGCGGTGTCGTCGCGTTCTCGCTGCCCTTGGAGAACATGGCGCGCGCGTGGTCGCGGCTCGCCCGCGCGGTGCGCGACGGCGACAGCCTTCCGTCCCGAATCGTGCACGCCATGGCGACGCGTCCCTTCCTCGTGGGCGGAACCGACCGGTTCGACTCCGTGCTCATCGAGGAGACGAAGGGTGGCGTGATCGCCAAGATCGGTGCCGAGGGCGTGCATTCGTTTTGCGTACCGGAGCAGGGGATGGGCTTCTCCGTGAAGGTCGACGACGGCGCGCAGCGGGCGCAGTTCCCGGCGGTGCTTCGCATCCTCCAGATCTTCGACGCGCTTCCGGCCGTACTTCCGCCACGGCTCGAGGAGTTTCTTCGCCGCCCCGTGCGCAACACGCGCGGCGAAGTCGTCGGCGAAATCCGGCTGCTCTCCTGACCCGCAGGCGAGACCGCAACCGTTGGGTACGCCGGACGGTGGATCGATGACGGTTCCGGACTCGAGTCCGCCCATGTTACACGAGCTCGACGACGCGACGCGGGCGCTCATTCGTCTCTCCGCGGTGGTCACCGCGGGGAGCGAAATTGAGATTCGCGACGCAATCGTCGACTCCGCGGGCCATATTCCAGCGGGATGGGTGGAGGAGCTGATCCTGCAGAGCTACCTCTTCGCCGGTTTTCCAAGGGCGTTGAATGCGATGCGCGAGTGGCGCCGCGTGCAACCCGAGCCGGAGCTGCGCGGGATATCGTACGATGTCGTGACCTGGCGGTCGGAGGGGCAGGAGACATGCGCGGCGGTCTACGGCCCGATGTACGGGCGGCTGCGCGAGAACATTCGCGCGCTGCATCCGGCGTTGGACGAGTGGATGATCACGGAAGGGTACGGGAAGGTGTTGTCGCGTCCGGGGCTCGATCTGCCCCGTCGCGAGCTCTGCATCGTTGCGGCGTGCGCGGCGGCAGGACAGGACCGGCAACTGCATTCGCATCTGCATGGCGCGCGAAACGTCGGCGTCGCACCCGCGGCGATCGACGACGCGGTCGAAACGATCGCCGGCCTGTTGGCCGGCGATCGCGCACAATCACTGCGCCTGCTCTGGGCGCGCGTTCGAGGTAAGTGACGGGAATGTTCATCGATCGAGTAGTCGTAAACGTCAAAGCGGGAGACGGCGGGTCGGGCATCGCGTCGTTCCGGCGCGAGAAGTTCGTTCCGTTGGGCGGTCCCGACGGCGGCGACGGCGGTCGGGGAGGCGACATCATCCTCGTGGGCGACAGCAACCTGGCCACGCTGCTCGACTACACCTACCGCGACACCTGGACGGCGCCGGCGGGCGATCACGGCTCGGGCGTCAACAAGAGCGGCAAGTCGGGCAAGGACGTGATCATGCCCGTGCCGGTCGGCACCGTCGTCAAAGATCTTTCGACGTCGGAGCTGCTCGGCGAAATCCTCGAGAATGGCGACCGGCTCGTCGTGGCCAAGGGCGGCCGCGGGGGAAAGGGCAACTCGCACTTCGTCACCGCGACGCACCAGTCGCCGCGCGAGTACCAGCCCGGCGAAGACGGCGAAGCGCGCACGCTCGAGCTCGAGCTCAAGTTGATCGCCGACGTCGGCCTCGTGGGTCAGCCAAACGCCGGGAAGTCCACGCTGCTCTCGGTGATCTCGGCGGCCCGCCCCAAGATCGGCGACTATCCGTTCACCACGCTCAGCCCCAACCTCGGCGTAGTGCAGCTGACCGACGGGCGAACGTTCGTCGTCGCCGATCTGCCGGGCATCATCGAGGGCGCGCACGAGGGGCGCGGGCTCGGGTTGCTCTTTCTGCGCCACATCGAGCGCACGCGCGTGCTGGCGTTCCTGATTCCGATCGACGCCATGGATTGGCAGGAGGAGTACGACCAGCTTCGGCGCGAGATCGAATCGTATTCCCCGGAGCTCGCGCAGAAGCCGCATTGCGTCGTGTTCACGAAGATGGACCTGTTCGCCAACGAGCCCGCGCCCCCGATCGATGCGCCCGATGCCTTCGGCATCTTCGCCATCAGCGCCGCCGCGCGCGTGGGTCTCGAGCCGTTGCTCGCCTCGTGGTGGTCGCGCGTCCTCGATCTGAAGAAGGAAGTTGTCCGCCGCGACGATACCGTCTCGCTTCCCTGACGAACGGCGCGCGGCCCTCGCGCTCACGCTCGTCGCCGACGTCGGCAGCGTGACGCATCGACAACTGATTGAGCGTTTTTGTACCGCCTCGCGGGCGTTGGGTGAGGGGTTCTCGCCCAAGGTGGTGCGCGATGCGTACGCGCGGGCCGACGAGCTACTCGCGCGCGGCGTCTCGTGTGGGCTCGCGTTGACCACGAACGTCGACGAGGGCTACCCGGCGGCCCTACGAGAGCTGCACGACCCGCCGGCGGTGTTATGGTCGCGCGGCGACTGGGGAACGCTGGTGTCGCCGGTGGTGGCGGTCGTGGGAACCCGGCGCGCGACGGCGTATGGCCAACGGATCACGCGCGCGCTGGTCGGCGCGCTCGCCCGGGGCGGAGCCTGCATCGTCAGCGGCATGGCGCTCGGCATCGACGCCATCGCGCACACCGTAGCATTGGAGGCGTCGGGCCGTACCGTCGCAGTCCTCGGCACCGGCGCCGACCTGGTCTATCCGCGGGCGCACGCCGCGCTGCACCGCGAGATCTCGGCGCGCGGACTGGTGTTGTCCGAGCTTCCGCCGGGCGCGAAATCGGACGCGGGGTCGTTCCCGCGCCGCAACCGCATCATCGCGGGTCTCGCGTCACTGACGATCGTCGTCGAAGCACCGGTGAAGAGCGGTGCGCTCATCACGTCGAGGTGCGCGCTCGATCTTGGACGCGACGTTGCGGCAGTGCCGGGTCCGATCGACTCCCCGCAGAGTGAAGGGACGAACGAGTTGATCCGCGACGGCGCGCACGCCATCACCTCGGTGGCCGACGCGCTCTTTCTGGTTGGATTGCAGGCACCGGTTCGGTCTCGCCCCGTCATCGATGATCAATCGGAGCAGCGCATCTGGGACGCGCTCGACCAGGGCGCCGCATCGCTCGACCAGCTGTGTGCGCGGACCGCGTTGCCCGTGTCGCAGTGTCTCACGGCGGTCACCGGGCTGGAGCTGCGTGGCATCGTGGAGTGTGCGCTAACGGGAGAGATTCGGCGGCGATGATCCGCTTGGTCCGTCAAGAAAGAACAAGGAAAGGCAACCGCACGTGAAAACAATGCAGGGCGGTTCCCGACCGCGTTCACTCCTATATTTCAAAGTGCTCCCACGCCACGTCTACGTTCACGTTCCATTCTGCGCCCGGCGCTGTACCTACTGCGATTTTTCCATCGCGGTGCGCCGAGTCGTGCCGTCGAGCGAGTATGTCGACGCGTTGGCGCGCGAGATCGATTTGCGCTTTCCAAATCGAGACGGGTGGACCGCCGACACGCTCTACTTCGGCGGGGGCACACCATCTCGGCTCGGCGGAGAAGGTGTCGCGCGAATGCTTACGGCGATTCGCGAGCGAATCACGCTCGCCGATGGCGCCGAAGTCACGCTCGAAGCCAACCCCGACGACGTGAATGCCGAGTCGGTGGCGGCGTGGCGCGACGCCGGCGTCAACCGGCTGTCGATCGGCGCGCAGTCGTTCGACGATCGCGTGCTCGAGTGGATGCACCGAACACACGACGCCGGCATGACCGCGCGCGCGGTCGACACCGCGCGTCGTGGCGGGATCGACAATTTCTCGCTCGATCTCATCTTCTCGCTTCCGGAAAAGCTCGAGCGCTCGTGGACGACAGACGTTGCCCGCGCGCTCGAGCTCGGACCGTCGCATCTGTCGTTGTATGGGCTCACGATCGAGCCGCACACGCCGCTCGGACGCTCTGAGGCGCGCGGCGACGTGATCGAGTCGCCGGATGAACGCTACGAGACGGAATTTCTGCACGCGCACGACGCGCTGACGTCCGCCGGCTTCGATCACTACGAAGTGTCGAACTTTGGTCTCCCCGGATTGCATGCGCGCCACAATTCCAGCTACTGGTCGGGGGCGCCGTACGCCGGACTGGGTCCGTCGGCACACGAGTTCGACGGCGCGGCGCGGCGTTGGAATCGATCGGCATACGTCGACTGGATGCGCCATGCGGACGCCGCACAGGATCCGATCGAACAGCGGGAGGAGCTCACGCCCGAGAACAAAGCAGCCGAAGAGGTCTATCTCGGGCTTCGCACGACCGGCGGCCTCGTGCTGCGCGGCGCGGAAATCGCTCGGGTTCAACCGTGGGTGAACGCCGGTTGGGCGACGCTCACGGACGGAAATCGTCTCGTTCTGACGCCCCTGGGCTGGTTGCGGCTGGACGCCATCGCCGCCGACTTGACACTCGTCCGAAGTCATTACTAGCTTTGGAGTTATGGCATCTGAAGAGCTCAGCAGTCGCGAACGCCGCGTTCTCGAGGCGGTGATTCGCAGCTACGTCGAAACTGCCGAGCCTGCCGGATCGCGGACGCTCTCCCGGCGGTTCGGGCTCGGCGTGTCGCCGGCCACGATCCGCAACACGATGAGCGATCTCGAGGAGAAAGGATTCCTCCTCCATCCGCACACGTCGGCGGGGCGCGTGCCGACCAACAAGGCTTATCGCGCCTACGTCGATTCGCTGCTCAGCCTTCCGCCGCTCAAGGCCGTCGAGACCGATCGCCTCACGGAGGAGATCACCAATAACGGCAGCTCGTCGCCCATTGAGACCATTCTTCGCCGCGCTGCGCAGACGCTTGGCGTGCTGACGCAGGAGCTGGGCGTCGCGCTTGGTCCACGCCTGGACCTGTCGGTGCTACGGCGCTTGGAGCTCGTGCGCGTGAGCAGTGAGCGTTTGCTCATGGTGCTCACGCTCGACGGCGGCGTCATGCGTACGGTGTTCGTCGAGATGCCGGGTGAGATCGCCGACATCGCGATCACCGGCGTCACCGCCGTGCTCAACGAGCGGCTGGGCGGCCTGTCGCTGGCGCAGATCCGCAGCTCGCTTCCCGCGCGGTTGCGCGACGCGGGCACCGATCAGAGTGCCTCTGGACTCCTCAATATCTTTCTGCAGGAAGGGGAGCAGTTGTTCGACGCGGCGATGCCGATGTCGGACGGCCAGGTGGTGCTCGGCGCGGCGTCGGTGTTGGCGGAGCAGCCGGAGTTCTCGGGAGCCGATCGATTGAGGCGGTTATTGGCGCTCACGGAAACACCGCAGGCGCTCGGTGAGACGATTCGGCGCCGCATCCACGCGCCGGGCATCTCGATCACGATCGGCTCGGAGCACGACGATCCCCGTCTCGAGGATTTCACCGTCGTCACGGCCGAGTATCACGTGGGGTCGCTGACGGGCGTGATCGGCGTCATCGGGCCGACGCGCATGTCGTACGAAAAAGTCATCTCGCTCGTGGGCCACACATCGCAGCTCTTGAGCGACCTGCTGGACTGATCAGGAAATCATGGCGGATTTTTACGCGGTACTCAGCGTCGAGCGCACGGCGACCGACGAGGAGATCAAGAAGTCATATCGCAAGTTGGCGATGGAAAACCATCCCGACCGCAACAACGGCGCGAAGGAAGCCGAGGAGCGGTTCAAGGAGATCAGCGAGGCGTACGACGTCTTGCGCGATCCGCAGAAGCGCGCCGCGTACGACCGTTACGGCGAGGCGGGTTTGCGCGGCGGCGGTGGTGCCGGATTCCATCACGTCGATCTCTCCGAAGCGCTCGGCATCTTCATGCGCGACTTCGGCGGATTCGGCGGGCTCGATGAGCTGTTCGGCCAGCGCGGGGGCGGGGCGAGCAATGGCCCGCGTGCCGGCGCCGACCTCAAGCTCAACGTGCCGCTGACCCTCGCCGAAGTCGCGAGCGGCGTCGAAAAGAAAGTCGTCGTGAAGCTGCTCGACCCGTGCGATCGATGCACGGGTACGGGCGCCGAGCCGGGATCGAAGTCGCAGACGTGCACGACGTGCGCGGGCATTGGAGAAGTGCGCCGCGCCCAGCGGTCGTTCTTCGGCCAGTTCGTCACGGTCGCGCCGTGTCCGACGTGCAAGGGCGAAGGACGCATCATCCAGTCGCCGTGCAAGAAGTGTCGTGGCGACGGACGCGTGCGCGGCGACCACGAAGTATCGGTCCAGATTCCGGCCGGTGTGGCGACCGGACAGTACATGACGCTGCGCGGCGTGGGCAACGCCGGCTCGCGCGGCGGTCCCCGCGGCGACATCCACGTGCTGTTCGACGTGGCCGACGATCCGCGCTTCGAGCGTCACGGCGAGGATCTCTACACCGAGCTGCTCGTGACGTATCCACAGCTCGCGCTGGGCACCGAGTTGAGCGTGCCGACGGTCGCGAACCACATCACGCTCGACATGCCCGCGGGCACGCAGAGCGGACACGTGTTCCACCTTCGCGGCAAGGGATTGCCGCGCGTGAACGCCGGCGGCACGGGCGACCTGCATGTGCGCGTGCAACTGTGGACGCCCGATCGCGTAACGGAGGAAGAGAAGGACCTCCTCGGCCGCCTCGCCGAGCTGCAGCCCGGTATTCCGCAGGATGAGCGCGGCAAGGGCTTCTGGGCGAAGATGAAAGAAGCGCTCGGCGCGTGAGCGACGCCGCATCGTGGGTTACGCTTCGCGTTTTTCCCGGCTCGCAACGTGAGGCCGTCCTTGCCGCGCTGTTCGACGCCGGCGCGCAGGGCGTGCAGGAGCTCGCCGACAGCCTGATCACGCACGTGCCGAGTCGCGGCGCTGCGGACGCATTGTCGGCCGCGGCCGTCGCGGCGAGCCCGGATGCGCGCGTCGAGACCGAGGCGCTGCCGGACGTCGACTGGTCGGTGCAGTGGAAGCAATCGATTCACGCGCAGACGCTCGGCGCGTTGACGGTGACTCCGCCGTGGCTGGCCGCCGACCTCGATCCGGCGACGACCATCGTGATCGACCCCGGCATGGCCTTCGGCACCGGCGAGCACGCAACGACGCGCGGCGTCATCCGCCTGCTGCAGCGCGTCATTCGGCCCGGCGACCATGTGGCCGATCTCGGAGCGGGGAGTGCGGTGCTCGCGATCGCCGCCGCCAAGCTCGGGGCGGCGCACGTCGCGGCGATCGAGCTCGATCCGGATGCGATCGGCAACGCCGAAGAGAATGTCGTGCGCAACGGTGTGAGCGACCGCGTCACGGTGATCGAGGGCGACGCCGCGACGCTGCTCGCGCTCGTCGCGCCGGTGCGCGTCATCACGGCGAACATCATCTCGTCGGTGCTGATCGAGCTGCTGCCGTCGCTCGCGCTCGCGCTGTCGGACGATGGGCGCGTGATCCTGAGCGGAATCCTGTTCACCGAGCGCGAGGACATGCTCCGCGAGCTCTCCGACTCGGGGTGGGGCGTGGAGGAGGAGGATCAGGAGGACGCCTGGTGGAGCACGACGATCGTCCGCCGGTAGCATCCTTCGTCGGCGGGGGGCCGTTTGCGGCCGGCGCCGTCGCGACGCTGGGCGAAGGGCCGGCGCACCACGCGCGAGTCAAACGGCTCGAGGCGGGCGACCGCATTCGTTTGACCGACGGAGCGGGGCGCGTGGCCTTGGGATCGATCGCAGCAATTCGTAAATCCTCTTTAGAGATCACTGTCCACGGCGTGACTGACGTTCCGCCGCCGGCGCCGATCCATCTTCGCGTCCCCATCGGCGACCGCGACCGCATGCTCTGGCTTGCCGAAAAGGCGACGGAGCTCGGGATCTCGACCTGGCAGGCCGTGCGCTTTCAGCGGTCCGCGAGCGTCTCGCCGCGGGGCGAGGGATCGCAATTCGCCGAGAAGGTGCGTGCGCGGATGGTGAGCGCGCTCGAACAATCGGGGGGCGCTTGGTTGCCGCGCATGCTGCCGGACGCCGACATTACCGACGTCGCTGCCGTCGCCGGCGAGTCCGGCGAGGATGAGGACTTCCGCATCGTGCTCGACCTGCACGGCGACCCGCTGCCCTTGGTGATCGGCCTCGACGCGCGGCGGGCTCCAGTGATACTGTTCGGCCCGGAGGGCGGGATCGAGCCCCTCGAGCGCGCCGCGCTCGAATCGGCGGGTTGGCGCCGCGCGCGGTTGGCCGACACTACGCTGCGCTTCGAGACTGCGGGCGTTGCCGCGGTGGCCGTGGTGCGCGCGTCGCACATGCTCAGGGAGACCTAACGAATGGCCGACGACTGTCTGTTCTGCCGCATCGCGCGCCAGGAAATTCCCGTGCAGCTGATCCACGAGAGCGACGACTGCGTCGCCTTTCGGGACATCAAGCCGCAGGCGCCGGTGCACGTGCTGGTCGTGCCGCGCGAGCACATTGCCTCGCTCAACGACGCGCGCGACCCCGGGCTCATCGGGCGGCTGTCGCTCGTCGCCGCCGAAATCGCCGAGCGCGAAGGGATCGCCACCACCGGCTATCGCACGGTCATGAATACCAACGCAGACGCCGGGCAGACGGTCTTCCACGTGCATTTGCACCTCCTGGGCGGCCGGTCCATGGCGTGGCCGCCCGGGTGATCCGCCCGGGTGATCCGCCCGGACGACCCGCCCGGGTGACCCGCCCAGCGGTTAAATTCCACTATGGCTCAGATGCTCGCGACTCTTCAGACCGACCTCAACGCCGCGCGCAAAGCCGGCGACAAGGCGCTCGTCATGCTGCTCGGCAGCATCATCTCGGACGTCAAGAATCGGGAGATCGAGCTCAAGCGCGACCTCGTCGACGACGACGTCACGGAGGTGCTCCGGAAGGGCATCAAGCGCCGCCGCGAGTCGATCGAGATGTTCGATAAGGGCGGACGCGTCGATCTCGCGACGACCGAGCGCAACGAAGTCGACGCGCTCGGCAAGTATCTCCCGCCCGAAGTGAATCCAGAAGAGATTCGCGCCGCGGTGGTCGCGGCGATCGACGGTGGCGCCGCGAACGTCGGCGCCGTGATGGGCAAGGTGATGGGCCAGTTCAAGGGACGCGCGGAAGGCGGCACGATCAACGCCATCGTCCGCGAGGAGTTGGCCAAGCGAGCCTGAGCCGGGCTTTTTTGTGAATTCTCACGCGCTGTCAGTTCTCGAGTTCCCACGGGTGCTCGACGTAGTTGCGGGGTTCGCCACCTCGAACCTGGGCGCGGCGCGCATCCGGGCGTTGGCACCCACGACGGACGCGTTGGCGTTGCAGAGCGCCCACTCCCGCGTTGCCGCGATGCGTGCCGCGCTGCAGGGCGACGAGCCATGGCATCCCGATCCCATTCCCGACTTGAGTGGTGCGCTCACGCGCCTGCGGGTCATCGGCAGCCGGTGGACCGGCGAGGAGCTCATCGCCGCGGCTACGCTCCTGCGATCGTCGCGTCGCAGCCAGACGCGTCTGCGAGATCCCAAGCGTCCCGCCATCGTGCGTGCCGTGCTCGCACCGCTGATCGACCGGTTGATCGCGGCGCCCACGCTCGAGGCGCGCATCGAGCGGACGATTCAGGACGACGGCACCGTCAAGGACGACGCGTCGGCGGCCCTGCGGCGCATCCGGCGCGAGCTGCGGGCCGCGCAGGGCGAGCTGATTCGCATCCTCGAGCGCGAGATGGAGCAGCTCGCGTCGCATCATCGCGTGGCCGACAGCTCCGTGACGATGCGCAACGGGCGCTACGTCATTCCCGTGCGGCGGGAAGGGCGGGCGATCGCGGGCGGCATCGTGCACGACTCGTCGGCGTCGGGCGCCACGCTGTTCGTCGAGCCGCCGGCCGCGGTGGAGTTCGGCAATCGCATGCGCGAGCTCGAATCGGATGAAATCGAGGAAGTCGATCGCATCCTGCTCGAGGTCACCGACGAGCTGCGCCCGCATCGCGAGGACATCATCGCCACGCTCGAGGCGCTCGTCGAGCTCGACGGGCTGTACGCGCGCGCGCGCTTCGCGAATACGTATGCCTGTTCGCCGGCCACGCTCGTGCCGGCGCGCGAAGGGTTCGACATCCGAAACGGGCGGCATCCGCTGCTGCTCGCGCAGGGCGCCGACGTCGTGCCCTTCGACTTGATGATGGCGCCCGACGAGCGCACGCTGCTCGTTTCCGGTCCCAACACCGGCGGCAAGACCGTGTTGCTCAAAGCGCTCGGGCTGATCTCGGCGCTGGCGCAGTCCGGCATTCCGGCGCCCGTCGGCCCGGAGAGCCGCATTGCGATGTTCGACGACGCCTTCGCCGACGTTGGCGACGAGCAGTCGATCGAAGCCAGCCTGTCGACCTTCAGCGCGCACCTGAAAAATCTCGCCGAGATTCTACGCCTCGCGACGGCCGATTCACTCGTCGTGATCGACGAGCTCGGGTCCGGGACCGATCCGATCGAGGGCGCCGCGTTGGGCTGGGCCATCCTCGAGGATCTCACGGCGCGCGGCACCATGACCGTGGCGACGACGCACCTCGGCACGCTCAAGGAGCTCGCGAGCCATGTTGGCGGCGTCGTCAATGCGTCGCTTCAGTTCGACGGCGCGGCGTTGGCGCCCACGTATCGTCTGATCAAGGGCATTCCCGGCCGGTCGTACGGCATCGCGATCGCCCGGCGACTTCGGTTGCCCGACCGCGTCGTGGAGCGCGCCGAAGAACGGCTGCCCCAGCACGAGCGCGACGTCGCCGCGTTGATCGAGCAGCTCGAGAAGCGCGAGTCGGAGCTCAAGACGCGAGAGCGCGAAGCGACCGCCGTGCTCGACGACGCGCGCGCCCGCATCGCCGACATCGTCAAGCGTGAACGGCTCGTGCGCGAGCGCGAGCGCACCGCCGAAAAACAGTCGCGGCAGGAAGCGCGCCGTTACCTGCTCGACGCCCGCGCCGAGATCGATCGCACGATCAAAGATCTCAAATCACGCGGCGCGGAGGCGGTGGAGGAGGCCGGGCGCGACGCTCGGCGGCGCGCCGAGCAGCTCGCGGCGAAGCAGGGCGTGGAGGTGGATCGGCTCGAGCGCGAGGAAGCGAACGTACACCGGCGCGCGGCTCCGGCGACCCCCGCCGCCCGTCGCGCCGGCCCCGTGGAGGTCGGCGACGCCGTCGAAGTATCGACGCTCGGCGGCAAGCTCGGACGCGTGATGGAGCTGCGCGACACCGACGCCGTGGTCGCCGTGGGCGGGATCAAGCTCACCGTGTCGCGGAAGTCGCTGGTTCGCGCGCCTGAGCACGCGGCGCAGGAGCGTGCGGGAACCTGGATGGGCGATCTCCCGGAAGTGCACGTTCCGACCGAGATTGATCTGCGTGGACTTCGGCCGGACGAGGCGGAATCCGCGGTGCTTCAGGCGCTCGACGATGCCGTGCGCGCCGATCTGCGCAACCTGCGCATCATTCACGGCAAGGGCACGGGCGCGCTGCGCGAGCGGGTCGCCGAGATGCTCCGCAAGGACACGCGCGTGAAGGAGTTTCGGAACGGCGCGTGGAACGAAGGCGGCACCGGCGTGACGATGGCGGAGTTCGCGTGATCCCCGACGAGCTCATCGAGCGTATTCGCGAAGAAGCGGACATCGTCTCGATCATCGGCGAGTACGTCAAGCTCAAGCGCGTGGGCAACAGCCAGCGCGGTCCGTGTCCGTTTCACCACGGAAAGGACCCGAATTTCTCCGTCACGTCGCACGGGTATAACTGTTTCGTGTGCCACGAATCCGGCAGCGTCTTCACATTCGTGCAGAAGCACCTTGGAATGGACTTCGTCGAATCCGTGAAGTTCGTCGGTGCCAAAGTTGGAATTGAAGTGCCGGACGTGTCGCGCCGCGCCGAAGAGCGCGATCCGCGCGAGCCGTACTGGGAGGTCAATGCCACCGCGGCGGACCTCTTTCGCACGCAGCTATGGGACACCCCGGCGGGGCAGGCGGCGCGCGAGTACCTCGAATCGCGCGGCATCTCGCGCGAGGACGCCGATCGGTTCGGCATCGGCTACGCGCCGCGCGACCAGCTGGTGGTGCGCGACTCGCTGCGCGCCCTCGGTTTCGACGATGCGCGCCAGCTCGAAGCGGGCTTGCAGGTGGTGTCCGAGGGGCGGCCGGATCCGCGCTTTCGCTTCCGAGACCGCCTCATGTTCCCGATCTATGACGCACCTGGTCACGTCGCCGGCTTCGGCGGCCGCATCCTCGGCGAGGGCCAGCCCAAATACCTCAACTCCCCGGAGTCCGAGGTATTCTCGAAGCGAAAGCTCTTGTACGGTTTGAACTGGGCGAAGCAGGCGATTCGCAAAGCCGATCGTCTCATCGTGGTGGAAGGCTACTTCGACGCGATTCGCCTGATGCTCGCCGGAATCACGGAAGTCGTGGCACCCATGGGAACCGCGCTCACGGAGCAGCAGGCCGCGCTGATTCAGAAATACACGAAGCACGTGTTTCTCCTGTACGACAGCGACCAGGCGGGGCTCAAGGCCACGTTTCGCTCCGGCGACGAGCTGCTCGCGAACGGCGTGTCCGTCCGCGTCATCTCGCTCCCCGACGGCGAGGACCCGGACACCTACGTCGCCGAGAACGGCGCCGAAGGCTTCGAGCGCGCGGCCAGGGAGTCGGTCGACATCTTCGAGCGCAAGATCCAGATCCTCGAGCGCGGTGGCTGGTTCACCGACTTGAGCCGCAAGCGCGAAGCGCTGGACAAGTTGCTGCCCACGATTCGCGTGACGGCCGACGGCTTGACTCGCGATCTGTACATCGCGCGCACGAGCGAGGTCGCTGGCGTCTCTCGCGACATGCTCGATCGCGAGCTCAAAGCCAGCCCCAAGCAACAGCGACCGCCGAGCCAGCCGCCGCCGCCTGCGGGCGACTTCGGGCCTCCTCCCGACGAAGAAACCGGCGCGCCGCCCGTCCGGCAGCGCGACCGGCGGCTGAATCACAGTGCCATCGGCGTACGCGCCGAACGGGAGTTGGTCCGTATGCTGCTGCACCATCGTCGTTATGTTGAGCCAGCGGCGGAGCGCATCGGTGCGGATACCTTCGCCGACCCCATCTATCGAATACTCTTCACCGAGCTCACGGCGGGCGATTCCGACGTGCCTCTCGACGAGCTGGCCGCCGGTTTGGACGAGGAATCGACCGAAGTGCTTCAAGAGCTCATGAACGAAAACGGCGGCCTCGATCGCGCCGAGGAAACCGTAAACGGCAGCATCAACGCGCTGCTGTCTCGCGAGCTCTCGGACCGGCTTCGGGAGATCGACCGCTTGCTTCCGCTCGCCGACTCGGATCAAAAGGACACTCTGATCCGCGAGAAGAGCCGGCTCACGGTCGAGATGAAAGCGCTCGGCCGCCCGCGTTGGAAGAGCTTCAATTCGTCCCGCTCCTGACGTTTCTCATTTCACTGGAGGGCTCGTGCACCCAGACGTTGCCGCGTTGTTGGCTGTACAGGATGATGACGTCGCGATCAACCAGCTCGAGACTCGTCTCGCCGAGCTGATGCCCAGGCTCGCCGTGATGGCCAAGGAGCGCGACAAGGCCATGGCGGCGCTGCAGCAAGGCCGGCAGACCGCGGAATCGGAAGAGCGTCGCCGGCACGAAGTGGCCGAGCGGGTCGCGCAGCATCGCGCGTTGCAGGAGAAGAATCAGACGGCGCTGAACAGCGTGACGTCGATGCGCGAAGCGACCGCCGCGACCGCGCAGCTCGAGACGGCGAAGCGCATGATCGACGAGGACGAGCGCGAGCTCTCGGCGATCGGACTCCGGCTGGTCGAGGCGAATCGCACCGTCGAGGAGCGCGAGCGCGTGGTGAACGAGCTCGAGACGGCCCAGGCCGAGGCGCGCAATTCGCTCGCCGCCGACCAGAAGGATCTGGAGCAGCAGCTGGCCAAGGCGCGCAAGGCGCGCGAAGGAAAGTCCAAGGCGGTGCCGCGTGCGCTGCTCTCGCGCTACGACCGCATTCGCTCGCGCAAGCGCGTGCACGCCGTGTTTCCCCTGCGCGGCAGCTCGTGCGGGCATTGCGACACGATGCTTCCGCTGCAGCGCCGCAGCATCATGTCGGGCACCGGCGCCACCGAGGTGTGCGAGGGATGCGGCGTGATGTTGTACGCGACGGAATGATGGTTGTTGGTCGTGCACGCGACCAATAACTTTCGCTCGTGATTACCGCCGCCGTTCGCGCTCGGCCCCAGGCGCGCTGGTTGTTGCCCGTCGAGCCTGACGCCGCGGTCGTCGAGCGGCTTCAGCACGAGTTGCATCTGCCGGCGCCGATCTCCAAGCTGCTCGCGGCCCGCGGGTTCGGCGCGCCGGACGACGCCAAGGCGTATCTCCGGCCACGCCTCGAACACCTCAACGAGCCGAATTGTCTCGCCGATCTCGACCGCGCCGTGGAGCGGCTCACGCGCGCGCTGCGCGAGAACGAGACGATTCTCGTGCACGGCGACTACGACGTCGACGGCATCTGTTCGACGACGATCATGGTCCGCACGCTCCTCGCCGCGGGGGGCAACGCGATCCCGTTCATTCCGCGACGGCTCGAGGACGGCTACGACCTCACCGATGCCGGCGTGCGCGCGGCGAGGGACGTCGGCGCCACGCTGGTCGTGACCTGCGACTGCGGCACCAGCGCCATCGGTCCGATCACCGAGCTGCAGGCGAGCGGCATCGACGTGATCGTCACCGATCACCACCTGCCAGGTGGACCGCTGCCGCCCGCGTACGCGATGCTCAATCCCCGGCGGCCGGATTGCACGTCGCCGGACAAGGACCTCGCCGCCGTGGGTGTGGCGTTCAAGCTCGCGCTCGCGCTGACCCGCGCCGTGGGCGGCAATGAGAATGTCGTCTACAGCATGCTCGATCTCGTCGCGCTGGCCACCATCGCGGACGTCGCGCCGCTGCGCGGCGAGAATCGCGTGTTCGTGCGCTACGGCCTCAAGTTGCTGAACGACAATCCGCGTCCCGGCATTCGCGCCATGATCCGCGCCGCGGGCCTCGACAAGAAACCGCTGACGGCCGGTCGCATCGGATTCATTCTCGCTCCGCGACTCAATGCGGCCGGCCGCCTCGGAAGCGCTCTCCGCGGCGTCGAGCTCTTGATGACCGCCACCGAACAGGAAGCCAATCCGATCGCGCGGGAGCTCGAGGAGCTCAACGCGAAGCGGCAGGAGATGGATCGCGCCACGCTCGAGCGCGCGCGTGAGCTCGTGCAGCGCATGGACCTCGCGTCGACCTACGGCATCGTCCTCGCCGAGCACGGGTGGCACGCTGGCGTGATCGGCATCGTGGCGTCGCGCATCGTCGAAGAGTTCGGCCGGCCCACCGTGCTGATCGCGCTCGACGGCGAGCAGGGAAAAGGTTCGGGGCGTTCGATCAGCGCCTTCGACCTGCACGGCGGCCTGACGCAGTGCAGCGATCTCCTCCTGCGCTTCGGCGGCCACCGCGTGGCAGCGGGCGTGACGATCGCCGCCGACCGGGTATCCGATTTCGCCGAGCGATTCAACCGCATCGCGTTGGCGCAACTGACCGAGGACGATCTCGTCCCGGAGTTGCGCGTCGATCTCGAAATTCCCTTCGATCAGATCGACGAGGAGCTCGAGACGCTGCTGCGCTACATGGAGCCGTGCGGCATGGGGAATCCGTCGCCGCTGCTCGTGTCGCGGCGCGTGACGGTGGCGGCGCCGCCGCGCATCGTCGGCAAGGATGGACTCAAGCTGCTGCTCGAGAGCAACGGCCGTGAGTTGACTGCGCTCGGATGGGGCATGGGCCCGCGCGCGCGCGAAGTGCAAGTCGGAGCCACCATCGACGTGGCCTTCCGCCTCGAGCGCGACGAGTGGAACGGCGAGTCACGCCTCCAGGCGCGGCTCGCCGACTTCCGCGCCTGACCGCATGCGCATCGTTGCGGGGAAGTGGCGCGGACGCGTGATCAACGCACCCAAGGGCGAACAGGTGCGTCCCACGGGCGATCGCGTGCGTGAAGCGTGGTTGAGCATCGTGAATCCCTGGCTCGCCGGTGCACGCGTGCTCGATCTCTTCGCGGGATCGGGCGCACTGGGGCTCGAGGCGCTGTCGCGCGGCGCCGACGTAGCGGAATTCGTCGAGTCGTCGCCGGCGAGCCTCGCCGCGATTCGCGAGAACATCGATGCGCTCGGCGCGGGCTCGGGCGCCATCATTCGCCGCGGCGACGCGCTGCGTTTCGTGCAGGATCTCGCGCCGCACGCCTACGACGTCGCCTTCGCCGACCCGCCCTACGACCTCGGCATCGCGACGACGATCGCCGAGCGCTGGCTCACGACGCCGTTCGCGGACATCCTCGGCATCGAGCACCGAATCAACGAGCACTTGCCCGGCGACGGAGAGCGACGGAAGTACGGCGGCACCGTGGTTACGCTGTTCAGGACGACGGTATAGGGTCTGGGGTATAGAGTTTAGGGAAGGTACGGCGCCTTCGGCGCCTCGATGATGTAGTTTCTACGGCATTCAAGATGTGGCCGCGGAGCGGCCACAGTCCTTCCCTAGACCCTAGACCCACAACCCTAACCCCTGCTCTTTGTGCGCGTAGCGATTTATGCCGGCAGCTTCGATCCGATTACTCGTGGGCATGAAGACCTCATCCGCCGCAGCCTGGAGTTCGTCGACCAGCTGACCGTGGCGGTCGCGACCAATTCGACGAAGCAGCCGCTGTTCACCGTCGAGGAGCGCGTCGAGCTCATTCGCGCCACCATGAGGGGCGAGCCGCGCGTCGTCGTGAAGAGCTTTGGCGGGCTATTGGTCGATTTCGCCGCGAGCGAGAAGGCAAATCTGTTGATTCGTGGGCTGCGCGCCGTGAGCGACTTCGAGTACGAGTATCAGATGGCGCTCATGAACCGCCATCTCTCGCCGAAGCTCGAGACCGTGTACATGGTGCCGTCGCTCGACACGACGTACATCAGCGCGAGCTTGGTACGCGAGATCGCGCGATATGGCGGAGATCTGACGAGCCTCGTGCATCCCGCGGTGGCCGACGCGTTGCGCAAGCGCAGCGCGGCGAAATGACCTGGCTTGCCGACGTGCAGGCGCGCGCGGCGGCCGACGTTCGTCGAATCGTCTTTCCCGAGAGCGCGGACGAACGCACCCGCGCCGCGGTCGCCGACCTGGCGCGCCGGCGCATCGTCGATCCGATCCTGGTGCTCGACCCGGCCGACGAGGATTCGCATGCCGCCGTGCGCGCGCTCGGACTTCCGGTGCGCGACCCGCGTTCGGATCCGTTGACCCGCATCGCCGCGGATCGGCTGTTGGAGTCGCGCGGCGCGAAGGGGCTCACAAATGAAGAGGCCACGCGGCTTCTCCACACGCCGCTCTTCTTCGCCGACGCCCTCGTCGCCGACGGACAGGCCGACGGCTGCGTCGCCGGCGCGGTGCACACCACCGGCGACGTGCTGCGCGCCGCGCTGTGGACGGTCGGTCCGCAAGCCGGCGTCCAAACGATTTCGAGCGCGTTTTACATGGTCGTGCCGCCCTTTCGCGGCACCGACGCGGCGGAGGTCCTGACGTTCACCGACTGTGCCGTCGTCCGGTATCCCGACCCGTCGCAGCTCGCGGACATCGCCATCGCCGCGGCCGCCGATCGGCGTCGCATCGTCGGCGACGAGCCGGTCGTCGCGTTCCTGTCGTTCAGCACGAAGGGAAGCGCCTCGGGTCCGTCGGTCGAGCTGGTGCGGGCCGCGTTGGCCGAAGTTCGGTCGCGTGCGCCTCACCTCGCTGTGGACGGAGAATTGCAAGGAGACGCTGCGCTCGCTAGCGTGGTCGCGTCCCGGAAGGCTCCGGGCAGTCCGGTGGCTGGCCGAGCGAACGTGCTCGTGTTCCCGTCGCTCGACGCCGGAAACATCGCGTACAAGTTGGTGCAGCGGCTGGCCGGTGCGAGCGCGATCGGTCCGATCGTTCAGGGGCTACGACGGCCTTGCAGCGATCTCTCGCGCGGGGCCGTTGTAGAGGACATTATCAATGTGGCTGCCATTACCGCGCTCCAAGCGTCCCAGACGCCGGATGCGCCGGTGACAACGAACGAGTCCCGCTAGGAGAGTACGACATGAGCTTCTCGATCAAGAAGGAGGGGGAGGTCGTTGTGGTGGATGTGGAGGGGCAGCTGATCGTGGGCAATCGGCAGGAGCTGAAGCAGAAGGTCCTCGATGAGCTCGAGCGCGGCGAAAAGAAGTTCCTCATCGACTTCTCCCAGACCGGCTACATCGACAGCTCGGGCCTCGGCGTGCTCGTTTCGCTCTCGAAGAAGATTCGCGAGCAGGGCGGCGAGCTGCGGCTGGCCAATCTCAACGACGATCTCAAGACGCTGTTCGAGCTGACCAAGCTCGATACGCTGTTCCAGATTGCCGACACGCGCGAGCGCGCACTCCAGAGCTTCTGACGCTTCTGGCGCTGTTCACGCGTCGGAAGCTCCCTGCGACGGGCATCGGCATGGTGGCGGCATGAGACAGCCGCTCCGTGCCGGTGCCCTTTGTCTTATCATTCACCGATGTCTGCTGCGATAACAAACAAGGTGCCACCCCCCGGCGACGATGTGCGGGTCGTCGAGCTCGAGATCCCGAGCGACGTCCGCTTCATCGAAGACGTCGTCGAGCTGATTCGGCACGAGTGCGAGGTCATGGACTTCGCGCGCGGCCAGATCATGCTCAACGTTCCGGTGGCGCTCAGCGAGGCGTTGTCCAACGCCATCCTGCGCGGCAACGGCGAGGACCCGGCGAAGCACGTCCACGTCCGCGCCGAAGTCGACACGAAGCGGTTGGTGGTGGAAGTCGGCGACGAGGGCGACGGCTTCGATTTCGACGCGCCGTCGGCCGACCCGACGACACCGGAGAATCTCCAGCGCGAAGATGGCCGCGGGCTGTTCCTCATGCGCGCGCTGATGGACCGCGTGGAACGCGTCGACGGCGCGCGTGGCAGTGTCGTCCGGATGACGCTCAACCGCGAATGAACGACCTGGTGCACGTGCTCACCGCGTTCCACGACGCCACGCATTGCGATGCGGGCGTCTGGACGCAGCCGAGTACCGGCGACGGGCCGCCTTCGCTCGACGCAGCCACCGCCAATGCACCGATGCCGTCCCGGTTTCCCGCGCTGTCCGAGGGCGAAGTCCATGTCCAGTCGCCCGCCGGAACGGTGGTCATCGCCGGAGTGCCGGGCCCGCGGCGCGCGTGGCTGGCGCTCGGTCCCTGTCCCGAGCGCGACGTGGAGCTCCAGAGCTTCATGGCCTTTCTGCTCCCCGTCGTCACGCAATATCTCCAGTCGGCGCTCGAGGTGGAGCACGCGGCCAACGAGCTCGCCGAGCGGTACGAGGAGATCAATCTGCTCTACACGATCAGCGAGATCCTCGGCCGCACCGTCGCACTCGACGAAGCGACGAAGACGATCCTGAGCGAAGTCTCCGAGACGGTGGGCGCGCGGCGCGCATCGGTCCTCGTGCACGACCGCACCACGAACACGCTGAAGGCGGTGGCCGCGCTCGGCGTGGACCTCGCCACGGTGCCGAGCATCAACGTCGACGACCCGTGCAGCGTGAGCGCGCGCGTGTTCCGCACGCAGCATCCCATGCTCGCCGAGCCGGATCAGATGATCTGTCCCGAGGAAGCCGGCTATCGCCGCGGCGCGATGCTCTCCGTGCCCATCATGTGGACCGCGCCTGCACCGCGCGGCGCGGAGCCGCTCGGCGTCGTGAATCTTTCCGACCGGCGCTCGGGGCAGCCGTTCACGGCCGGCGATCAGAAGCTCATCGCGGCGATCGCCACGCAGATCGGCACGGCGATCCAGAATACGCGGCTCGTGCGCGCGTCGGTCGAGCAGCAGCGGCTCGCTCACGAGATGCAGCTCGCGCACGACCTGCAGATGAAGCTCTTGCCGAACAACGCCATCGTCGCGCCGCACGCCACGGTCGCGGCGCGGGTCGTTCCTGCGGAGAGCGTGGGAGGAGACTTCTACAACCTCTTCCGCCTCGGCCACGGCAAGACGGGCGTGATGATCGGCGACGTCTCGGGCCATGGCTATCAGGCGGCGCTGATCATGGCGCTCGCGATGAGCGCCGCGGCGATCCACTCGCAAGCCACGGGCGATCCGGGCGAGATGCTGCACGCGCTCATGTCGACGCTGCGCGAAGAGCTGGCGGTGACGGAGATGTTCATCTCGGCGTTCTACGCGGCGATCGACCCCGCGAACAACGAGCTGCGCTACTCGAACACCGGACATCCGCACGCGTTCCTGCTCGCGGAAGGAAAGGATTTCGAGCGGCTCGCGGCGAGCGATCCACCGATCGGCATGGACGAGCGGCGGCCGGCCACAGCGCGCCGCGACTGGCGCGCGGGCGCCGATCTGCTCGTGCTCTTCACCGACGGCGTGAGCGATGCGCGCAACCGTGCCGGCGAGCGGTTGGGCGAAGAGCGCGTGCTCGACGAGATCCGCAAACATCGCGATGCGACGCCTGCCGTCATCCTCGAGCGCGTTTTCGAAGTGCTCGACGCGCACATCACCACGACAACGCGGCGCGACGATCTGACGATCGTCCTGCTGCGGACGTAGCACTCCCGCCCATGGCATCGCCTGACGACGGCAAACCGCCGCGTACCCATCCTCCTGTCCGGAAAAGCCTCGGACAGCACTTCCTCAACGACAAGCGCATTCTCCAGCGCATCGTCGACGCCCTCGAGCTGTCGGGCGACGAGACGGTGGTGGAGATCGGCCCAGGGCGGGGAAGTCTCACCGCGACGCTGCTGCCGCATGCGAAGAAGCTCGTGTTGATCGAATACGATCGCGCGCTCGCCGCCAAGCTGCGCGAGAAGTATGCGTCCGAGCCGTCGGTGTCGGTCGTGGAGGCGGACGTGCTGACGGTCAATCTGCGCGAAGTCGCCGGCGGTCCGTTTCAGCTCGTCGGCAACGTACCGTATTACATCACCACGCCGATCCTCTTTCATGCACTCGAGCGTCCGCGCCCGGAGAAAGCCGTCTACCTCGTGCAGCGCGAGGTGGCCGAGCGCATCGTCGCGGCGCCGGGGTCGGACGAGTATGGAGCGCTGTCGGTGAACGTGCAGGCGCTGGCCAAGGCGAAGCTCATGTTCCGCGTCGCGCCCGGGTCGTTCCTGCCGCCGCCCAAGGTGGAGAGTGCCGTGGTGCGCATCGAGCCGCGCGATGATCCCGCCGTTTCGCCCGAAGAGGAAGCGACCTTCCGCCGCTTCGTGCTCGACGCCTTCGGTATGCGGCGCAAGCAACTGCGGCGCGTGATTCGATCGGTGTGGGGAATTTCCGTGGAGCAGGCCGACGCTGCACTGGCGACCGCCGAGATCGATCCTACGGCGCGGCCGGAGACATTGTCGCCGGAACAGTTCGCGAAGCTGGTGCGGGCGCGGCCGTGACGCCGCACGCCTCATCCTGAGCGACCGGCGTTCCTACTCCCGATTCGTCAACGCGAAGCTCAACCCCTCGAGCTCCATCGCCATGTTCACGGTCTTCACCGTGACGTCGGCGGGCGCGTGTAGCTGCGTGGGAGCGAAGTTCAGGATCGCCTTCACGCCGACGCTCACCACGCGGTTCACGACCGACTGCGCTTCCTCGGCCGGCACCGTGAGCACAGCGATGTCGGGCTTCTCGCGCTCGATGTCGCGCTCGAGCTGATCGATGTCGCGCACGGGAATGTCCTCCAGCTTGCGACCGATTTTCTCAGGGTTGTTGTCGTAGGCGGCGAGGATGCTGAAGCCGCGCTGCCGGAAGCCCCGATACTGCGCGAGCGCCGCGCCGATCTTGCCGGCGCCGACGATGACGATCTTCCACTCGCGGCCGAGCCCGAGGATCTCGCGAAGGCGGCCGGCGAGCTCGGGGACGGAATAACCCAACCCGCGCTTGCCGAACGAGCCAAAGAACGACAAGTCCTTTCGGACCTGCGCCGAGGTCGTTCCGCCACGTTTCGCCAGCTCTTCGCTCGATATGGTCATCAGTCCCCGGCCCTCGAAGTCCTCCAGGAAGCGGAGGTAGGCCGAGAGGCGTCGGACGGTGGAATCTGCGATGCGTTTCACGGACACAGCGGCTTGTGAATTCATTCACAAGTTAAAGGAGCGGGTCTAACTGCACCAGCCGGTGAGCCCGGGTTAGCTTTTGCGCCATGCCCGCCCATGTCTCATCGGAAATCGGCCGTTTGCGCGGCGTTCTTGTGCATTCCCCGGGTCCGGAACTGCTCGCCGTCACCCCGAGCAACCGCGCGGACTACCTCTACGACGACATCATCGAAGCCGAGTCGGCGCAACGCGAGCATCGGCGTTTCATCGCGATTTTGGAGCGGTTCACCACCGTCTATCAGGTTCGGACGCTGCTCGCCGACATCCTCGCCAACGCCGAGGCGCGCGATCTCCTGATCCGGGAGACGATGGACATCGTCCCCTCGGAGCCGTTGGCGCGCGACATCAGCGAGCTGGATGCCGAAGCGCTCGTGCGGATGCTCATCGAGGGCAAGGACGAGCCGCCCGGTCCGATCGCCAAGGCGCTCAACGAGCCGGGACACGTACTGCCTCCGCTGCCGAACCTGTTCTTCACGCGCGACAGCTGCATGGTCGCCGGCGAGCACGTGATCGTGGGCTCCATGCGCTACGCGATCCGCTGGACCGAAGCGATCATCATGAAGGCGCTGTTCACCCATCACCCGGAGCTGACCAACGCCGGGCTGCTCTACGACGGCGCCTCCGAGCGGCGCGTGAACTACACGATCGAAGGCGGCGACATTCACCCGTTGCGCCGCGACCTCGTGGTGCTCGGCTTCAGCGAGCGGTCGAGTCCCGCCGCCATCGATCAGATCGCCTCGGAGTTCTTCGAGCGCGGCGGCGTGCGCGACGTCATCGTCGTGGTGATGCCGAAGGAGAGCACGGCGATCCACCTCGACATGATCTTCACGCAGATCGACCGCGAGCTGTGCGTCGTGTTTCCGCCGCACTTTCTCGGACCGGAGCGGCTGCCCGTGCTGCACTGGCGAAAGGGCGAGGCCACGATCCACGAGCGCTCGAACATCTTCGCCGCGCTCAAGGAGTGCGACATGCCCATCGAGCCGGTGTTCTGCGGCGGCGAGCGGCGCACTCTGCAGGAGCGCGAACAGTGGGCGTCGGGGTGTAACTTTGTAGCGATGAAGCCGGGCGTCATTCTGTCGTACCAACGCAACGAGGCCACGCTGCACGAGCTGCAGCGCATGGGCTTCCGCGTCGTGTCGAGCACCGCCTTTCTCACGGGCGAGGAGCGCGTCGCCGAGGGCGACCGCGCGGTGATCACCTTCGAGGGCGCGGAGCTGGTGCGCGGCGGCGGCGGTCCACGATGCATGACGCTGCCGGTGCGCCGCGACGACCCATGGGCTTAGCACCCGGCTTGACGCTCGGCGTCGCCGACACGCTGCTCACCGATCGCGCGGCCGATTATCTCGCCGCGGGTCCGGCCGATCCGCAGGCGTTGATCTCGCACGTGTGCCAGCTGCCGGGCGCGCCGCTCAACGTGGCGGAGCACATGGCGGCGGCGCTCTTTGCCGGCCACAGAAAGTTCGCGCGCGACACCGACGGCCGGTGGCGTCTCCGCGAGTCGATGCCGAGCGCGCCGACGTGGCCCGTGGCGCCGGCGGTCGCTGGACTGCATCAGGAGCCGTTCATCGTCGTCGACGTCGAGACGACGGGGACGAGTCCGCACCACGGCGATCGCGTCACCGAGGTCGCGGCGGTGCGCGTGTGCAACGGCGAGGCGACGCTGGTGTTCGACTCGCTGATCAATCCCGAGCGCTCCATTCCGCCGGCGATCATCGCGATCACGAACATTACGTGGGAGATGGTCAAGGACGCGCCGAAGTTCAGCGAGGTGTGCGATCAGCTCCTCGGCGTGCTCGAAGGGCACGTGTTCGTCGCGCACAACGCGAGCTTCGACTGGCGATTCATTTCCGCGGAAGTCGAGCGCGCGACACGCCGTCCGCTCGAGGGCCGCACGCTGTGCACGGTGCGGCTCGCGCGAAAGCTGCTGCCGCAGCTGCGCCGGCGAAATCTCGATTCCGTCACACGGCACTACGGCATCGACATCGGCGCGCGCCACCGCGCCGGGGGCGACGCGTTTGCCACCGCGCAGGTGCTGCTTCGATTGCTCGACGCCGCTCGCGACCGCGAGTGCAACACCCTCGACGACGTCGAGCGCCTGCTGCGCGGCGGCACGAGCCGGCCCAAACGGCCCCGTCGTCCTCCCGCAATGCCACACTCCGCCTCGGACGATTCCAGCGCATGAGCCTCGAACCCCTCGTAGAGACACGCCAGCTGGGCGATTGGCGCGTGCACGCGATCCAGGCCGGCGGGCAGAAGCTCGACGGCGGCGCGATGTTCGGCGTCGTGCCCAAGCCGTTGTGGGAGCGCCGCATGCCAGCCGACGAGCGCAATCGCATTCAGCTCGGCATGCGCTGTCTGTTGATCGAGCACGAGATAGGTCCGGTGCTCATCGACACCGGGGCGGGGAACAAGGAGACGGACAAGTTCTACGACATTTATGGCATCGAGAACCGCGGCGAGCGCGGACCGACGCGTCTCGAGGACGGCATTCGCCAGGCGGGCTTTACGCCTGAGGACATCGTCGTCGTGATCAACAGCCATCTGCACTTCGACCACGCCGGCGGCAACACCGCCAAGCTCGAGGACGGACGCGTCGCGCCGGCGTTCCCGAATGCGCGCTACGTGATGCAGCGCGGCGAGTACGAGTGGGCGACGCACACGAACGAGCGCACGGCGGCCAGCTACTTCCCGCCGAACTTCGAGCCGTTGCGCGCCACGGGCCAGATGGAGCTGATCGACGGCGACCGGGAGATCATTCCGGGCGTGCACTCTGTGAAGACACCTGGCCACACGCCGCACCATCAGGGTTTGCTCATGGAGTCGGGTGGCGAGCTGGCGTTCTACCTCGCCGATCTGGTGCCCACGGCGGCGCATTTGCCGCTGCCGTGGATCATGGGCTACGACGTCGAGCCCCTGGTGACGCTCGAGACCAAGCGCCGGATTCTCAAACGTGCGGTGGACGAGGACTGGCTCGTGGTGTTCGAGCACGACGCGACCACGGCGTGGAGCAAGATCTCGAACGACGGCAAGAGCTACGGCTTGCGCGTGTGAACGGCCTGGACGCGCTGCTCGCGCCGGAGGGGCAGTCACTTCTGGCCGAAGTCGCGCAGGCGTTGCCGGCGGCCGACGGTGAGCTTCAGCTGATCACTCGCCTCCGCCGTCACCATCCGCAGGAGCTCGTCGCCGCGGCGCTCACGCAAGCCAAGCTGCGCATTCGCGCGCGTTCCAAGTTTACTCATGCCGACCGGATGTACTTCACGCAGGCCGGTCTCGAGCAAGCGTCGTCGGAGCGAATGGCGCGGCACCACGCCGAACGGTACGCGCCGTTCGACCTCGTGGCCGATCTGTGTACGGGCATCGGCGGCGATCTGATCGGCCTCGCCGACGGACGCGCGGCGATCGCCGTCGACAAGGATCCGGTGCATGCGCACATGGCCCTGCTGAATGCGGCGGCGAACGGCGTGGGCGAACGTGTCACGTCGGTCTGCGCCGACGTTCGCGACGTGCGGCTCGACGACGTCGGCGCGGTGTTCGTCGATCCCGCGCGCCGGTCGAGCGACCGGCGCTTCGCAGCGGGCACGAGCGAGCCGTCGCTCGACTGGTGCTTCGCCCTCGCCGACCGAGGCGTGGCCATGGGGATCAAGGCGGCGCCCGGACTGCCGACTGAGCTCGTGCCGGCGGGTTGGGAGCTCGAGTTCGTATCGGAGCACCGCGACCTCAAGGAGTCGGTCCTGTGGTCGCCGGCACTGGCGACGACTCAGCGCAGAGCGACGCTGCTGCCCGAGCGGCTCACGCTCGTCGAGCAAGCAGGCGCGAGTCTACCTGTGCAAGCGCCCGGCACCTTCCTGCTCGATCCCGACCCGGCCGTCACCCGCGCCGGTCTGGTCGAGGAGCTCGGCCAATCACTCGGCGACGTCTGGAAGGTCGACGAGCGGATCGCTTTTTTGTCGGCGGATTTCGCGATGGATACGCCGTTTGGGCGAACCCTCCGGATCGAAGCCTCAGCGCCGTGGAGCCTGGCCCGGCTTCGAGAGACGTTGCGCTCGCTGGACATCGGCACGGTGGATATCCGGAAGCGCGGGTCGGCGGTGGACGTCGACGAGATCCAGCGGAAGCTCAAGCTGACCGGGGGTCGTGCGGCCACGGTCGTCCTCACCCGAGTCTCCGACCAGCCGTGGATGATGGTGTGCTCCGATGTCTGACCGAGTCAGAGGTAGTCGATGGAGAGGTGTTTCGTCACGCCGCCTTGACCTAAACCCCACAAACGCCTAACTTTAGGAACAATTCGTAAAGCGGACCGTCGCTGGTCCCACCCTTTGGCCCTCTCCGCGTGCGGAAAGGTGTGCTACAGGAGTCCACTCAGCAGCCGACTGTCCGCAGTGCGCGGGGAGGCGGTCGTATGCGCGGACTCCGTCATTGGGTCCGCGTTTTTGTTTTCTCTCTACGAGGAATTCGGTATCCAGGACACAACGAAGCGCGTGCGGGTCAACCGTCAGATCCGCATCAGTCCGGTCCGCGTGATCGGTGCCGACGGGTCGCAGCTGGGCATCCTCGAAGTCGATGTCGCGCTGCGCATGGCGGAAGAGCTGGGATTGGATTTGGTCGAGGTGGCTGCAACCGCTCGCCCTCCCGTCGTCCGGATCATGGACTACGGGAAGTACAAGTTCGAGATGGCGAAGCAGGCGCGGCAAGCGAAGAAGAAGCAACACGTGATCGAGCTCAAGGAAGTGAAGTACCGACCGGGCATCGACGATCACGACTTCGACACCAAGACACGGCACGCGCGCCGGTTCCTGGAAGAGAAGAACAAGGTGAAGGTGACGATGATGTTCCGCGGCCGCCAAGTCGCGCACCCCGAGCTCGGCCAGGCCGTGCTCGAGCGTGTGGCTCAGGCGCTGACGGACGTGGGTAAAATCGAGAGCTCGGGGAGATTGGAAGGCAAGTCGATCACCATGATTCTCGCGCCGAAATGACGCGTGAGCGTCATCCTGAGCATTGCGAAGGATCTGCTTTTTATGGGGAAATACTAAGATGCCGAAGATGAAGACCCACAAGGGCGCCAAGAAGCGCTTCAAGGTGACGGGAACGGGGAAGGTGCGCCGCTACAAAGCGTTCAAGAGCCACATCCTCACCAAGAAGACGTCCAAGCGGAAGCGCCGCCTCCGTCAGGCCGGCCTGGTCAAGACCACCGGTGACATTAAGCGCGTCAAGCGCCTGATCCAGGCTTAAGGAGACTCCGATGCCTCGTGCCGTATCGAACGTTCCGCGCCTAAAGCGGAAAAAACAGATCATGAAGGCTGCGCGCGGTGCCTTTGGCGCCCGCAGCAAGCTGTGGAAGCCCGCGAAAGAAACCGTCGAGCGTGGCTGGAAGTACGCGTACCGCGACCGCAAGAACAAAAAGCGTGATTTCCGCAAGCTGTGGATCATGCGCATCAACGCGGGCGCGCATCAGCACGACATGAACTACAACACGTTCATGAACGGGTTGAAGGTTGCCGGCATCGAAGTGAACCGGAAGATCCTCGCCGATCTCGCCGTCCACGACCCGGCCGCGTTTACCGCGCTCGTCGACGCCGCGCGCACCGCATTGAACGCAGCGTAATTCCTCGCTATTCATCAACGGCGGCAGCGCGACACTGAGTCGTACTGCCGCCGTTGTTTTTTGCCCACCAGAGAATCATGAATCTCCAGGACTACATCGCTCAGGCCGACGCCCTGGAGCGTGACGGCAGCGCGGCGCTCCAGGGCGCCGCCGACGCCGACGCGCTCGAGGCGGCGCGCATCGCCTTCCTGGGCGATCGGCAGGGCCAGGTCAAGACGCTGCAGGAAGCCCTTCGCGCCATCTCGAAGGACGACAAACCGGCGGCCGGCAAACGGTTCAACGAGGCGCGCACGCGGCTCGAGTCGCTGCACGCCGAGCGGAAGACGTCGCTCGATCGCGCGACCGCGCCGGCGGCGGCCGAAGACCGCTCGCTTCCCGCACGACGCCAGTGGCGCGGCGCGAAGCATCCGGTCACGCTCGTCATCGAGGAGATCGAGGGCATCTTCCGCGAGCTCGGGTTCACCGTGGCCCAGGGACCGCAGGCCGAGACCGAGTGGTACAACTTCGGTGCGCTCAATTTCCCGCCGAATCACCCGGCGTTGGACGCGCACGACACTATGTACCTCGAGGGCGAAGGGCTGCTGCGCACCCACACGTCGCCCGTGCAGATGCGCACGCTCCAGAAGTACGTGCCGCCCATTCGCGTGCTCATTCCCGGGCTGGTCCATCGCCGCGATCCGTTCGACGCGTCGCACGCGCCGTCGTTCGAGCAGATCGAGGGACTGTGCGTCGACGAGGGGATCAGCTTCGTCGATCTCAAGGCGACGTTGAATCGCTTCGCCGAGCGACTGTTCGGCGCGTCGCGCACGCGCTTTCGTCCGTCGTTCTTTCCGTTCACCGAGCCGTCGGCCGAGATGGATGTGCAGTGCGGCGTCTGCGGCGGCAGCGGCTGCGCCACCTGCAAGGGCACGGGTTGGATCGAGATCCTCGGCGCCGGCATGGTGCACCCCAAGGTGCTCGAGGCCGCGGGCATCGACAGCGAGCGCTATTCCGGCTGGGCGTTCGGCATGGGCCCGGCACGCATTGCCGTGAGCCGATATGGGATTCCTGATATCAGAATCCTCTACGATTCGGACGTGAGATTCCTGGAGCAGATCGCAGAATGAACGTTTCGTACGAGTGGTTGCGGGCGTTCGTCCCGTTCGACGAGTCGGCCGTGCGGTTGCGCGAGCTCATCACCGCGCACACCGCGACGGTGGACGAGCTGGTCGCGCTGCGCGAGGACCTCGCGAGCATCGTCATTGCGCGGGTCGTCGAAGAAGCGGCGCATCCCAACTCGGATCATCTGCACGTCACCAAGGTGGACGCCGGCACGGGCACGCTGCTCGACGTGGTCTGCGGTGCGCCGAACGTCACGGCGGGCAAGCTCTATCCCTTCGCTATGACGGGCACGGTGCTGCCCGGCGGCCTCAAGATCCAGAAGCGGAAGATCCGCGGCGCCATCTCCGACGGCATGCTCTGCTCGGCGCGTGAGCTCGCGCTCGGCGAAGAGCAGGACGGCATCATGGAGCTCAGCGTCGACGTGGCGCCGGGCACGCCCTTCCTGTCGGCGCTGCCGATCGGCGACGTGCGGCTCGTTATCGACGTCGGCGCGAACCGGCCCGACCTGCTGTCGCACCTCGGCGTGGCGCGCGAAGTCGCGGCGATCACCAAGAAACCGTTCGCCCTGCCGGCCATCGACGGGTTGAACGCTGTGGTGCCGCCCGCCGTGACCGACGAGAAAACTGCCAAGGCGGGCAGCGTCGAAGTGCGCGTCGAAGACACGGACCTCGTGCGGCGCTTCATGGGTGTGGTCATCCGCGGCGCGACGATCGGGCCGAGCCCGGCCTGGCTCGTGAGCCGGCTCGAGTCGATCGGCTCGCGGTCGATCAACAACGTGGTGGACGCGAGCAACTACGTGCTCCACGAGCTGGGCCAGCCCACGCACGCCTTCGACCTCGCGAAGCTCGAGGGCTCGCGCGTCGTCGTACGCCGCGCGCGCGCCGGCGAGCGCATCACGACGCTCGACGGCACGGAGCGCACGCTTCGCGACAACATGATCGTCATCGCCGACGCCGTGCGCCCGCAAGCGGTGGCCGGCGTGATGGGCGGACGCGATAGCGAGGTGACCGAGTTCACCACCGACATCTTCCTCGAGGTGGCGAACTTCAATCCGGTTCGCATTCGCGATGCGCGCCGTGCGCTCGGGCTGTCGTCCGACGCCAGCTATCGCTACGAGCGCGGCGTGGATCTCGAGATCGGCCCGCGCGCGCTCGAGCGCGTCGCGCAGTTGATCGTTCTGCTCGCCGGCGGCGCCATCGACGGAGCGCCGATCGACCTTGCGTACGACCGACCGCCGGCGACGACCGTGACGCTTCGCCCACGCCGCGTCGCCACGCTGCTCGGCGAGACCCTCGGCACCGACGAGATCGCATCGTTCGTCGCGAGCATCGGCTTCGACGTCGATCGCGCCAACGACGATTTGCGCGTGACCGTGCCGTCGTGGCGCGGTGACGTCACGTCCGAGGTCGATCTGATCGAAGAGGTCGCGCGCTTGCACGGCTACGACAGCTTCCCGGTCGAGATCCGGCCCTTCCGTCCGGGTACCACCGGCGACGATCCGCAATGGATCACCTCGAAGGCCGTGCGTGAGGCGCTCGTGGGCGCGGGCCTGCTCGAGGCGCGCCCCATGCCGTTCGTCGCGGGCGGCGAAGGGTTCGTCCACCTGTCGAATCCACTGTCGGAAAACGAGGCGTATTTGCGCCGCGAGATTCTCGATTCGTTGGCGCGGCGCGCCGAGTACAACCTGGCGCGCATGCAGGGCAACGTGCGCCTGTTCGAGATCGGCTCGATCTGGATTCCGCGCGACGGGGCGCTGCCCCACGAGGAGCTTCGGGTCGCGGCCCTCGTCATGGGACGCCGCCAGCCGCCGCATTTCACCGATCCCAAGTCGCCGGACTTCGAGGCGTGGATCGCGTACGATCAATGGGACGCGAAGGCGCTCGCGCAGTCGACGGCCGAGGCCGCATATCCAGCGGCGCGCGTAACGCTGCGCGCTGCTGAGAGCAAAAGCGAGAGCGAAAGTGCGAGCGAAGGAACGTTGTGGGACGTACTGGTCGACGACGTAGTGACCGGCAGCGTTCGCCGCGTTGCGCTCGACGCGCCCGTCTGGGCGGCAACGGCGTACGGCGTCGAGCTCTCGCTCGGCGTTCTCGATTCGTCGCAGGTGGCGCCGCCGGGTGAGCCGGCGCATCGCCCGTTCGAGCGGCCGGTGCCGTCGGTGTCGCGCTTCGTCGCGGTCCCGAGCACGCCGGCGTCGGAGTTCGATCTCGCGTTGCTCGTTCCGGACGGCGTTCGCGGCGAGCAGGTGGAGGAAGTCGTTCGCCGCGTGTCGGGCAAGTTGCTGGAGCGTGTGGAGCTGTTCGACCGGTACGTCGGACAGGGGGTCGAGCCGGGGCATCGCAGCCTCGCGTGGCGGTTGACCTTCCGTCACGCGGAACGCACTCTACGTGATCGCGAGATCGAAGCGCGCCGCACCGACATCCTGAAAGCCCTGGCCGACGAGCTCAATGTCAGACAACGCTCCAACTGATCAGCGTGCCATCAAGGATTTGGGAACGCTCGTCCACCACTTGGCGGACGAGCTCGCGGCGTTTCGGCGCCGGGCGCTCACGGCCGAGGCACGCCTCAAGGAAGTCGAGGTCGCGGAAGGTGGGGCGGGCGCGGTGAACCTCGATCTCGCCACGCGAGTCGCGCATCTCGAGAAGGAGAACGAACGGTTGCAGAGCAAGCTCGAGTCGGCGAGCACGCGCGCCAAGCAGATGCTCGACCGCGTGCGATTCCTCCGCCAACAGGCCCAAGGGGGTGAGCGGTGACCGCCAAGAAGCACACGCTTCGTGTCACGATCCTCAATGAGGAATACGCGATTCGCAGCGACACGCCGCCCGAGCATGCGAGAGCGGTGGCGCAGTATCTCGATCAGGCGATTCGGAAGGTCATGTCGAGCGGCGCCGTGGTGGAGTCGAATCGCGCGGTCGTGCTCGCGGCGCTGCAGATGACCGCGGAGTTGTTCGAGGCGAAGGCCGCGCTCAAGTCGACCAACGAATCCGTCGCCACGCTCAGCGAGTTCGTGCGGCCCTTGCTGCCGCCGTCGAAACGCCAATCGGGACAGGCCGCAACGTAGCCGCGGCCGGCTTTATTGCCTTTTCTGGCGAGGACGCGTACCTTAGCGGCTGTAGTCATGCGACCCGTAGGTCCAAGCGCGCTTTGTAGTTAGCGCTGCCCGCATCACGCCCTTCGCCGGCGAGGTGCCGGAGCGTAAACAAAAGCCGCGCGTCGGGAAGCCGTCGTACTCCTTGTCCTGCGGCTTGCGCCGTAGTGGAGCATAGATCCCATATGGATTTGATCGCGATTCTTGCCGCGCTTGGCGTATTTGTCATTGCCGCGCCGGCTTTTTTTATTTTTGGGCGCAACAGCGGAACGAAGAAGGAGCACGATCGGCAGGCGGCGGCGAAGTCGACGGCGGAAGAAACGTCGAAGCGCATGATCACCGAAGCCGAGCGCGAGTCGGAGAACCTTCGCAAGACCGCGGTCGTCTCGGGCAAAGAGGAGCTGATCAAGCTCCGCGAGAAGTTCGAGACGGAGATCCGCGGCCGGCGCGAAGAGGTCGAGCGCGAAGAGCGCCGGCTCAGCGAGCGCGAGACCGTTCTGGACCGCAAGTTCGAGGTCATCGAAGGTCGCGACAAGGAGCTCGGCAAGCGCGCGAGTGAGTTCGGCCGGCGCGAAAAGACCGTCGCCGATCGCGAAGCCGAGCTCGAGAAGCTCGTGGGCGAGGAGCGCCGCCGGCTCGAGCAAATGGCCGGCATGTCGGCGCTCGATGCGAAGAACGAGCTGATTCGCCGCATGGAAGAAGAGGCGCAGGCGGACGCAGCCAACAAGATTCGCGAGATCCGCGAGTCGGCCAAGCGTAACGCGGAGCGCGAGGCGAAGAAGATCGTCGCGCTCGCCATTCAGCGCATTGCGGCCGACCACACAGCCGAGACGACAGTGTCGGCCGTCGCGCTGCCCAACGACGAGATGAAGGGGCGCATCATCGGCCGCGAGGGGCGGAACATTCGCGCCTTCGAGCTGGCCACGGGCGTCGACGTCATCATCGACGACACGCCGGATACCGTCGTCGTCTCGTGCTTCGATCCCGTTCGCCGCGAGATCGCGCGGTTGGCGCTCGAGAAGCTCGTGTCCGACGGACGCATCCATCCGGGGCGGATCGAGGAAGTCGTCAACAAGTCGCGGAAGGAAGTCGACACTCAGATCATCGAGACGGGCGAGCAGGCCGCGTACGATGCGGGCGTGCACGGCCTCCATCCCGAGCTCATCAAGCTCGTGGGACGGATGCGCTGGCGCACGAGCTACGGCCAGAACATCCTGCAGCACTCGAAGGAAGTCGCCTGGCTCGCCGCGATCATGGCCACCGAGCTCGGGTTGGACGTCGCCATGGCGCGCCGCGGCGCGCTGCTGCACGACATCGGCAAGGTGCTCACGCACGAGCACGAGGGCACCCACGTGCAGCTCGGCGTGGAGGTCGCGACGAAATACGGCGAAAACCCGCTCGTGGTGAACTGCATCGCCGCGCACCACGACGACGTGCCGCACGAGAGCGAGGTATCGGTGCTCGTGCAAGCGGCCGACGCGATCTCCGGATCGCGCCCCGGCGCGCGGCGCGAAGCGTTTGAGACGTACGTCAAGCGGCTCGAGGGGCTCGAGAAGATCGCGTCGAGCTACAAGGGCGTGGAGAAGGTCTTCGCGATTCAGGCCGGCCGCGAAGTGCGCGTGATCGTGATGCCCGACGACATCGACGACGTGCGGATGACGACGCTGTCCGAGGAGATCGCGCGGCGCATCGAGTCGGAGCTGCAGTATCCGGGACAGATCAAGGTCGTGCTGATTCGTGAAACGCGGGCGGTGGACTTTGCCCGATAAGGCAAGCGTTGGTCATCCTGAGCGCAGCGAAGGATCTCCCGCCAAACACCGAGATCGTTCGGTCGCTTCGCTCGCTCAGGATGACACGGGAATCATCGACGGCGCCAAGCTCGCGGCGGCGCTTCAGGCCGACGTGGCGAAAGAAGTAGCGACACTCAAAGCCCGCGGCGTCACGCCGGGGTTGACGGTGGTGCTCGTCGGCGACGATGCGGCGAGCGCCGTGTACGTCGGCTCGAAGGAGCGCACCTGCCTCGAGCTCGGTATGAACGGCGAGACCATTCGCCGGCCGGCCTCGATCACCGAGGCTGAGTTGCTCGCGATCGTCGACCGGCTGAACGACGATCCGGCGGTGCACGGCATTCTCGTTCAAATGCCGCTGCCGAAGCACATCAACTCCGACGCGGTCATTCGCCGCATTCGCGCCGACAAAGATGTCGACGGCTTCCATCCGGTGAACGTCGGCAAGCTGTCGATCGGCGAGAAGGACGGTTTCGCGCCGTGCACGCCGGCGGGCGTGCTCTACATGCTGCAGGCCTACGGCGTGCGGACGGCAGGGGCCGATTGCGTCATCGTGGGCCGCAGCAACATCGTGGGCAAGCCGATGGCATCGCTCATGATGCAGCCGGGGGTCGACGCGACGGTCACCGTCTGTCACAGCCGCACGAACGACCTCGCGGCGCACACGCGCCGCGCCGACATTCTCATCGTCGCCGCCGGACGGCCGCGCATGGTCACGGCGGACATGGTCAAGCCGGGCGCGGTGGTGATCGACGTCGGCATGAACCGAATCGCCGACGCGACAAAGAAAAGCGGAACGCGGTTGGTCGGCGACGTCGCCTTCGACGAAGTGCGCGAAGTGGCATCGTTGATCACGCCGGTGCCGGGAGGAGTGGGCAAGATGACCATCGCCATGCTCATGGCGAACACCGTTCGCGCCGCGGCGCAGCTGTCGTGACGACCCGGCGCACGCCGCGCCGCGCGGAGGGGCAGAGCGAACGATCGGATCTCGACCTGTTCGGTGGCGGGTTGGTGTCCGACGTCGCGCGGTCGGAGCCGCCGCCGCCTCCGATCGAATACGCGGAGCCCGACGGCTATCCGGGAGAGACGGCGCAATCGGCCGTCGCGGTTTCCATCCTCACGCAGACGGCGCGCGACGTCATCGAGGGCGCGTTCATTCCGCTCTGGGTGCGCGGCGAGATCAGCGATTTCAAATCGCACCGCAACGGCCACTGGTACTTCTGTCTGCGCGACAGCACGGCGCAGATCCGGTGCGTCGTCTGGAAGCGCGACCAGCGCGGCATTCCCGCCGCCCCCGACGACGGCATGCAGGTGGCCGCGTTCGGCCGCCTCACCGTGTACGCCGCGCGCGGCGAGATGCAGTACGCCGTCACCAAGATGGAAGCCGAGGGCGACGGACTCCGGCGCAAGGCGCTCGAGATCACGCGCGCGCGCCTCGAGGCCGACGGCCTGCTCGCGCTCGAGCGCAAGCGTCCGCTGCCGCGCTTTCCGCGCGTCATCGCCGTGGTCACGAGTCCCGACGGCGCGGCGCTGCACGACATCGTCGCGGTCCTTCACCGGCGCGTCGCGAACGTGCGTGTGGTCGTCGTGCCATGCGCGGTGCAGGGCGAGTCGGCGCCCGAGGAGATCTGCCGCGCGCTCGACCGCGTGAACCGTTGGGCGGGCGCCGATCTCGTGATCGTGGGGCGCGGCGGTGGCTCGCGCGAGGATCTGTGGGCGTTCAACCATGAACAAGTCGCGCGCGCCGTGGCGGCCTGCCACGTGCCCATCATCTCCGCCGTCGGGCACGAAGTCGACATTTCGATCTGCGACCTCGTCGCCGACTATCGCGCCCCCACGCCGTCGGCCGCCGCCGAAGCGGCGACGCCGTCGCGCACGGAGCTGGTCGGCGACTTGAGGAAACTCTCATTGCGCATGAGCGGTGCCGCCCGCGGCACGGTGCGCTGGCACACCGACCGGTTGCGCCACCTGGCGCGCGATCTCTCGTCGTGCAGCGCGGAGCAGATTTCGACGCGCCAGACGAAGCTCGAGACGATCGCGGGCCGCCTGCACGCGCTGAGCCCACTCGCCACGCTGTCGCGCGGCTACTCGGTCGCGCGCGCCGCCGACGGCGCCACGCTGGGCTCGGCTGCGGCGTTTCAGGACGGCATGCCGTTCGACCTCATCGTCCGTGACGGCACCGTGCCGGCGCAAGTTCGCGGCACACCAAGGGAGCAAGCATCGTGACGTTTGAAGAGCGGCTCGCCCGCTTGGAGCAGATCGCCGCGGAGCTCGAGGGCGACGTCGAGCTGGCGCGTGCCCTCGCGCTATTCGAAGAGGGCATCGAGAATCTCCGCGCGGCGGCCGCCGAGCTGGGGAACGCCGACACGCGCGTGCAGCAGTTGATCGAGCGCGCCGACGGAACGTTCGAGGTGGAGACGCGTGAATAGCGTCGCCGCGGTCGACTGGGCGGCGGACCGCGCCGCCATCGATCGCGGACTTGCCACGCTGTGCGACGGGTGCACCGCGTCGCTGGGTGGCGCGGTCTGCGACGCGATCCGATATAGCCTCCTCGGCGGCGGCAAGCGCCTTCGCGGGTTGCTCTTTCTCGCCGCGTATCGCACCGCAGGCGGAGCCGAGGACGCCAGCGGGCTGGCTGCCGCGATCGAAGTCGTGCACGCCTACTCGCTCGTGCACGACGATCTGCCGTGCATGGACGACGACGACATTCGGCGCGGCCGCCCCACGGTGCACCGCGCGCAGGGCGTCGCCGTGGCGACGGCGGCCGGTGTGGCCATGGTGCCGCTCGCGGCACGCGCGGCGTTCGAGGGCGCGCGCCATCTCGGGCTGCCGGCCGACGTATGCGCGACGGTGGTCACGGAGCTGATGCGCGCGTCGGGCGCCGGTGGAATGATCGGCGGCCAGCTGCTCGACCTGGAGGGAGAGGGGCGAACGCTCGGGCTGGACGACCTGGAGCGGATCCATCGGGCCAAGACCGGCGCGTTGATCCGTGCGTCGGTCGTACTCGGCGGTGTCGCCGCGCGCGCCACGGAACAGCAAATCGTCGCGTTGGAACAGTTCGGCGAATCGATCGGCCTGGCCTTTCAGATCGCCGACGACGTCCTCGACGTGACGGCCACCAGCGACCGCCTCGGCAAAACAGCCGGTCGCGACCTCGACCTCAAGAAGGGCACGTATCCGGCACTCCTCGGCGTAGAGGGGGCAAGCAAGCGGGCCGGCGCACTGATCGCGGAGGGTTGCGCCGCGCTTCGCGCGGCCGGTCTCCTGTCGACGGAACTGGATGTCCTGGCGCGCTTTGTCGTCGAGCGGGAGTCCTAGTTTGTCGCTAGTTTTCTAGGGCGGTTTCATCCTCATGAGCATGACCATTCTCGATCGAGTAAAGTCTCCGGCCGACCTGCGCAGCATGACCCGCGACGAGCTCAAGCAGCTCGCCGACGACGTGCGTGCGCGCCTCATCGACGTGTGCTCCCGCACGGGCGGGCACATCGGTGCCGGCCTTGGCGTGGTCGAGCTCACCATCGCGCTGCACTACGCCTTCAACACGCCCGCCGACCAACTCGTTTGGGACGTTGGGCACCAGGGCTATCCGCACAAGCTCCTCACCGGCCGCAACGACCTCATGGAGACGCTGCGCCAAGAGCAGGGCGTCTCCGGCTTCCTCAAGCGCAGCGAGAGCGAGTACGACGCATTCGGCGCGGGCCACGCGGCCACGTCGATCTCCGCGGCGGTGGGCATCGCCGCCGGCCGCGACGTGAAGGGCGAAGACTTCAAGGTCGTCGCGATTCTCGGCGACGGCGCGTTGACGTCGGGGCTCGCGTACGAGGGGCTGAACAACGCCGGGCATACCGATCGCGACGTCGTGGTCGTTCTCAACGACAACGAGATGTCGATCGCGCCCAACGTGGGCGCCATGTCGAAATACCTCAACTCGATCCAGCGCAACTCGCTGTACAACCGCGTGCGCTCGGCGGTGGGCGAGTTGGTGGACAAAGCGCCCGGACCACTGCAGTCGATGGGCGGCCTGGTCAGGAAGTGGGAAGAGAGCGTCAAAGCCTTCCTCACTCCCGGCGTGCTGTTCGAGGAGCTGGGCTTCCGCTACTTCGGTCCGATCGACGGCCACGACATCGACGGAATGATCGAGACCTTCGCCGCTGTGCGCGCGATGAAGGGCCCGCGTCTCGTGCACGTGATCACCCAGAAGGGAAAGGGCTTTCCCGCCGGTGAGACGAGCGGCGAGAAGTGGCATGCGCTGCCTCCCGGCCACGATCCCGCCACGGGCAAGCAGCTCAAGCAATCGACGGCGAACCCGCAGTACACGAAGGTGTTCGGCGCCGGCGTCACGGAGTTGGCGAACGAGATCGAGGATCTCGTCGTGATCACCGCCGCGATGCCGAGTGGCACGGGCGTGGACACGTTCGCGAAGACCCATCCGGATCGCTTCTTCGACGTGGGCATCGCCGAGGGGCACGCGGTCACGTTCGCCGCGGGCATGGCGACGCGCGGCGTGCGTCCGGTCGTGGCGATCTACTCCACGTTTCTGCAGCGCGCCTACGACAACATCATTCACGACGTTGCCATACAGAGTCTTCCGGTAATCTTCTGTATGGACCGTGCAGGTCTGGTCGGAGAGGATGGCGAGACGCACATGGGGCTGTACGACATCGCGTACATGCTCGCCGTGCCGGAGATGACGGTGACGGCGCCGAAGGATGCGGGCGAAATGCTCGGCTTGCTGCGCGCCGCCGCGCTGCATCGCACCGGACCATTCTCCATTCGCTATCCGCGCGACGCGGCTCCCGACAAGCCGGCCCCCATGGCGCAGATCGAAGCCGTGCCGTATGCCACGTGGGAGGTCGTTCGGCATGGCGGCGACGTTGCCATTCTCGCCGTCGGCACCATGGTGCGCCTCGCCCAAGCCGCGGCCGACACGCTCGCAACCGAGGGGCTGAATGTCACGGTCGTCAACTGCCGCTACCTCAAGCCGTACGATGAGGTGACGCTCGCGGCGGTGCTGGCCGAGCACAAGCAAGTGCTCGTCGTGGAAGAGGGAACGGCCATCAACGGCTTCGGTGCGTTCATGTCGTCGGTCATCGCGCGCTACGATTCGAGCGTACGCGTCTCCGTGCTCGGCGTGCCGGACCGGATCATCCACGCCGCACCGCGGGCGCGCCAGCTCGCCGTGTGCGGGCTCGACGCCGTGGGCATCGCGACCCGCGTGCGCGCGCTCCTCGAGAGCGAGGCGATGGCGGGGTGATTCGCCTCGGCGTCGTGGGGCACGCTGGCTACGAGGAGCTTCCGGGCGTGCTTCGCACGCTCGGCGAGCTTGCGCCCGCGTTGGGGCTGGACTTGTACTACGAGCGCGAGCTGTTCGAGGCGGCGGGCCGCGGCAAGCTGCTCGACGATCCGAGCAAGCTCGATGCGCTGCTGACCCTTGGCGGCGACGGAACGCTGCTGCGCGGCGCCCGCATCATCGCGCCGCACGCCGTGCCGATCCTTGGGATCAACCTGGGGCACCTTGGCTTTCTCACCTGCTGCAACGCCGACCAGCTCTCCAATGCGTTGATGCGCTTCGCCCGGCAGGACTATCTCGCCGAGTCGCGCATGGCTCTCCAGGCGCGCGTGCTCGACCGGCGCGGCGTGGAGCGGCAGCAGTGGATCGCGCTCAACGACGTCGTGCTGCACAAGGGCGGCTTCGCGCGCGTCGTGGGCGTTCGCGTCGCGGTGGACGGCGACCCGATCGCGACCTACGCGGCAGACGGCGTGGTGCTGTCGACGCCGACCGGGTCGACGGCGTACAGCCTCTCGGCCGGTGGACCGGTCGTGTTCCCCACGCTCGAGACGATCCTCGTCACGGCCGTGTCGGCGCATACGCTGGCGATCCGCCCGGTGATTCTACCGCCGACGGTCGAAGTCACGTTGCGTGCGGATGGTGCATCCGACGAGCTTTTGGTGACGATCGACGGGCAGGTGGGCACCACCTTTTCCGCCGGTGAGACGCTCAGCGTGCGTCGCGCCGAGGGTGGAGTGCTGATCATTCGCTTTCCCGGCTCGAGCTTCTTCACGACGCTGCGCCAGAAGCTCGGTTGGGGAGGTCTCGCGGACCGCGACGGAACGACCTGATGCTGACTGAGCTTCGGATCAAGAATTTCGCGATCATCGAATCGCTCACGTTGCCGCTGGCGCGCGGCTTCAACGTGCTGTCCGGCGAGACGGGCGCCGGCAAGTCGATCATCGTCGGCGCGCTCGGGCTGTTGCTCGGCGAGCGGGCGAGCGCCGACGTCATACGTACGGGCGCCGAGCGGGCGACGGTCGAAGGCGTGTTCGACGTCGGCGACCGGCCGGAGATTCGTACGCTGCTCGACGAGCGGGGAATCGACGTCGACGAAGCCACGGTGGTGTTGAAGCGCGAGGTCTCGTCGGGACGCGCGCGCGCGTGGATCAACGGCACCACGGTGAACGCCGGGCTGCTCGCCGAGGTCGGTCGCCTGTTGGTGAACCTGCACGGCCAGCACGAAGCGCAGACGCTGCTCGATCCCGAAGCGCAGCGGCGAATTCTCGATGCCTTTGCCGGCGCCACGGAGACGGCCGCGCAGGTGCGGCACGCGCACGACGAGCTCGCGTCGATCATCCGTGAGATCGCCGATCTCACCAAGCGGCGGATGGATGCCGAGCGCCGCGCCGACTATCTGCGGCACGTCGTGCAGGAGATCGGCGACGCGAGCCTCACCGACGGCGAGGACGTGCGCCTCGAGGACGAAGCCAGGCGTTTAGAGAATGCTGAAGAGCTGCGCGGGCTGGCGAGCGGCATCGCCGGCGCGCTCGACGGGGAAGAGGACACGGTGCTGCAGAAGCTGAGCGCGATCTCGCGCCACCTACTGAGCATCCAGCGCATCGACCCCACGCTGGCGCGCCTCCAGGAATCGTACGACAGCGCCTACTACGCCATCGAGGCGCTCGCCCGCGACCTGGAGGAGTACGAGGCGTCGGTCGATCTCGATCCGTCGCGGCTGGAAGACGTACGCCGCCGCCGCGACCTGTTGTTCCGCCTGACCAAGAAATACGGCGGTACGCTGGCCGAGGTGATTCGCACCGGCAACGACGCCCGCGCCGAGCTGGATCTCGTCGACTCGGCGGGGCTCGACATCCGCCAGCTCGAGACGCGCGAGCGCGAAGCGCGGGCCGCGCTGATCGAGCGCGCGGGCGCGCTCACCGCGTCGCGCGTCGCCGGCGCCGACCGGCTGGCCCGCGCCGTCGACGAAGTGCTTCCCGACCTCGGCATGCCCGACGGACATGTGAGCATCGCGCTCCGCCCGCTGCGCGAGCTTGGGCCGAGCGGCGCCGAAGACGTGGAGATCTGCGTGGCGCTCAACGTGGGGCACGAGCCGCGGCCGTTGTCGCGCGTCGCGTCGGGCGGTGAGCTGTCGCGCGTGATGCTCGCGCTCAAGACGATTCTCGCTCGCCTCGATCGCGTGCCCACGCTGGTGTTCGACGAGGTCGACGCCGGCATCGGCGGTCGCGTGGGACTGCAGGTCGGCGAGACGATGCGCCGCGTCGCGACCTATCACCAGGTGTTCGCGATCACGCATCTGCCGCAGATCGCGGCGCGCGGACATCACCACATCCTGGTGAGCAAGGGTGCCCGCGGCGGCGTCACGGCGGCCGACGTCACGGTGCTGAGCGGCGACGAGCGCGTTGCGGAAGTGGCGCGGATGCTCGGTGGCGATCCGGAGAGTGAGGTGAGCCGGGCGCATGCGCGTGAGCTGCTCGATGCGGCGAGCAGCGCGGAGCCGGTCGTGGCGGAACCCGCTCGCAGACCTACCCGGCGCCGCGCGTAGACCGCGGTCTACCGTCGCGGGAGAAAGACGCGCAGCTCGATCTGATCCTGAAACGTCTTCGGCGTGGGGCCGCCGCTGCCGGCGATCGTCTCGAGATGCGTGAACGATGCCTCGAACGGAATCGCGCCCGGACCGCGGTTGCGGCTCACGACCGTCGAGTAGGTGATGCCGAGTCCGATCTGCTGCGCGGTCTGCGCGGCGAGGCCCGCCGACGGCGCGCCCGCGTATTGATCCGCGCCGACGTGCACGAAGGAGTAGCGTCCCGTGAGGCCCAGGTAGCCGGCGACCTGATAGCGCGGAATGACCGACAGCGACATCACATTGCCCGCGGAATACGTTCCCGGCGTCGGCAGGGTGAGCGGATAGACAGCGTCGCCGGAGTTGGGCACGCCGCTCACGGCCACCGATCCCAGTTGCAGCGTGTACGAGCCGATGGCGCTCGCCGATAGACGTCCGCGAAGGCGCACGTCGGCCGCGACGCCCGCTTCGATTCCTGGCTGGCCATAGCCGGTGGCGAGGTCGAAAAAGCGATTCCGGTTCGCCGGTTTGCCGGTGCCAATTCGGAAATTGCCGTTGAGCGCCACGCGATACTGGCGGCCGGTCGCGGTCGAGTCGCCGAACGTATTGGCCAACTGGTACACGGCCCCCACGGTGATGTCGCCGATGCCCGAGTGGTCGGTCGACTGCAGCGTGTCGTGCCCCAGGCTCGTGAGCAAATTCTGAAGCTGAATGTTCGCCGCCCGCCCATTCGCGCCGGCGAGCGTGCCCGAGATCGGATTGCCGCCGAGGAACGCCGTGTACTGGTCGCTCAAGCTCTTGATCCGGGCGGCGATCGCGAGCTGGCTCGGATCGGTGGCGAGCGGAATGAACGCCTGCGTGTTGTCTTTGGTCGTGCCGTACACGCGCGCGAGAATTGGCGCGAGCGTGTTGGTCGTCTGGATCAAGCTCTGTACGGCGCTCTGCTGCGCGAGCAGCGAGCCGCAGCCCGTGCCCGACGGGGCGCCTTGGCATTGCGTCAAGCGTGCGTTGAGCGACGTCGCCGCGGCGGTCATCGACTGCACGAACGCCGCGTTCTGGCCGAGCACGGCGCTGCTCGTGAGTGCCGGGTTGGGGCCCACGGTGGCGCTCCCGAGCTTCGGGTTGAGCTGCGCCTCGAGGGTCGTGCGCGTCTCGACGAGCGGCACGACGATACCCAACGTGAGTCGTGACGTGAGCCCGTATTCCACGATCAAGGGCGCGGTAACGATGCGCGAATCGGCGGCGGCGGTGAGCCGCCCCGCCGTGAGGCGAAACGCCGAGAGGCCGGACGCGGCGGCGATGGCCGATTGGATGGACGAGAATGCCGGGATCTGGAGCGGCGTCAGGGAGTCGGTCGCCAGCGGCGCGGCCACGTTGTGGGTGCCGCCGTTGCCGAGCAGCTCGTCATAGCGCGTCCACCCGCTGAGCGCGCGGAACCGGAGCGCCCGTTGGGGCAGCACCGTGGCGTCGGGGAGCAGGCTCGTCGTCGATTGCGCGGCGGCGCGGCGCGAGAGGAGACAAACAAGACAGACGAGCAGCAGCGCGCTCGATCGGATGAGATGTTCGAGATGTCGGCCCGACAATCGAAGAATCGCCTCGTGCGGTATGTGAGGAGTGTATGCGATGACGCTAGTGCGTTATCATTCCACGACTTGCCCACAAAGATATACTGACCCTCGTGACGCTGCTTCCGCCTCCCCGCATTCCCTGGCAAATCACGGGCAACCACTGGGTTGCCCTGCCGTGCATCCATCCGGCCGACGCGTCGATCCACGCGATCGGCGTGCTGCATCGCGGCGCGCGCGCGGCGATCGAGTTTGCGGGTGCCGCCGATTTCGCCGAGGGCACCGGCGCCGCACTCGCCCGGCCGAGCATCGACATCGGCGGTGTACGCCACGAGCTGTCGGATGTTCCGATCGCCTGGGAACGGGCCATGGGGTGGATTCCGACCTTCACCTGCCAGGTGGGCGAGCTGATACTGCGCGGGACGATCTTCGCTCCATACGGACGCGATGCGGACGTCTCCGGTGCGGTGTACGCGATCTCCATCGAGAACCGCGGCAAGTCCGAGGTGACGGTCGACGTGACGCTCAGCGGAACGCTTGGCCACCGCCAGCTGCGCGTGCGAACGCCGCGCGCCTTCGAGGATGCGAGCCGCGTGGCGCTCGGCGACTCCGGCGCGGTGCTCCTCGAAGGCTCCTCGCTCCCCGGGCTCGCCGCGCTCGCGATCGTCGCTGACGGCGAGACGCAGGCGTCGGTGGACGACGGCCGATATTCGCTCAAGCGCACGGTGACCGTCGCCGGAAACGGGCGCGAACAGGTGGCGTTTTACCTCGCCGTTGGGCCGGAGCGCGACGGAGCCGAGGCCACGGCCGGTGTGCTGCGCCGGCGCGGATGGCGCGAGCTGCTCTCGTCGACGCGCGACGCGTTGCAGAGTCTCGAGCAGAGCACGGGACACGAAGCCGTCGACCGATTGATCAACCGCAACCTGCTGTTCGCGTACTTCTACGGTGTGGCGCGCGCGCTCGACGACGCGCAGTACTATCTCGTCCGCACGCGCGCACCGTGGAACGGCCACGGCGTGACCGTGCGCGATTGGGAAGCGCTCATGTGGACGATACCGGCGGTGCAGCTTGCAGATCCGCCGCTCGCCCGCGAGCTGTTGCTGCGCATGTGCGAGCTGCACGGCTACGCGCCCGGCCGCGGCGTGCATTACCTCGACGGCACGCTGTTCGAGCCCGGCTTCTCGCTCGAGGGCGTGGCGAGCTACGCAGTCGCCACCGACCGGTACATCCGCGACACGGGCGACGACCGCGTCGTCGACGAGCCCGCGCTCGCCGACACGCTCTATCTGAGCGGCGAAGATCTCGACGCGCGGAAGGACAAGCGCGTTCCGCTCTTCTCCACCGAGGTGAGCCCGTCGGGCATTCCGACGCCGTACCCGTTCACGCTGCACGCGAACGCCGTCGCGGCGCAGGCGCTCGACGTGTTGCGCCGCACGCTCGACGAAGAGACGTCGCGCGGCCTGCAGGATCCCGACGCCGTGCGCGCCGCGATCAACCGGCACTTCGTCATCGAGACCGACGGCCGGTCGCAGTACGCGTCGGCGGTCGATCTCGCCGGTGGAACGTCGATGGTCGACGATCCGTCGGCCTCGGCGTTCTGGCTGCCGCTCTACGACGCGGTGTCGCGCCAGGACTCGACGTATCGCCGAACGGTGAAGGCGATCGACGTGACGCCGCGCGTGCTCGCGCAGCAGTGCGCGCGCCTCATGGGGCCCGACGCGACGACGGTGTTGCAATGGCTCCGTCGCGCCTCGCTCGACGGCGGCTGCGCCGCGGAGTTCGTCGACGAGGAGGGCCGGGCGACCGGGAACGGCGGTGATGCATCGCTATCCGGCCTGCTCGCGTGGTCGGTGTGGTACGCGATCAACGCGCTGGGCGAGAGGCCCTGAGAACTGCTCCAGCGCCTCGCGGCTCACGGCTCCGCGTGGATTAATCGCGATTGGCGGCGGTGGAGACCATCTCGGTCTCTGTTCTCTGGGCTGAGGACTCAGAACAGAGCCCAGTGCCCAAGACGACTCGCTCCGTGTGCGCTCGCAATTCACGCACAGTGAGCTCAGACGACTGTACGCTCCATAGCCGTTCACATATATTTCGCGTCGCGCGGGAATAGCTCAGTTGGTAGAGCACAACCTTGCCAAGGTTGGGGTCGCGGGTTCGAGTCCCGTTTCCCGCTTACGTCAGGGTTTAGGGTTTGGGGGCTAGGGTTTAGGGAAGGTACGTTGCGCCTGCGGCGCGACTTGATGAGAAGACCTGTCGGCATCCCCATATCGAAGCGGCGCGCCGCACACCTTCCCTAAACCCGATACCCTATACCCTACACCCTGTTGTTGGGCCGGGATGGCGAAACGGGTAGACGCGAGGGACTTAAAATCCCTTTCCCGCAAGGGAGTCCGGGTTCGAGTCCCGGTCCTGGCATTCGCTGGCACTCACGATTCCATGTTCGGCCGCGCCGCCGTGCGCGCCACGAGCACCGCGAGCTCTTCGTCCGACAAGGTCATCCAGCCGTCGGGAATGGGCGCCACGCGAATCTTCTCCGCGCCTTGCAGCGCCAGCCAACCGCCGCGCAGCTCGCGCGGAATGGCCAAGCGAAACTCGTGTTGTTGACGCCGCTCGCGTTGCGGGCGCGGCGTCGTGCGCCGCTCCGCGGCCATCCGGCGCTCGACCGCCGAGGGATGAACCTCCCATGCTTCCCACGTGCGTCCTTCAGAGTCTGTGAATCGCCGATATGACATCTGTCCTGCAGCCGCTGGATGTGATTCGTGCCACGTCAAAAGGCAAGACGTGCGCCGCATGTGAAAACGGGCGCGGGCCCGTCGGCGTCCGCGCCCGTTTTCATCCTACCGCTGCATGCTGCACCGCAGCGAACAGCTCGTACAGCTCGTACGGTTCGTACGGTCAATACCACGTGACTCCGATGATCAGCGGGACGTGGCTCACGCTGTTGAAGCCACTCACACCCGCGAGGTGCAAGTAGCGCGCTTCGGCGAACAATCCGGTGCGCCCGAACATGTACTCGAGACCGGCGCCGGCGTTGTAGCCCCAGCTGTTGTGCCAAGATTGATCCTGCGTGTCGATCGGCGTGCTGCCGGTCAGATCGATCTTGTTGCGGTAGTGCCCGAACGAGAGCCCGCCGATCACGTACGGCGCGAGACGCGTCCGCGTGAGCTTGAGGCGCGCGTCGGCATCCGCGGTCCAGATCTGCGGGCGGGTGCGATACACGCCCGTCGATCCGTCGTCCGCGAGCCACGAGCTGTGACTCTGGTACTGCGCATACCCTACGTCGAAGCGCACCCCCAGCGGGCTGCCGAGGCGCTGATAGCCGAACGGCACCGCGACGGCGTAGCCCATGTGATTCTTGTCGAAGCTCGGATCGCCCGGCTGGCCGGGAATGCAACCGACGCCGAGCAGCACTTCCTGGTTGCTGTCGCCCGAGCTGCCGAAGGCGACTCCGCCACCCAGCCCGAGAAAGAACCCAGGCACGCGACGCGCGACGAGCGGAGCCATCGGCGGCGGCGGGGGCGGCGGTGGTGCTTCGACGACGGGCGGCGGCGGCGGCGGCGGTACGATGGTGTCGGGGGGCGGAGCGACTTCGCCGGGCGCTTCCTTCGAGATTCTGATGCGCGTAGACGAGGAGCTCTTCGGCGGCGGCGGCGTCTTCGTCGTGCGCCGGACTGAATCCGGTCTCGTTCTCGTGGTATCCTGCGCCGCGGCGCCGCTCGCGACGCTGATCGCGATGGCAAGCGCGACCCCGGCTACCCACGTCGTGCGATTGTTCGTCAGCATCTGCCTCTCCTGCGGTACAGCGTGGACGGAACGTGACCGACATCACGCTCATACGAAACTTTCGTTCCACGAGGCCGCCGGAGCCGGCCGTACCGTCAGTCGATCTTCGTCCAGAGGACGATGACGCCGCACAGCGGATTGTCGGGGTCATGAAATTCCGCCGGCGCTTCCGTGGGCCGCGGATAAATCTCGGCGGCCTTCACATCGTGCACCTCGATCATCAGCGAGCCGTCGCCCCAGCGGTGGTAGCGGCGCCCATCGAGGAACACGGAGAGCGGACAGTACCCGCGCGTCGACATGCCGAAGGGCACGAGCGACCCGTTCGCCGTCAGCACCGTCACGCCCGGTACGCCGTAGAACAGCTCCTCGATTCGTCGCGGCGCCCGGTCGGTGATGTCCAACGGCTCGAGAAAGAAACCGGTCCCGGCCTTCTGCCGGTGATAGAACCCCGAGCGATAGAGCGACGTCGACAGCCGCTTCTCTTCGACCGTCACCTCGCGCATGCGGGCAACGACCTGATGCATGCGAATGGCGACGTGGACCGTGGTGTCGCCCGGCATGTCGATCTTGAAGATGAGCGGACCATACCCCATGCGACGGACACCGAACAGCGTGCTGCCCATGGGCACATCGGCGAGATGGAAGCGACCCGAGTCGTTCGCCGTGGTCGCGACGCCGCCGTCGACGTAGACGGTGGCGTAGGCGATCGGCCGGCCGAGTGAGTCGTGGACGATGCCGGTCAAGCCCGACGCCTTCGCTACCGGCTGCGCGAAACCCGGCAGCGGTGCGAGCGACGTGATCAACAGCGCCATCGCGACAAGTCGAAGAGCGGGGCAGCGCTTCGCGTTCCGGTCGGGCATCGGGCGAATCTGCGGTTCGAGTACGACGCACGCAACGGCGCACTCATCAGCGCCGATGCGACGGCTGCGACAGCTGCGATAGGTGACACAGCCTCAACAAACGAATGCGGACCCCGGCTGGAAAATTCCCGATGGAATTCTCGCGCCAAGGTCCGCATGCGTCAGCCCGTTCGATGATGATTAGAAGGGCAGCTCCTTCAACTCGGTGGACGCCGACGCCGGCCACACGACGCCGTCGCAGGAGCGCGTGCGGCACTTGAAGTCCGGCGCCTTGGGGTTTCGCTTGGAGATGCGATTGTCCCACATCCGGCCGCCGCACTTCGGGCAGCTCGGCTCGTGCGACGGCAGCGCGTCGGTGGTCGCCGGCTCTGCATCGCCTTCGTCCTGCGCCGCTTCCTCAGTCGTTCCCAGGTCGCGAGCAGGCTCCGCGAGCTCGACGCGACGTCCGCGCTTCGAACGCCGTGCGTAGGCGTCCGCCGGATCTTCGATCGGCTTGGCGTATCTGCCTTCGCCGTCGACTTGCACCCAGTTCTGCTCGTACGAATACAGCTCGTGCGCGATGCCGAACCGAACGGCGGCGCGCTTGAACGCGTCGGTCGCCGCCTGCTTGTAGTCGCGCCCGGTGCCGACGTCCTCGCGGATGACGCCGAGGATTTGCAGCCGCGCCTTGAAGGAGCAGGCCGTCTCGTCGGGCTCGTCCGACGTGAGGGTGGGCATCAGCTCGAGGGTCAGATCCCACTCGCCGGGGACCACGCCGTCCAGCCGCTCGCGTACCGTGTTCGCTTCGATGTACGCAACGAAGCGCGCGAAGTACTTGCCGTCGCGCTGCACCGCGCGACCGTCCTGCCGCCAGAAAATCACACCGGCGGGTAGTGGCGCCGCCAACCGAGTCCAGGCATCCACGTGCTGCGAATTCGCTTCATGTCTCGCAATCATGCTCTCATCCTTCCGTTGTAAGTCGATCCAGTTATCCAGCTATCGTGCGCCAACTCCAAGTTTTCGCGCCGGGGCCACCGCTACGCAGTCGCGCCCGTGCTCGCAGTACCAGCCGTGCCGGTCGAAGAAGACCAGATGCGGCCGCACCACTCCATTCATCCGCTCGTCCACCCGAAAGAGCAGCTGGACCGACGTGCCGGGTCCGCATTTCCTCTGGGGATCGAGCTCGCGAATCTGAAAGACCGGCGCCGACGGCAGCGGCCGTAGCGGGGCTTTCTTCGTCGCCTTTCGTTTGACCAGCTTCTTCGCTGGGCGCTTCACGGGCTTCTTTCGCGCCGCCTTCGCCGCTCGCGTCGCGCCCTTCGTTGCGACGTGCTTCGCGACTTTCTTTGCGACCCGCTTCGCGGGGCGGGGGGCGGCGTGCTTCCCGCGAGTTTTCCGCCCAGCCCCGTCCTTCCGCTTCGGCTTCACTCTCCTCCTGGTAGCTGTTCCTGATCGCTCGCTTTCGGGGCTTGTTCGGTATCACAAATGTACCGAATTTCGCCAGTTCGGTCAACTGTAACCCGTGCACGGGATTAGCTAGCTTTGCCGTATGACCGACGTCGTTGCGCTCGCCGCTGAATTGTTGACCATCGACTCGTCCACGGGCGCCGAAAGCGGCGCCGTGGACTTCGTTTCCAAATGGCTCGTCGCCCGGGGCTGGAACGTGACGCTGCAAGAGGTCACACGGGGGCGCGCCAACATCTGGGCATCGCGCCAGGGACACGGCGTCACGCTGTCGACGCACCTCGACACCGTGCCGCCGTACATCGCACCGCGCCTCGAGGGCGATCGTCTCTACGGGCGCGGTGCGTGCGACGCCAAGGGAATCGCCGCGGCGATGCTCGTCGCCGCCGACAACCTCGCGACGAAGGGCGAGCAGCGCGTCGATCTCCTGTTCGTCGTCGGCGAGGAGAAGGGCTCCGACGGCGCGCGCGCGGCCAACCGGCTCCGCGCCACGAGCCGCTTTCTCGTCAACGGCGAGCCCACGGAGAGCAAGCTCGCGAGCGGCGCGAAGGGCTCGCTCCGCGTCATCGCGCGAACGCGCGGACGCGCCGCGCATTCGGCGTACGCGCATCTCGGACAGTCGGCGATTCGTCCGCTCATCGAGCTTCTGCCCACGCTCGACGATCTCGATCTTCCCACGGACGAGATCCTCGGCAACACCACGGTGAACGTGGGCACGATTCGCGGTGGGACCGAAGCGAACATCGTCCCGGCGCTCGCCGAAGCGGAGATGATGTTCCGCCTCGTGAGCGACGTGAAGCCGCTGCGCAAACAGATCGACGCGTGGGCCAAGGGACGCGCCGAGCTCGAATACGGCTCGCACATTCCCGCGCAGCACTTCCACACGATCCCAGGTTTCGAGGTCGCGCCGGTCGCCTACACGTCCGACATTCCGCTGCTCGGCAAGTGGGGAACGCCGCTGATGTTCGGCCCCGGATCCATTCACGTCGCGCACACGCCCGACGAGTTCATCGACGTCGGCGAGCTGCGCCGCTCGGTGGATGCGTACGAGCGAATCATCACGAGTCTCCTGAGCTCATGACCACCGATACCCCCACCTCTCCCGCGCGTCGCCGGCGCGTTGCCGTCCTCGGCGCGACCGGTGCGGTGGGACAATCGTTCGTACGCCTGCTCGCGAATCATCCGTGGTTCGAGCTCGCCGAGCTCGCGGCGTCGGAGCGGTCGGCGGGGAAGTCGTACGCCGAAGCCGCGCGGTGGATCGGCGGCGATCCGCTGCCTGCGAGCGTCGCCGGCATGCAGGTGCTGCCCTGCGACCCGGGCGCGATCACGGCCGACATCGTGTTCTCGGCGCTCGACTCGTCGGCCGCGGAAGACGCCGAGCCGGCGTTCGCGCGCGCCGGCAAGACGGTGCTGACGAACGCGAAGAACTACCGCATGGATCCCGACGTGCCGCTCGTGATCGCCGAAGTGAACCCTCAGCACCTGTCGATTCTCGACGCGCAGCGGAAAGCGCGCGGCTGGTCGGGAGCGATCGTCGCCAACGGCAACTGCGCGGCGATCGTCGCGTCGCTGCCCCTGGCGCCGATCCATGAGCGTTTCGGTATTACCAAAGTGGTAACGATGACGATGCAGGCGGTGTCGGGGGCCGGATATCCCGGCGTGCCGTCGCTCGACATCCTCGGAAACGTGATTCCGTACATCAAGGACGAGGAGCCGAAGATCGAAGTCGAGATGCAGAAGTTCCTCGGCTCGGTGAGCGGCGGCACCATTCAGCACGCCGGCTTTCTCGTCAGCGCGCACGCCAACCGGGTGCCGGTGGAGCACGGACACACGGTGTGCATGTCGATCGAGCTCGAGTCGCGCGTAGAGGCAGCCGAGGTGGAGCGGGCGATCGCCGAGTGGCGCGGCGCCGAGGAGGCGCGCGGGCTGCCCAGCTCACCCGAGCGCGCGCTGCTCCTCAGCGACCAACCCGATCAACCGCAGCCGCGCCGGCAGGTGAACACCGGGCACGGCATGACGGTGGTCGTCGGCCGGGTGCGCGCCGACCCCATCTTCACCGTGAAGCTGGTCGCGATGGGCCACAACGTCATTCGCGGCGCCGCCGGCGCATCCGTGCTCAACGCCGAGCTGATGGTGCGGCGCGGGCTGCTCGGCGACCGGTGATCGTTCTCAAATTCGGCGGCACCTCGGTCGGCGACGCCGAGGCGATTGCCCGCACCGGCCGAATCGTGTCGTCGCGCGCCGACAAGGGCGCGATCGTCGTGGTGTCGGCGCTGGCCGGCGTCACGAACGCGCTGATCGGTCTGGCCGAGCAGGCGGCGAAAGGTCACCTGATCGGCGCGATTCGCGCGGTCGAGGGGCTACGCGAGCGCCACATGAAGCAGACGGAGGCGCTCCTCGGCACCGGTGAAGCGAGCGCCGACACGTGCGCCGAAGTGAGCGCCATGATCGACGAGCTGGCGCACCTGGCCGAGGCGCTCGCCACGCTCGGCGACCTGACGCCGCGCAGCCTGGACGCGATCTCGTCGTTCGGCGAAAAGATGTCGTCGCTCATCTGCGTCGCGGCGTTCGTGCATCAGGGATTGCCCGCCGTGCACGTCGACGCGTGCGACGTCATGATCACCGACGCCACGTTCAGCCAGGCCGAGCCGCAGGCCGACGAGATCGCGCTGGCGTGCCGCGCGTTGGTGCTGCCGCTCGTGCGCGACGGAAAGATTCCCGTGTTGGGCGGCTTCATCGGCTCGGCGAAGGGCACGCACATCACGACGACCCTCGGCCGCGGCGGCAGCGACTACAGCGCGTCGTTGTACGGCGCCGCGGTGAATGCCGACGCGATCGAGATCTGGACCGACGTCGACGGCATGTTGACGGCGGATCCGCGCGTCGTGCCGAACGCCCGGCTCATCGAGCAGATCGCGTTCGACGAGGCGTCGGAGCTCGCGTCGTTCGGCGCCAAAGTGCTGCATCCGAACACGATCGCGCCGGCCGTGCGGCTGGGGATTCCGGTGTACGTGCTGAACTCGCGCCGCCCCGAGGGGACGGGCACGAAGATCACCTTCGAGGCTCCGAAGCGGGCGGTGAGCGCCATCGCCGGCAAGAACAACGTGACGATGATCAAGATCGGCTCGCCGCGCATGCTGCTGACCGAAGGGTTTCTCCGCGCGCTATTCGAGATCTTTGAACGGCACCGCACGTCGGTGGACGTCGTGGCGACCTCCGAGGTGTCGGTCTCGCTCACGGTGGATGACGCGGCACGGCTCGAGGCGATCGTCGGCGACTTGCGCGCGTTGGGGGACGTGGCCGTGGAGCGCAACCGCGGCATCGTCGCGGTGGTGGGCGGCGCGATCGCCGACGGCGGCGAGGCGATGGCCCGCGCCCTCGGCGCCCTCGGCGACGTTCGCGTGCACATGCTGTCGCTGAGCGCCACGGGGATCAATCTCACGATGGTCGTCGACGACGAACAGGTGAAGCCGGCGATGCAGCGTCTGCACGCGGCCTTCTTCGGCAATGGAGCAGTCTCGTGACGCGCAAGCTCGCGATCGTCGGCATGGGCAAGATGGGGCACGCCATCGCTGAGCTGGCGCCGTCGCGCGGGTGGGAAGTCGTCGCCCAGCTGGACGAAGCGCACGTGAAGCAGGGGATCACCAAGGAGCTTCTGGGCGGAGCGGACGTGGCCGTCGAGTTCAGCGTTCCGGAAGCGGCCGCGTCGAACGTTCGCGCGCTCCTCGCCGCCGGCGCTCCGGTGGTCGTGGGGACCACCGGGTGGTACGCGGAGCTTCCGGCCATCTCGGAAGACGTGAAGGCCAAGCGCGGCGCGCTGCTCACGGCGACGAACTTCTCGTTGGGCGTGAACATCTTCGAGCAGGTGGTGGAAGTCGCGGCGCGGCTGCTCGGCCGCGCGCCCGGCTTCGAGGCGCACCTCGTGGAGACGCATCATTCCGCGAAGAAGGATGCGCCGTCGGGCACGGCGTCCACGTTGGGACGAACGGCGTCGGCGGCGTGGGGACGCGACATTCCGATCACGAGCGTGCGCACCGGCTCGGTGCCCGGCACGCACGAGTTCGTGTTCGACGCGCCCTTCGAACAGATTCATCTCGAGCACATCGCGCGCGACCGGCGCGTGTTCGCGGAGGGCGCGCTCGTCGCCGCCGCCTGGCTCATCGGCAAGAACGGGGTATTCACGATGCGTGACGTGCTGGCGACTCCATCGGGCGAGAACACATGACCACGGCACAACGACTCACGGGTTGCGGAACGGCGCTCGTCACTCCGTTCAACACCGACGGCTCGCTCGACGAAGCGGCGCTGCGTGCGCTCGTCGACTGGCAGATCGAAGAGGGCATTCACTTTCTCGTGCCCTGCGGAAGCACGGGTGAAGCGGCGACGATGACGCTCGACGAGCATCGCCGCACGGTGGAGATCGTCGTGCAGCAGGCCAAGGGACGCGTGCCGATCGTGGGCGGGGCGGGGAGCAACGATACGCAGAAGGCGATCGCGCTCTCCAAGATGGTTCGCGACGCCGGCGCGACGCACCTGCTGCACACGTCGCCGATGTACAACAAGCCGCCGCAGCGGGGGATCGTCGCGCACTACCGGGCGATCGCCGAAGCCGTGGACCTGCCGATCGTGGTCTACAACGTGCCCGGCCGCACCGGGAGCAACATCGAAGCGAAGACGACGCTCGAGATGGCGAAGATTCCGGGGATCGCCGCGGTGAAAGAGGCGTCGGGCCTGCTGCCGCAGATCGCCGACATCATCGCCGCCCGTCCGGCGAGCTTCTCGGTGCTTTCCGGCGACGACGAGCTCACGCTGCCGGTCATGGCACTCGGCGGCGACGGCATCATCTCCGTCATCTCCAACGCGACGCCCAAACTGATGGCGCAGCTGTGCAACACGATGCACGCCGGCGATCTCGCGGCCGCGCGCGAGATTCACTTCAAGCTGCTGCCCTGGATGCGCGCCGCGTTCGTCGAGTCGAATCCCTTGCCGGTGAAGGCCGCGCTGGCAATGATGGGCCGCCTGCAGAACGTGCTGCGCCTGCCGCTCGTGCCGATGAACGACGCGCACGCCGGCACGGTGCGCGCTGCGCTCGCGCACGCGGGAGCGATCGCGTGACCAAGGACGAGCTCGAGAAGCGAATCGAAGCGTACGCGGCGATTCCGGCGGGACAGGACGTGCCGCACGACGCGGAGAACGTCGTCGGCGATCTGCTCGACGCCCTGGAGCGCGGCGACGTGCGCGCGGCCGAACGCGGCGCCGACGGCGCGTGGAAGGCCGTGCCCTGGGTGAAGCGCGGCATTCTGTTGGGCTTCCGCGTCGGCGAGCTCGTGGAGATGCAGGGCGAGGTGTTGTCGTTCGTCGACAAGCACACGTATCCGGCGCGGCGAATGCACGCGAGCGACGGGGTGCGCGTGGTGCCGGGCGGGTCTTCGATTCGCCGCGGAACGTACCTGGCGCGCGGCGTGGTGTGCATGCCGCCGATGTACGTGAACGTCGGCGCCTACATCGACACGGGCACGATGGTGGATTCGCATGCCTTGGTCGGGTCGTGCGCGCAGATCGGCAAGCGCGTGCACATCAGCGCCGCGGCACAGATCGGCGGCGTGCTCGAGCCGGTGAACGCCTCGCCGGTGGTGATCGAAGACGACGTGCTCGTGGGCGGCAACACTGGCGTCTACGAGGGGACCATCGTGCGCGCGCGGGCGGTGCTCGCGGCCGGCGTGGTGCTGACGCGCGGCACGCCGGTGTTCGACCTCGTGCACGAGACGGTCTATCGCGCGTCGCCCGACGCGCCGTTAGAGATCCCTGAAGGCGCCGTCGTCGTCCCGGGCACGCGCGCGATCACCAAGGGATGGGGCGCCGAGCAGCAGCTCGGCCTCCAGGCGCCGGTGATCGTGAAGTATCGCGACGAGAAGACCGACCTCGCGACCGCGCTCGAGTCCTGGCTGCGATGAAGGTGTTCGGCTCGCTCCGTGTGCCGGGCGACAAGTCGATCTCGCATCGCGCGCTGATCTTCGGCGCGCTGGCCGAGGGCGAGTCGCGCGTCACGGGCATTCTCGAGTCGGCCGACGTGCACTCCACGGCCGGGGTGCTGCGCGCGCTCGGCGTCGACGTTCCTGCGCTCTCGCCCGACTTCGTCGTGCGGGGCAGCGGGCGCACGCTGCGCCGTCCGACCACCGAGCTCGATTGCGGCAACAGCGGCACGACCACGCGCCTCATGGCCGGCGTCGTGGCGGCATCGCCCTTCGACGCGACGTTCGTCGGCGATGCGAGCTTGAGCCGCCGGCCGATGCGCCGCGTCGCGCGGCCGCTCGAGGCGATGGGTGCGCGCGTCGAGCTTCCGCCGCACTTCGGGCTGCCGATGACCATCCACGGCGGCACGCTGCACGACGTCGAGTGGACGAGCGAGGTGGCGAGCGCCCAGATCAAGAGCGCAATTCTGCTTGCGGGGTTGGTCGCCGGCGTGCACGCACGGGTAAGCGAGCCGTCGCGCTCGCGTGACCATACCGAGAAGATGCTGGAAGCGCGCGGCGCGGCGCTTCATGTGGATGGGCTGACCGTGACGCTCGATGCCGGGTCGCCGCTCCGCGCGCTCGATACGGTGGTGCCCGGCGACCCGTCGTCGGCGTCGTTCTTCGCCGGACTCGCGGCGCTCGCGCGGTCGGGGGAGATTCGGCTCGAGCACGTCTGCGTCAACGAGACGCGAACGGGGTTCTTCGAGCAGCTGCGCAAGATGGGCGTGCGCGTGACCGAAGAGGGACGGCGGATGGAGGGAGGGGAGTGGGTCGCCGACGTCGTCGTGGCGCCGCGAAAGCTGCATGCCGCCGTCGTGGCGGAAGCAGACGTTCCGTCGATGATCGACGAGCTTCCGCTGCTCGCCTGCGTCGCGGCGCGGGCTGAAGGTGTCACGACCATCACCGGCGCGAGCGAGCTTCGGGTCAAGGAGAGCGACCGCATCGCTGCCGTGGTGTCGAATCTCCGCGCGATCGGAGTGGAGGCGGAGGAGCTGCCGGACGGGATGCGGATCCAGGGATCCGACCGGCCACTCAGCGGCCGGATCGTCACGCACGGCGACCACCGGCTGGCGATGGCGTTCGGCGTGCTGGGCGCGGCGCGGGGCAACTCAATCGAGGTCGACGACCGCGATTGCGTGTCCGTGTCGTATCCCGGATTTTGGGAGGACCTCGCATCGGCGACGCGCGCATGAGCTCGGGACCACACGTGATTGCGATCGACGGGCCGGCGGCGTCGGGCAAGTCGTCTACGGCGCAGTGGGTGGCGCGGCGGCTGGGCCACTACCACGTCGACTCCGGCTCGCTGTACCGGGCGGCCACCGCGGTGCAGTTGGAGCGCGACACCGACCCCGAGACGTGGACGGAGGGCGAGGTGCTCGCGGGCACGCGGCGCGTCTCGTTCGTGCCCTCCGAGGGCGCCTTCGTGCCGCTGATCGACGGTGAGCCGGCGGACGAGAAGCTGCGCGGGAGCGAGGTTACGCGGAACGTGTCGCGCGTGGCCAAGATGCCGGCGGTTCGGAACTGGGTGAACGAGCAGGTGCGCCTGGCGGGACGGGCGCAGAGCGTCGTGGTCGACGGCCGGGACATTGGGACCGTGGTCTTTCCCGACGCCAGCCTCAAGGTCTTTCTCGTGGCGGACCCATGGGAGCGCGCGCGGCGCCGGCTGATCCAGCGGCTGGACCGGCACCCGAGCGACCAGGAGATCGCGGAGGAGACCGATCTCATCGTCCAGCGCGACGCGAAGGATTCGACGCAGACCGTGCAGGCGACAGACGCCGTGCTGATCGATACGACCTACCTGACGCAGGAGGATCAGGTGGAGCGAATCGTGGCGCTGGCGAACGCCGTAACTCACCGTCCGGGCGGGACTTCGGTAGTTGACGGCGACTCGGACCTCACTTAACTTCTAAGGTTCGCGCGGGTCATTAGATGTCATCCTGAGCGAGAGATGTCATCCTGAGCGAGCGAAGCGAGTCGAAGGATCTCTTCGCCGTGCCAAGGGATCCTTCGCTTCGCTCAGGATGACATCTGAGCTTCGCTCAGGATGACACCGGCTTCGCTCAGGATGACACGCTCGCGTTGCCCATGCTCTCTCACCCATACCTCGTCGCGGCGAGCCTAAACACCCCGCGGTTGGCCAGGAGATAACCCCCTCGGTATGCCAGAGCTCGAAACACCCACCATAACCGCCACGGAGCGCGAAAAGCGCGACGCGCAGCGCGCGCAGCTTCGCCCGTTGGCGAACCGCCGCCCGGAACTGTACGACGAAGACGAGTACTCCTCGGTCGAATACGAGACCATGATGGAGCTCTACAACGGTACGCTCGCGTCGATCGACGAGGGCGAGATCGTGAAGAGCAAGGTGCTCGCGATTCGCGACAACATGGTCATCCTCGACATCGGCTTCAAGTCCGAGGGAAGCGTTCCCCTTGAAGAGTTCAAGGACTTCCCCGACCTCAAGCCCGGCGACGAAGTGGAGGTCCTGCTCGAGCATCTCGAGGATCAGGAAGGCTCCGTCGTCCTGTCGAAGAAGAAAGCTGACTTCATGCGCGTGTGGGAGAAGATCCGCGTCGCGTACGAGACGGACCAGCCGGTCGAGGGTACCCTCGTCAAGAAGATCAAGGGCGGCGTGGTGGTCGACCTCATGGGCGTCGACGCGTTCCTGCCGGGTTCGCAGATCGCGCTCCGTCGCGTGCCGAACATCGACGAGCTGCTCGGGCAGAAGTTCGAGTTCAAGATCATCAAGCTGAACAAGCGTCGCCGCAACATCGTCGTCTCGCGTCGTGTCATCCTCGAGAACGAGCGGGCCGGCAAGCGCGAAAAGCTGATGAAGGAGCTCGAGAAGGATCAGGTGCGGAAGGGCGTCGTCAAGAACATCACCGACTTCGGTGCATTCATCGATCTCGGCGGCGTCGACGGCCTGCTCCACATCACCGACATGTCGTGGGGCCGCATCTCGCATCCGTCCGAGCTCGTGCAGATCGGCGCGGAGCTCGAGGTCAAGGTGCTCGACATCGACTGGACGCGCGAGCGGATCAGCCTCGGTCTCAAGCAGCTGCAGTCGTATCCGTGGAAGGACGTGGCCGACAAGTACCCGGTCGGCACGCGCGTCACGGGCAAGGTTGTCAGCATCACGAACTACGGCGCCTTCATTGAATTGGAGCCGGGCATCGAAGGCCTCGTTCATATATCTGAGATGAGTTGGACGAGAAATGTTCGTCATCCCTCGAAGCTCGTCAGCATCGGCGAGACGATCGAAGCGGTGGTGCTCAAGGTCGATCCGAACGAAGAGAAGATCTCGCTCGGCATGAAGCAGACGGAGCAGGATCCGTGGATGGTGTTGCCGCTCAAGTACCCGGTCGGCACGCGCATCTCGGGCAAGGTTCGCAACCTGACCAGCTTCGGCGCGTTCGTGGAGATCGAGCCGGGCATCGACGGCCTGATTCACATCTCCGACATGAGCTGGACCAAGCGCGTGCAGCATCCGTCGGAAGTGGTGAAGAAGGGCGACACGGTCGATGTCGTGATCTTGAATATCGATTCTGAGAACAAGCGCATCTCTCTCGGTCTGAAGCAGGCCGAAGAAGATCCGTGGCTTCGCATCGGTGAGACCTATCCGGTCGGCACCGAGCTCACGGGCGCGGTCGTTCGCCTGATGGACAAGGGCGTGGTCGTCGACATCGGCAACGACATCGAAGGCTTCGTGCCGCTCTCGCAGCTCAACATGAGCGGCGCCGCGGTCAACAGTCCGGCCGACGTAGTCTACGAGACGATGCGTCTCGAGATGCGCGTGCTCGAAGTCGATCCGATCCACCGCCGCATCGTACTCGGAGTGACGAACATTCCGGAAGAGCAGCCGCCGCGTCCGGAGACGCCGTCGAAGATCATCCCGATGGAGTCGGAGCACGACATGGGATATCCGCCGGTGGACATGTCCGTGGTGGGCGACGAGTAAGCTCGGTCGCTCGACGTAACCAAGAGAACGCCCCGCCGATCCTCGATCGGCGGGGCGTTCTCTTTACGCCTCATCTTACGCTTCATCATCGTTTCGGAGCCGCGCTCGAAGTGCGCGCCGGCGCATCCGTGAGCGTCTTGAGGAACGCGACGATCTGCGCCTCCTCTCGCGCCGTCAGGCCAAGCTTTCCAACCGTGGTGTCCACGTTGGCCGCGACCTCCGGCGCCGGCCAGCAACTGACCTTCTCACCGGCGGGATTGTCGCCCTGGCAACGCGGCAAGACGTCCCGCGTGTTGTAGAAGTGGACGACTTCCTCGAGGCTCTTGAAGTAGCCGTTGTGCATGTAGGCTTTCACGAAGCCGGGACGCGGCCGCTTGTCGACGTTGCGAAGCGTTGGGACGCGCATCGCTCCGTCGAACCGCGGTGCGAGCGCAGCCCACGCGGAGCTCGGATTGTTTTTCGAGCGAAGGAAATCGCCCACGCCGCGGTCGACGACGTCGAGCCCCGCCGCGTTGGGAGCGTAGCCGGCAGCGTTCGGCTTGTTCTCGCAGTAGAACCGCAGGTCGCGATTCCGGGGAACGCCCACATTCACGGGAGTGAAATCCGTAAAGAGCGGTGCGACGTCGGCGGCGTCACTCGGCGAGAAATTGTCCGCGCCGGCCGAGCGCCGCGCGCCGCCGCGGTTCGCGGTTCCGTCGAGGTGACAGGTGTTGCAGTTCGCTTTGCCTCGAAACAACGCCCATCCCGCCAGCTCGTCCGCCGACAGAATCTGCTGGTCCGCGTGGGCCAAGGCCGAGTCGAGCTTCGACGTGAAGGGACTGACTTCGGGAGACGCTTCGTATGACGCCATCGACAGCGCCATGGCATCGAACGTTGCCGACGCAATGCCACGATCGATCGCGCTCAGGTGAACCGGCAGCGTGTCGTTCGCCGGCGCGGGCGCCGGCCGCGAGCACACTTGCTCCACGCCCGCGGGCCAGTGAATGGCGAAGGACTGCGCGCCCCAGACGCGCTCGAAATAGGCGCGATACGGGCCGCGCGACATCCGAAACACCGCGCACGCGGCGTCGGGCAGCGCCATCTCGAGGGGGTTCAGCGGCGGGCCTTGCGCCTGTTCGGCCGTCGGATTGTCGAGGCGAATGCCCGTTGCCCGCATGTCCCAGAAATTTCCGCCGTAGAAATTCTTCTGCGTGGAGTTGTAGTGCAGGATCGGCGCGAATGCCGCATAGCCGTAGCTCTGCGGTTTTCGCGCGCTGACGAGTCCACCAGCCGACCCGGGATACGCGACGATCGTCCGATTCAGGATCTCCGACGCTCCGGTAAAACCCGCCTCCTGCATGTGGCACGTTTCGCATGCCAGGTTGCGATCGACCGAGAGGTTCTTGTCGAACAGCAGGATCTTGCCGAGCAGGGTGATCCGGTCGTATCGACTGCTCGGCGAACGGGAGTTGGCCCGCGCCACCAGCGCGGGGAAGGTCGAATCGATCTCGGCATTGATGTGGCTCGCATCCGGATCGCGATTGATCACCGCGAGAATGTCGACTTGCGGTGAACAGGGCGGTACCGCGACACGTGCCCGGCTCGGGCTCGAGCCGTACGTCCACGCGGTGCCGGCCACGACCACGGTGATGAGCCCCGCCGCGGCGACCGCCGCTGGGCTCGAGAGCGTCGGAATGCGCATTGGTCCTTCGCTGTGTGTCTGGGGCGCGAATCGGCCGCAAGCGTCATGCCCACGACGGACTCACCCGGGCGTCATTCGGCGGCGGCGGACCATTCGCGGCAGAAAACAGCCGATGGCCGACGCGCAACCGCTAGAATCGTCGGACGGCCGCCCATAGCTTCCATCGCTATGACAATGCGAGACAAGCTCGAGCTATTGAAGCGCCGAGTGGCCGAATCGGAACAGGGCGGCGGCGAGAAGCGCGTCAAGGCGCAGCACGCAAAGGGCAAGCTGTCGGCGCGCGAGCGGCTCGACCTGCTGCTCGACGAGGGCAGCTTCGTCGAGTTCGACCGGTTCGTCGTGCATCGCTCGAGCGACTTCGGCCTCGAGAACGAGAAGTACTACGGCGACGGCGTCGTGACCGGCTACGGCCGGATCGACGGCCGGCTCGTCTACGTGTTCTCCCAGGACTTCACGGTATTCGGCGGCTCGTTGTCGGAGTCGTTCGCCGAGAAGATCTGCAAGGTCATGGACTTGGCGATGCGCAACGGCGCGCCGGTGATCGGGCTCAACGATTCCGGCGGCGCGCGCATCCAGGAAGGAGTCGTGTCGCTCGGCGGCTACGCCGAGATCTTCTTGCGCAACACGCTCGCGTCGGGCGTCATTCCGCAAATCTCGGCCATTCTCGGACCGTGCGCGGGCGGCGCCGTGTACTCGCCGGCGATCACCGACTTCATCTACATGGCGCGCGGCACGTCGTACATGTTCGTCACCGGCCCGAACGTGGTGAAGACGGTGACGCACGAAGACGTGACCATGGAAGAGCTGGGCGGCGCCGACACGCACGCCGGCACGTCGGGTGTGGCGCACTTCGTCTGCGAATCCGAGCCGGCGACCATCGCGGCGATTCGCGAGATCTTCCGGTACATCCCGCAGAACAACGTCGAGGATCCGCCGCGCGGACCGGGCACCGATCCGCGTGACCGCCGCGACGAAGCGCTGCTCGACGTGGTGCCGGACAATCCGAACAAGCCGTACGACATGCACGACGTGATCAAGCGCGTCGTGGACGACGGCCAGTTTTACGAGGTGCAGCGCGACTACGCGGCGAACATCATCTGCGGCTTCTCCCACCTCGGCGGCTTCAGCATCGGGATCGTCGCGAACCAGCCCGCGGTGCTCGCGGGCGTGCTCGACATCAACGCGTCGCTCAAGGCGGCGCGGTTCATTCGCTTCTGCGACGCGTTCAACATTCCGATCGTGACCTTCGAGGACGTACCGGGCTTTCTGCCCGGCGTGGCGCAGGAGCACGGCGGCATCATCAAGCACGGCGCCAAGCTGCTGTTCGCGTACTGCGAGGCCACGGTGCCCAAGCTCACGGTGATCACGCGCAAGGCGTACGGCGGCGCGTACGACGTCATGTCGTCCAAGCACATCCGCGGCGACTACAACGTGGCGTGGCCCACGGCGGAGATCGCGGTGATGGGGCCGAAAGGCGCGGTGGAGATCCTCTTCCGCAAGGAGATCAACGAGAGCGACGATCCGCAGCAGGCCACGGACGTGAAGGTCGCCGAGTACACGGCGAAGTTCGCGAATCCGTACATCGCGGCGGGGCGCGGGTACGTCGACGACATCATCGACCCGCGCGACACGCGGCCGCGGTTGATCGACGCGCTCGAGTCGCTGCGCACGAAGCGCGATCGGAATCCGTCGAAGAAACACGGCAACATCCCGCTGTGATGTTCAAGAAAATCCTCATCGCCAACCGCGGCGAGATCGCGCTGCGCGTCATCCGCGCCTGCCGGGAGATGGGCATCGCGTCCGTCGCCGTGTACAGCGACGCCGACGCCAAGGCGCCGCACGTGCGCGAGGCCGACGAGGCCATGCACATCGGCGCGCCGCCGTCGGCGGAGAGCTACCTGCGCGGCGACAAGATCATCGAGGTCGCGAAGCAGGTGGGCGCCGAGGCGATCCATCCGGGCTACGGCTTTCTGAGCGAGCGCGAATGGTTCGCGCGCGCCGTGCGCGACGCGGGCCTGGTGTTCATCGGACCGCCGGCCGAAGCGATCGCGGCGATGGGCAGCAAGACCTCGGCGCGCCAGCTCGCGGTAAAGGCGGGCGTGCCCGTGGTGCCCGGGACGACGGAGGCGCTGACCGACGCCAACGAGGCGCGAGCGATCGCCGACCAATTTGGTTACCCGGTGCTACTAAAGGCCGCGGCGGGCGGCGGCGGCAAAGGCATGCGCGTCGTTCGCGAGCCCGGCGAAATGGAAGCCGCGCTCGACACCGCGCGTCGCGAAGCGAAGAACGCCTTCGGCGACGACGCCGTTTACGTGGAGAAGTACATCGTCGGTCCTCGGCACGTCGAGATCCAGGTATTGGGCGACCAGCACGGCACGATGCTCTCCCTGAACGAGCGCGAGTGCTCGGTGCAGCGCCGCCATCAGAAGATGATCGAAGAAGCGCCGAGCGTGGCGGTGACGCCGGAGATTCGCCGCGCGATGGGCGAAACGGCCGTGCGCGCTGCACAGGCTGCCGGCTACTACAACGCCGGCACCTGCGAATTTCTGCTCGACGTGGACGGCAAGTTCTACTTCCTCGAGATGAACACGCGCATTCAGGTCGAGCATCCCGTCACCGAGCTCGTGACGGGGATCGATCTCGTGCAGTGGCAGATTCGCGTCGCGGCAGGCGAGAAGCTCCCGTTCAAGCAGGCGGACATCGTGCCGCGCGGCTGGGCGATCGAATGCCGCATCACGAGCGAAGATCCGGCGAACGGATTTCTGCCGTCGACCGGACGCATCTCATATCTGCATCTGCCCTCGGGTCCGGGCGTACGGTGGGACGGCGGCATCGAGGTGGGCAGCGAAGTTGGATTATTCTACGATCCAATGCTCGCGAAGCTCATCGTGCACGCGCCGACGCGCGAGGCGGCGGTGGAACGGATGCATCGCGCGCTGCTCGAGCTCACGATCGAAGGCGTCGAATCGTCGCGCGACTTCCATCTGCGCGTGATGGAAGACGCGGAGTTCCGCGCGGGCGCGATCGAGATTCAATGGCTGGAGCGGCGGCTCGAGTCGCTCCTTCAAGTCAAGCCGCCGGCGGACACCACGCGGACCGCGGCAGTCGTCGCGGCGCTCATCGCCGACCGCGACCGGCAGGCGCCGAAACGCGCCGCCACGTCGACGTCGAGCGCACCCCAATCCGACGCGTGGACGCGCGCCGGCCGGCTCGAGGCCCTGCGATGACCGTGAACAAAGTCGCCGACGTCACCATCGAACGCATCGCCGCGGGCGGCGACGGAATCGCCCGCACCGACGACGCGGTCGTCGTCTTCGTCCCGCGCTCGGCCCCGGGCGACCGGGCGCGTGTGGAGCTCGAGATTCGGAAGCGGTTCGCGCGCGGAAAGATCGTCGGTCTGCTCGAACCGTCGCCGCAGCGCGTCGAGCCGCTTTGCGATCACTATCGAATCGATCGCTGCGGCGGTTGCCAACTGCAGCACATGAACTACGACGCACAGCTCGAGGCGAAGCGCGGCGTCATCCGTGACGCGCTCACGCGCATCGGCAAGCGCACCGTCGAGCTGCCCGAGATTCAGCCGAGCGACAAGCAGTGGCGCTATCGCCTCAAGCTCACGCTGGCAATGCGCCGTGACCGGCGCGGCGGATGGATCATGGGGCTGCATCCGTACGACGATCCGGTGGCCGTCTTTCAGCTCGTCGACTGCCCGATCACCGACGAGCGTGTGATGGCGGTATGGAAACAGGTCATGGCCGCCGAGCAGCATTTCCCGCCCGCCGAAGAGCTGCGCGCGTCGGTTCGTCTCCTGGACGACGGGGCATCGGTCGTCATGGAAGGCGGCGACAAATGGCCGGACCGCGAGGAGTTCTTCGCCGCGGTGCCGGCGGCGACGGCGCTGTGGTGGAAGCCAGCACACCGTTCGCGAAGTCTCGTCGCGGAGCGCGGCGGATCGTCGGCGAGTGCATCGTTCGCCCAGGTCAACGCGACGGTTGGGGGGCTGCTGCATCAGTACGTGCTGGAGCGCACCCGCGCCCATCGTCCAAAAGTCGTCATCGACGCGTACGCCGGGTCGGGCTCCACGGCGATTCCGCTGGCGAGCGACGGCATTCGCGTCATCGCGATCGAGGCGGATCGCGAAGCCTCGGCGCGCTGCGCGGCCGCGCTTCCGAAGGGTTCGCGCGCGATCGGCGCGACGGTGGAAGAGGCGCTGCCACGCTCGCTGCCCGCCGACGTCGTGCTCATCAACCCGCCGCGCACGGGGATTCACGAGCAGGTCGCGTCCACCCTGCAGTCCGTCGCCAAGCCGCCGCGCGCGCTCATCTACGTGAGCTGCGACCCGGCGACGTTGGCGCGCGATCTCACGCGAATGCCGCGCTACCGAATCGTGTCGATGAAGGCCTTCGACATGTTTCCGCAGACGGCGCACGTCGAAACGGTGTGCGAGCTCGTTCCGGAGACCGCATGAAATACTTCGTGCGAGTGAACGGTGAGGAGCACGAGATCCTGCTCGACGGCGAGGGCGTGCACGTCGACGGCGAGGACGTCGCGGCCCAAGTGTTCTCCATCGAGGGAACGCCCGAGCGCATGGTGACGATCGGCAACGAGGTGCATCGTGTCGTCGTGCGGCCCGGGACCACGCGCGGCGCGTACACGCTCTGGCTCGACGGCTACCGCTTCGAGGTCGAGGCGCTCGACGAGCGGACGCGTACGATTCGCGAGCTCTCCGGAGCGACAGCCGGGCCCGTGGGGCCCGCACCGGTGCGCGCGCCGATGCCGGGGCTGGTCGTCCGGATCGACGCGCAAGTCGGCGACGAGGTGCAGGCCGGGCAGGCGCTCGTCGTCATGGAGGCGATGAAGATGGAGAACGAGCTGCGCGCGCAGGCGGCCGGCCGAGTGAAGGCAATTCTCGTCGCCACCGGCGCGGCCGTCGAGAAAGGGATGTTGTTGATCGAGCTGGAATAACCGCGGGACAGGGAGAATCGCCATGCGGCGTGCACTGATCTGGTTGTCGAGTGTTGTCGTCGCGACGGGCGCGGGCGCGCAGGGGCCGCCGAATACCGACGTCTATCTCGCGCCGCTCACGATCGAAGGCGGGCGGCCGTTGATCGGACCGGCGGTCAACGTCACCCACCGAATCGGCTACGACAACCAGCCGTCGTTCACGGCGAACAGCCGCGCGATCCTGTTCACGTCCGTGCGCGACGACGGCCAGTCGGACATCTACCGCTACGATCTCACGACGAAGGCGACGACACGCGTCACGTCGACGCCGGAAAGTGAGTACTCGGCGACGGTAATGCCCGGCGGAAAGCGGTTCTCGGTGATCCGCGTGGAGAAGGATTCCACGCAGCGGCTGTGGAGCTTTGCGCTCGACGGGAGCCATCCGAGAATCGTGATCGCGGCGCTCAAGCCGGTAGGGTATCACGCCTGGATCGACGCGAACAATCTCGCGCTCTTCGTCCTCGGCCGGCCGAACGCGCTGGTGCACACTGACGTGCGCACGGGGCGGTCCGACACGTTGGCGCGCAACATCGGCCGCTCACTCGCGCCGCTGCCGGACCGGAGTGGGTTCTCGTACGTGCACACCGTCGACTCGGCGTCCGTGCTCGCCGCCATGCGTTGGCCGGCGCGTGCGTCACGCGACTTGATCGCGCTGCCGCGCGGCTCGCAGGACATTGCGTGGGCGAGCAACGACCTCGTGCTCACGGCGTCGGGATCGAAGTTGTTGTTCTGGCACAGCGGCGACAGTGCGTGGTCCGATGCCGCCGATCTCAGCGCGGCGGGTCTCACGGAGATCAGCCGTCTCGCGGTGAGCCCCAATGGGAAGTGGATCGCGATCGTGACGGTGCCGAAGTAATTCTCGGGGCAGGCCGCTCAGTGGGGTGATGGATTCGATGGAGGCGCACATGCGAGCCATGACGACGCACGACCACGCGGCCATGATGAGCGAACCATCAATGGCTAAGGCGATGGAGGCGGACATGCGCCGGCGCTTCTGGGTGGCGCTTGCTCTGACGATTCCGCTCGCGATCATGGCCGGTCACGTCCCCGGGCTTCGAATGCCGGTTCACTCTCGCGCGGCGAGCTGGATCGGGCTGGTGCTCGCCACGCCGGTGGTGTTCTGGTGCGGTTGGATATTCATCTCGGGAGCCGCCAGCGTACTCCGACACCGCGCGCTCGACATGTCGGTGCTCATTGCCGTTGGCGTGCTCGCGGCGTATCTGAGCAGCGTTTATCTGACGATCATCGGCTATCCGGTCGCGTACTACGAAGCGGCCGCGATGCTCGTCACCTTCGTGTTGTTCGGGCACTGGATGGAGATGAAGTCGCGCCGCGGCACATCCGACGCGCTGCACGCACTGTTCGATCTCGTTCCTCCTCAGGCACGCGTCGTCCGCGACGGCCGCGAGGAAATGGTTCCGACGGGTGCCGTCGCGGTGGGGGACGTGCTTCGGATGCTCCCAGGCGAGAAGATTCCGGTTGACGGGGAAGTCATCGAGGGCGAGACCGAGGTCGATGAAGCGCTCATCACCGGTGAAAGCGCGCCTGTGCACAAGCGCCCAGGCGAGCCGGTCATTGGCGGCGCGATCAACGTGAGTGGCGCGGTCCTCGCTCGCGCAACCAAAGTCGGAAGCGACACGGTGCTGGCGCAGATCGCCAGCCTCGTCGAGCGCGCGCAGAATTCCAAGGCCCCGGGTCAGCGACTCGCCGACCGTGCCGCGGCGGTGCTCGTCATCGTCGCGGTGGGTGCGGGCGTCGCCACGTTCATCGGTTGGAAAGTCTTGGCGCACGCTCCGTTTCTCACGGCGTTGACCTTTGCCATCTCGGCGATCGTGATCGCGTGTCCCGATGCACTTGGGCTTGCGACTCCGACCGCGGTGGCGGTGAGCACAGGACTCGCCGCCAAGCGCAACATTCTCATCAAGGACGCCGCGACACTCGAAGGCATGAGCCGCATACGAACGATCGTGCTCGACAAAACAGGAACGCTGACGATAGGCGCGCCCACGGTGACCGAGGTTGAACCCGTCGGCGATGTTCGGCCGGACGATTTGTTGAGGATTGCCGCGGCACTCTCGTCGTCCTCGACTCACCCGCTATCGGCGGCGACGGTTCGCGCGGCGAACGATCGCAAGCTCACCATCGCGAAGGCGTCGGACGTCGAAAACATTCCCGGCAAGGGACTACGCGGCCGCCTCGATGGCCAAGAGGTGCTCGTCGGAAACGCGGCGTTGCTGGCGGACAAGGGCGTTGCGGCCGGCACGGCGCAGGAAGTCGCGGAGCGCCTTGCCGGAGCCGGCCGATCACTCGTCTTCGTCGCGAAGGGCGGCGTGGTGCTCGGCGTACTCGGAGTCGCCGATGCGGTTCGGCCGTCGAGCCGCGCCGCGATCGCCGACTTGAAAGCGATGGGGATCGAGCCGGTGTTGATCAGCGGCGACACTCAGGGGACGGCCGAGCGGGTGGCGCGCGAGGTTGGAATACAGAAAGTGTTCGCCGAGGTGCGGCCGGAGGAGAAGGCGGCGCACGTCCAGCGTCTTCAGCAGGCGGGACAAGTGGTCGCGATGGTAGGCGACGGGGTCAACGACGCGCCCGCGCTGGCGCAAGCGGACATCGGGATCGCGATCGGTGCGGGGACCGACGTTGCCGCGCAGGCCGCGCGTGTCGTTCTGATGCGGTCCGATCCGAGCGACATTGCCAAAGCCATCCGGCTGAGCAAGGCGACGGTTCGGAAGATGAAGCAGAACCTCGCGTGGGCGAGCGTCTACAACCTGCTCGCGATCCCGGTGGCCGCCGGTGTGTTCTACCATTCGCTTGGCTGGTCGCTTCAGCCCGCGGTGTCCGCGCTGTTGATGTCGATGTCCTCCATCGTCGTTGCGTTGAACGCGGTCTCGTTGCGGTGGGCGCGGGTTTGACGATGAGAGACGAAACGATGTCCGACATCGACTTTGGCGCGCAGATCGATGCCGAGTTGTCCAAGCTCGCAATCGAACTGACTGTTCAGCAGCCCTTGCAGGCGCGTTCGCCGCGCAGCCCCTCGAGTCCCTCGCGGGCAATGATCGGCGTCATGACCAAGCCGGCGACGGGATCGGCCCACCACCAGCCGAAGAGCGCGTTCAGCAACAATCCACCGAGCGCGATGGCGGACAAATACATGCACAAGTCCGTCTGCGTCGCGTCGGCCTGGAGTGCGCGGCTGCCGAGGGCAGTGGCGACTTGTCGCTTGGCGCGAGCGAGCATCGGCATGATGACCACGGACAGCGCCGCGACGATGATCCCGGCGATCGTCTTCGCCGGCGCCTCATGCGTCACGAGTGCGTGAGCGGCATCGAGCGCGATGTAAATGGCGAGGGCGGCGAAACAACCGCCGATGATCCGGAGCGAAACCCGTTCGGCACGTTCCCGACGAGCTTCGTCGACGTCCGACCGCAGTCGCCACAGTGCCGCACCGCTCGAGACCACTTCGATGACGCTGTCGATGCCGAATCCGACGAGTGCCACGCTTCCCGCAAGCATTCCCGTGACGATCGCCGCTACGCCCTCGCCAGAATTGTACAGGAGTGTAATGCGGGACACGAGTTGTCCGCGCCGCACCAGGGCGGCACGATCGGCGGCAGCCGCCGGTAGCGAGGCGTTCATGATGCCCGGCCCTGTGGCCGTGCGGCCCGCTCTTCGGCCCACGTGTATACCGTAGGCAGGACGAGCAACGTCAGAAAGGTCGCCGACACCAAACCGCCGATCACCACCGTCGCCAGCGGTCGTTGGACTTCTGCGCCGCTGCTCGTCGAGATCGCCATCGGAATGAAACCAACCGACGCCACGAGTGCGGTCATGAGCACAGGCCGGAGGCGCACGTCCGCACCATTCCGTACGGCGTCGTTCAACGACTGCCCGTCGGATCGAAGCTGGTTGATGTAGGCGATGAGCACGACACCGTTGAGCACCGCCACACCAAACAGTGCGATGAATCCGACGGAGGCGCTCAGATTCAGATGGATGCCGCGAAGCCAAAGCGCCGCGATGCCGCCGACGAGGGCGAACGGAACATTGAGCATCACCAGCAGCGCGTGGCGCACCGATCCGAAACTTGCATAGAGCAAACCGGCGATCAAGAGGAACACCAGCGGCACGATGAGTGCCAACCGCCTGGTGGCGCGCGCTTGGTTTTCGAACTGGCCGCCGTACGTGACGTAGTATCCGTCTGGCATCGAGACATTCGCCGAGACGGCCCGACGTACGTCTGCCACGAAGCCGCCGAGGTCGCGGCCACGAACGTTGCTCTGCACGACGACGTACCGCCGGCCGTTCTCGTGGTTGACGACCTCCGGCCCTTCCACGGTGTTTACCCGCGCCACTTGCGACAGGGTGACGGTCCCGCCCGCGGGCGTGCGAATGAGCGTGCTGCCCACCGCGTCGGGAGTCGATCGGTACGACGCTGCCAGGCGTACGACGACGGGAAAACGCCGGCGCCCGTCGATGACCTGCGTGGCCGCCGTCCCGCCGATTCCCGTCTCGACGGCCTCGCGGACGTCAGCGACGTTGAGCCCGTAGCGAGCAATCGCCGTGCGGTCGACGTCCACCTCGAGCTGCATCGCGCCGGCGCTCACGCCAACCGACGCATCCTCGGCGCCCTCGACTCCTTGCACGACGCGGAGGATCTCGTCGGCCTTCTGCTGGAGGAGCGGCAAGCTGTCGCCATAGATCTTGATGCCGAGCTGCGTCTTCACGCCCGAGACGACTTCGTCCAACCGCATCGCCATCGGCGCGCTGAAGTCGTAGTCGAGTCCCGGGATCTCGGCGAGGGCGGAGTCCATTCGTGGGATCAGCTCGTCCAACGAACGTGCACGCCATTGCGATTTGGGATTGAACATCACGTACACGTCGGCTTGGTTGAGGGCCATCGTCTCGGTGGCCTCCTGCGGACGGCCGAGGTTGGTCACGACTCTCTGTACTTCCGGAAAGCGCTCGAGCGTGCGCTCCACGTCGCTCGAGATGGCCATGCCCTGCGCGAGCGACACGCTTGGAATTCGGCGTGACTCGATGAGCATATATCCCTCGTCGAGCTTGGGCATGAACTCCGTGCCGAGGTATGGCACCGACGCAAGTGCGACGGCCAGCAGCGCGACCGCGCCACCGACGACTACACGGCGGTTGGCGAGGGCCCAGACGAGGCTGCGAACGTAGCGCGCGCGCAACGCCGCAAACCACCGCGCGTCCTCGTGGACTTCGCCCTCGCCGTTGCCCGCGCGAGCGGCAAAGACGTACGACGCCACCGCCGGAACGTACGTCAACGCCAACACGAGTGAGCCCAGGACCGCGGCGCATACGGTGAACGCCATCGGCCGAAACATCCGACCTTCGATCCCTTCCAACGTGAAGATTGGAATGTAGACGGCGATGATGATCGCCACACCGAACACGATGGGACGTCCGACCTCGAACGCCGCGCGGCGCAGCAAATCCCGGCGGTCTCCCTCGATTCCGTGCTCCTCGTGAAGTCGCCGCACGAAGTTCTCGACCATCACGACGGAGGCGTCGACGATCAGGCCGAAGTCGAGCGCGCCGAGGCTCATGAGATTCGCCGAGAGGCCAAAGCGCTTCATGGCGAGGAACGCGGCGAGCAGCGACAGCGGAATGACCGACGCAGTGAGGAGTGAAGCGCGTGCGCTGCGCAAGAACAAGAACAGAATGGCGATGACGAGCAGCGCGCCTTCGATCAAGTTGCGAAAGACCGTATGCGTGGTGCGCTGCACGACCTCGCCCTGATTGTAGAAGGGCCGCAGGTGCACGCCTTTCGGAAGCAGCGGCGTGATCTCCTCGAGGCGCTTCGTGACACGATCGACGACCTCTCGGCCGTTCGCGCCCTTGAGCATGAGAATGACCGCGGACAGCGCCTCGCCTTTACCGTCGCGCGTGACCGCGCCGTACCGGAGCTGCGACGTCACCGTTACCGACGCGACGTCGCGCACGCGAACCGGTGTGGCGCCGCGCGTCGCCAGCACGACGTTCGCGATGTCGGCGGTATCCGCGACGCGTCCGAGCCCGCGCAGCGTGAGCCGCTCGCTGCGATCCTCGATGTATCCGCCGCCGAAGTTCGCGTTGTTGTTGGCGAGCGCGGTCTCGACGTCGTGGAGCGTGATGCCATAGCCGGCGAGCTTCGACGGGTCGGCGTTCACCTGGAATTGCTGCGGCATGCCGCCCCATGTGTTGACGTCCGCGACGCCAGGCACGGTGCGAAGCAGCGGCTTGATGGTGTATTCCTGGAGGTTCGTGAGGTTCACGAGGTCAAGGCTGTCGGCGGCGGACGCCGAGTCCTTCTCGACGAGGTACTCGAACACTTCGCCCATCGCCGTCGCGGGGGGACCGAGCATCGGCTGCGCTCCGGGCGGGAGCTGAGACATGGCGTCGAGCATTCGCTGCTGCACCTGCGCCCGCGCGAAATAGAGATCTACATCGTCGTCGAAGGTGACAGTGACCACGGAGAGGCCCGCCTTGGAGATCGATCGAACCTCGTTCGTGCGCGGCAACCCGAGCATCGCCACTTCCAGAGGGTAGCTGAGCTCCTGCTCGGCTTCGACCGGCGACAATCCGACCGCGGTGGTCATGACGATGACCTGGTTCGGCGTCAGGTCGGGAAAGGCGTCCGTGGTAAGCGTCGCAAACGCCCAGCTGCCGGCAATGGCGAGAAGCAATGTCGCGGCAACGATGACCGCGCGGTGCTTGATAGATCTGGAAATGAGCCATTCGATGAGGGCGGCCATGTCACATCTCCATCTTGGGCATGGTCGCCTTCTGGAGCTCCGCCTTGACGGCGAACGCCCCGGCAGTCACGACGACGTCGCCGGCGGCCAAACCTCGAAGCACCGCGACGCGTCCACCGCTTCGCGTGCCGAGCACGACTTCCCGACGGTCGAAGCGCGCTCCGCCTTTGCCGTCAGGGTGCGCGAGAAAGACGTACGATTTACCCTGGATGGTCTGAACGGCGGCTTCGGGCACCAACGCGGCGGCCGCGGTTCCGCCGCCGTCGACGACGACCGACGCGAGCATCTGCGGCTTGAGCCGGCCTGCGTTGGCGATGACGGCTCGCACGCCGAGCGTACGCGTCTCCGGGTCGAGGCCGGCGCCGACGGCGTCGACAGTCGCGGCGAAGGTATCCGTTGGAAAGGCCGGGACGCTGAACCGAATGTGCCCGCCACGGTGGAAAAGCGCGGCCATCTGCTCGGGTGCGTTGATCGTGAGCCAGAGGTTCGCTGGATCGGTGATCACGACGAGCGGAGCTCCCGCTTCGACGACGACGCCCGGAACGGCAGTGCGGGTGAGGACGAGGCCGGCGGCCGGGGCCCGTAGAACGATCTCGCCGCTTGCACCGCCCGCGCTCAGTTGCGCCGCGGTCGAGCGCGCGCGGCGCGCTTCCGCTTCGGCCTGCGCCAACGCCGCGCGCGCGTGATCGTCATCGGCGACCGCGCGCTCGACGTCCTGGCGCGGAATTGCCTTGAGCGCGAGCAGGCGTTCGGCCCGGCCGCGCGCACTCGCCGCGTACTGCGCTTCCGCTTTTCGCGACGCGACCTCGGCGTCGGCCTTGGCCACGTCGGACTGCGCCGTGCCGGCCTCCGGGCTTTGCAGCGTCACCAGTGGCTGACCGGCGCTCACGCGGTCTCCCGGTCGTATGGAAACGCTCACGACGCGACCACGCGCCGGAGCGCCGAGCCGCGCGGTCCTGTCTTCGTTCGGTGTGACTTCGCCCGGCACGGTGGCTGTGCCGGAAGCCGTACCGACGGCGACTGGCCCCCATATCACGCCGCCGTGCTGAATCTGCGCGGCGGTGAAGGTGACGTGGGCGGAGGTATCGGCTGATGGCTTGGCGTCTCGAGCCATACCCCCCATGCCCGGCATGTCGGGCATGGGGGGCGGCTTCGTATCGCGCTTGCCGCACGCAGTTGCGAATGCCATCGCGCCCAGCGAAACGCCGAGGACGATCGAAGAACGTTTCATCGGCGGAGATCTCCAGGAGTGGCGAGCGCGGGAAGCGCGCTGTAGAGGTCGAGGCCTTGCGCGACGATGAGCGCGAGGACGCTCTGCTGCTGGGCGAAGATGGTGCGGTAGTAGGTGAGCCGGACGTCGGCCCACGTTCGCGCGGCGTCGATGACCTGAAGCAGCGGTACGGCGCCCTCTCGGTAGGCGCCAAGCGCGATGCGCCGAGATTCTTCGGCGCGCGCGAGGAAGCTGTTGGAGTCGCGGCGGGCGAGGGGCTCGGCGCGATCAGTGAGCAGGCGCGCTGCATCGTACGCGCCGCGCAGCTCGGCGTTCGCGGTGCGCTCCTGCGCGGCGAGATCGAACAGCGCCGCGTCGCGCTCCGCGTTCGCGCGCTGGATCTCGCCACGGTTGGGATCGAAGAGCGGCACGGGAAGACTGATGCCGGCGATCATCGACGTGGTGCCGGACATCCGCATCGTACCGATCGTCGCGCCGAGTTGGCGAAAGGTCATCGCGCGCTCTGCGGCGACGTTCGCCGTCGCCGCCGTCACTCGCTCACGTCCCGCACGGACGTCGGGGCGTCGCTCGAGCGCAGATGTCACGGGGGCATCGGCCGGAAGGGAAAAGGGCATCCCGTCGACGGCCACCAGGGCGCTCCCCACTGGCGCGGGAGAATCCGACAAAAACGCCGTGAGCGATGCCCGCGCTTGCGCGAGCTCGGCGGCCTGCATGCCGGCTTCCGCGGTCATGCGGTCGCGTTCCAGCTCCGACCGAATCAGATCGGCCTCGGACGTAACGCCTTCGGTCACGCGCGAGCGGTTGTAAGCGACCACCGTGTCGAGCCAACCCACCAGGTCGCGCGTAGTTGCCAATTGAACCTGGTCGATGGCGGCGCGGAAATACGCGGTGGCGGCGTCCAGTGCGACTCGCTGCCGCACGACCATCGCATCTGCTTCGGCGGCGCGGACCTGGGCGTTGCCGCGCGCCACGCGCGGACCACGTTGGTAGAGGCCCTCGAGCGGAAGCGTCGCCGTCGTCACCGCCTGGCGGTCGATGCCGGGGAGTGGACGACCGCCGGGGAAGGGAGTTTGGTCGACTTGGTAGCCGAGAACGGGATTGCCGAACGCCCGCGCCGTGACGCGGCTTCCTTCGGCCGCCCTCACTCGGCTCTCAGCCGCGCGAATGGACGGGTGGCCGTTGCGCACGGAGTCGAGCAGCGCGCGCAGCGTGAGCCCCGCGCCGGCGGACCCGGTCTCCTGCGAGGAGGCGGCGTGGACTGGACAGACCAGTAACGCGGTGACTGCAGCGATCGCGATGAGCCGCGACGCACGCCGTGGGAGCCGCGCGAGCGGGAACGACGAATGATGGTTCATGAGTGAGTGCGGTCGAATGCGGCGGATTGACCGGCGCGCATTCGCGCGGCGCGATCGTGTGCACAGAACAGGTACGGCGCCGCGTCAGCCGAAGCCGACGCTCATGGACACACGTTGCCTGTCAGACCGCGATTTGAGGCGGTGGGATCAGCGGGGCGCGCGAAAGGCTGGCCGGCTCGGAGGGCTCGTGCTGCGCGAGCACGAGCGGAAGTGAGGACGGCGCCCGACCGATGGGTTGCGTCGGGGCGGCGGCGTGACACGAGCCGCAGCCACAATCGAAAGAGTGATTCGACTGCGCTGCATCGGACACGGCGGCCTGATTCGTTCCGTGACCGGCCGGTGACACCGCGTCCGACGCCGCCGTTCCCATGACGGATCCGCACGCCATCATTCCGCCGGCCGATTCGCCGAGGAGTGTGCTGAGCAGCGGCTCATAGCCCGTACAGCCCAGACACCACACGGTGATGAGAGCTGTGAGCGCGCGAGTCGCGCGAAGCAGGATGGAAGGGCGGCGGTGCATGGTAGGTGGAGAAAGGTACCACGTGAGCGAGTGTCTTGCGCAAGTCAAACCCTGGCACGGACAGTGTGGTGGCCAAACCCCTGACCTGACGCTGATTCTCAGAGTCTCGTCGGCGGTGCAAGACACAGCACGGGTGAACTTCGTGCTACCGTCGGGAACGACCGGGCACGTGATCGCCGTCCAATGTAGTTCGGAGCGGCTGAAACTCCGGCGTCAGGGGCAGGTCAGCGTTCGCGATGCGCGATTTGCAGTCTGCTGTCTCCTCAGAGGTGTGCAGCGCGGTGCAAAGCGCCCATCCGGCGTGTGCGCCGCCCCGCTGGATGGTGGCCGCGCGACGCGGGTTGGTGGGGATGCCCTCCGGGTTGGTGGGCATACGTTCGCCGCCGGTGCCGGTCGACTCGGCGCTGGTGGCGGTCGCTGCATGCAATGCGTCGGGTCCATTCACGCACGACATCCGGTCGGTTCGTGCAATGCGACGGGTACGCTCCGCGATGGTGCTAGTCGTCCGCGCGCCGGTGGCGATGACATCGCCGTTGGTGCTGATGTCATCGTGCAACGCTCCCGATGACGTCATCCGTTGCTCCTGGTCGGCCGTGCGCTGATGGTAGTCGGCCATCGGTCGGTGGCGGTGACGTCGCGTTGAGGTGGCGCTGAGTCGTGCAACTCGCCGGATCAGTTGCACGCCGGTGGTGATCAGCTACGCGGCGGTGGCGCTCCACTCAGCGATGGTGGCGCCTGGCTCCCTACGCGCGCCGGTTCGTCTCCGCCTTGGTGGCGCTGACATCGACCAACGTGACCGGTCCGCTCGCCGCCGGTGGCAGTTCCATCGGTGTCTCAACCGGCTACGTCACGCGTTGGTGGCGCTCGAGCCACGCTTGGTGGCGCCCGTCGAGGCCCACTCGTACGATTGCCTTCGGTGGCAGTGACGGTGGCCTCGCCGAAGGGGACGCTCAGCTCGGCGAGGTGGAGAGTCGCCTCGGCAACGGGTAAAGTCCGCTCGGCAGCGAGCAAAGTCCGCTCGGCGTCGATTCAAGTCCTCTCATCACCGCCCCAACTTCGCTCGGCACCCGCGTCGGGCCGCATGCGAGCTCGGCTCGGACGGTCGTGCCGACGACGCGCTCCAGCTCCGCGCCGAGTCGCCGACTCCCGTACCTACCCCAAGTCCTCCGCGTGATGCTTGATCTGCTTCCCCTCGGCGAGGAACACCGCGTCCTCACCGATGTTGGTCGCCAGATCGGCCACGCGCTCCAGGTTGCGGCTCACGAGTAACAGCTCGAGCGACGGCGTAATGGTGCGCGCGTCTTCCATCATGTGCGTCACGAGGATGCGGAACACGGAGTTGTGCATGGCATCCACCTCGTCGTCGGCGCGGCAGACCTCGCGGCCCAGCGCGCCGTCGGCGCGCACGAACGCGGTGAGGCTGTCGCGCAGCATCTTCCTGGCCCGGCGGGCCATGTCGCCAATCTCCGGGTCCGGTGTGATGATCGTGCTCGACTGCGCGATGCGCTGCGCGCTCTGGGCGATGTTCACTGCGTGGTCGCCGACTCGCTCCAGATCGTTCGAGACCTTGATCGCCGCGATGATGAAGCGAAGGTCGCGCGCCATCGGCTGCTGGAGAGCGAGGAGGCCGATCGCCTGATCCTCCACCTCGAGCTCGAGCGCGTCGAGATCGCGGTCGCCCGTGACCACGGCTTCCGCCATGTTCACGTCGCGGCTCAACAGGGCGTCCACGGAAAGATCGAGCAGGGACGTGGCGAGGTCCGACATGTCGAGCAGCCGCTGCTTGAGGTGCGCGAGCTGGTCGTGGAAATGCCGAAAACCGACGGTGGTCGTATCGGACGCGGAGGGTGTCATCCGAATCTCCCGGTGATGTATGCCTCGGTACGGTCGTTGACCGGGCTCGTGAACATGCGATCGGTCGGACCGACTTCGACGAGCTGGCCCAGATAGAAGAATGCGGTGACGTCGGACACTCGTCCCGCCTGCTGCAGATTGTGCGTCACGATGATGATCGTCAACTCGCGCTTGAGCTCATAGAGGAGCTCCTCGACCTTTTGCGTGGCCAACGGATCCAGGGCGCTGGCCGGCTCGTCGAGCAGCAGCACCTCGGGCTCGTTCGCCAGCGCTCTCGCGATGCAGAGCCGCTGCTGCTGTCCGCCCGACAATCCCAGCGCGCTCTCACGCAGGCGGTCCTTCACTTCCTCCCAGAGCGCGGCACGTTGCAACGCCGACTCCACGATCGCGTCGAGATCGGCGCGGTTCCGAATGCCGTTGACGCGCGGGCCGTAGGCGACGTTGTCGTAGATCGACTTGGGAAAGGGATTCCAGCGCTGAAAGACCATGCCGACGCGGCGGCGCAGCGCGACGGGGTCCATCTCGCGGCTGTAGACGTCGGTCTCGTCGAGGCAGATCGCCCCCTCGTGGCGGACGCCGGGCAACAGCGCGTTCATGCGGTTGATCGAGCGCAGGAAGGTCGACTTGCCGCAACCCGACGGGCCAATGAGCGCGGTGACGCTCCTCGGCGCCGCGGTGAGCGAGATGTCGAACAACGCCTGCTTCTCCCCGTACCAGAACGAGAAGTGCTCCGCGCTCACCAACCCGCGCGGCGCATCGGTTGCGGCGTTCGGACGTTCGACGAGTGCCGCGGTCATCCAAATCGTCCCGTGACGTAGGCCTCGGTGCGCGGATCGCGCGGCGCCGTGAACATCGCGTTGGTCGGCGCGTACTCGACCAGCTCGCCGGCGAGCATGAACGCGGTGCGGTCGGATATGCGGGCGGCCTGCTGCATGTTGTGCGTCACGATGATGATCGTGACCTCCGAGCGGAGCTCGTACACGAGCTCCTCGATGCGCTGCGTGCTGAGCGGATCGAGCGATGCCGTCGGCTCGTCGAGCAGCAGCACCGTCGGCGACGTCGCGAGCGCGCGGGCGATGCACAGCCGCTGTTGCTGGCCGCCCGATAGGGCGACCGCGCTGGCGTTGAGACGATCGTGCACTTCGTCCCAGAGCGCGGTGCGGCGCAGCGCGTGCTCGACGATGTCGTCGGTCTCTCGCTTCGACGGGCGCTGGTCGCGCGGCAGAATCTTCAGTCCCGCGGCGACGTTGTCGCGAATCGACATCGTAGGGAAGGGCGTCGGGCGCTGGAACACCATGCCGATGTGCCGCCGCACGCCGATCGCGCTCACGGCGGGATCGTAGATGTCGCGTCCGTCGAACCGCACTTCGCCCTCGACGCGCGCGCCGGGAATCGTCTCGTGCATGCGGTTGAGGCAGCGGAGCAGCGTCGACTTGCCGCAGCCCGACGGACCGATGATCGCCGTCACCTGCCCGGTCTGCACGCCGAACGAGACGCCGCGCACGACGCGCGTCGCGCCGAAGTACGCGTCGAGCGATTCGACCGCGAGGCACACCGGGGTGGTCGCGGTGGCGCGCACGGGCGTCTCGGTCATCGGCTGCGCAGCGGAGTCGAGCACTTCGGCTCGAGCAGTGGCCATGGGAATCGGTACCTCACGGTCAGTCGCCGCCGAGCCCGAACCGCGAACGGGTGACGTACCGTGCGATGAGGCTGATGATGAGGACGAGTCCGATGAGGACGAGGGCGCCCGCCCAGGCCTGTGCGTGCCAGTCGTCGTAGGGAGCGAGGGCATAGGTGTAAATCTGCATGGGCAGCGCGGCGATCGGCTGCGTGGGGGAAACCGACCAGAATTGGTTTCCAAGGGCCGTGAAGATGAGCGGCGCGGTCTCGCCCGCGATGCGCGCCACGGCGACGAGCGCGCCGGTGACGATGCCGGGAAGCGCGGTGCGAAGCACGACGCTCAACGAGGTCCGCCACTTGGTGTAGCCGAGAGCGAGCGCCGCTTCGCGCATGGACACGGGCACGAGGCGAATCATCTCCTCCGTGGTCCGCGTCACGAGCGGGATCATCATCGCCCCGAGCGCGATACCGCCCGCCAGCGCCGAGAAGTGCTTGAAGGGCCGCACCAAGAGCTGCCAGGCGAAGATGCCCATCACGATGGACGGCAGTCCGTTGAGCACGTCGGACAGGAAGCGAATTGCCGTGGCGAGCTTGGCGCCGCGCTGCTCGGCGAGAAACAGACCCGCTCCCACGCCGATGGGGAGCCCGATCGCCGACGCAATCAAGACGAGCATGCCGGTGCCGACGATGGCGTTTGCCATGCCGCCCCCAGCCTCGCCCGCCGGCGCGGGCATTTTGGTGAAGAAATTCCAGTTGACGCTGCTCGCGCCTTGCGCGGCGAGATGCCAGAGGATCAAGAGCAGGGGCAGCGTCGCGATGAGCGCGGCGACGTACGTCAACGCGATCATGATGAAGCTTTTCACCCGGCGCCGTGCGAGCGTGCGCGCCGTGCTCGTCGCGAGCATGTCGCGGTACGAGCGGCTCGACGCGGGGCGTCGCGGTGCGGGAACGGTTGGCGATGCGGAGGTCATGCGACCTGATTCCGCCCCATGCGCCAAACCAACCAGCGCGCGATGACGTTGACGATCACGGTGATGACGAACAATCCGGCGCCCACCGCCATGAGAGAAGAGACATGGAGATCGGTGGTCGCTTCGCTGAACTCGTTCGCGATCTGCGACGCCATGGTGTAACCGGGAGCGAAGAGCGATGCGGAGATCTCGTGCCGGTTGCCGATCACCATGGTGACGGCCATCGTTTCGCCGAGTGCGCGGCCGAGTCCGAGAATGACGCCGCCGATGATGCCGGAACGCGCATAGGGCAGCACGGCGTCCCAGATCATCTCCCACCGCGTTGCCCCGAGCGCGAGCGCCGCTTCGCGCTGCGAGCGCGGTACGGCGAGCAGCACTTCACGTGTGACGGCCGAGATGAAGGGGAGCACCATGATCGCGAGGATCGATCCCGCCGCGAGCATGCTTGGGCCATAGGCCGCACCGGCGAACAGCGGCGTGTCGCCGAGGTGCAGCGTTTCCTTGAAGAACGGCATGACGTACGTGCGCAGAAAGGGCACGAGCACGAGGATGCCCCACAAGCCGTAGACGACGCTCGGAATGGCGGCCAGCAGATCGACGAGGAACGCGATCGGCTGGCGCACCCATCGCGGCGCGAACTCCGAGAGGAACACGGCAACGCCGATGGCGAGCGGCGTCGCGATGATGAGAGCGATGGCCGACGACACGATGGTGCCGAAGATCGCCGGCGCGGCGCCGAATTTCTCGTTGACCGGGTCCCAATCACTCGAGGTGAAGAAGCCCAGCCCGAACTTGTGCAGTGCGGGCCAGCCGGCGGAGAACACGCTGATCGCGATCAACCCCAGCAGCACCGGAATGACGAGCGCGAAGCCGGTCGTGATCCACCGATACGCGCGATCGCCCATCGAACGGCCTTCTATACGAACGGCGGCTTTTCGCGCCGCTGTTGGCGGAGTGATCGGCGCGGCGGACGCCTCGGTCACCGCGCGGGCCCCGGCGCGATGGAGTCGAGACGCGTCATCAGCCGAGAAACGAGCACGCCGGGAAGCGGCGCGTAGTCGAGCGCGGACGCGTCCTTCTCACCGTCGGCGAGCGCCCAGCGAATGAAATCGGTGAGCTTCTTCGCCTTGGTGGCGTCGGGCTGGTTCTTGTAGACGAGCAGATATGTGAACGACGCGATGGGATACGCCGCCGCGCCGGGCGCGTTCACGATCGAGACGCGATAGTCGGTGTTGGGAGGAAGCTTCGCGGCCTCGGCCGCCGCGGTGGCCGACGCCGCCGAGGGCGCGACGAACTGGCCCGCGGCATTTTGAAGCAGCGCGGCGCTGAGGTTGTTCTGCTTCACGTACGCCAGCTCGACGTAGCCGATCGCGCCCGGCGTCTGCTTCACCTGGCCGGCGACGCCGGGGTTGCCTTGGCCGCCCAATCCCACGGGCCACTGCAGCTCCTTTCCTTTGCCCGGGCCGCTCTTCCACGCGGGACTCACGGCGCTCAGGTAGTCGCTGAAGATGTACGTCGTGCCGCTGCCCTCGGAGCGATGCACCACGAGAATGTCCGACGCGGGCAGCGTCACGCCTTGGTTGACCGCGGCGATTCGCTGATCGTTCCACTTGGTGATCTTGCCGAGGAAGATGTCGGCGATCAGACCGCCGGTGAGCTTCAGCGGCTGCCTGACGCCCGGGAGATTGTAGCTGATCGCCACGACCCCGATGACCGTGGGGATGTGCATGATCGGCCCGCCCTTCGCCTTGGCCATCTCGCTGTCGCTCATCGGTGCGTCACTAGCGCCGAAGTCGACGGTCTCGTCGGACAGCTGCCGGATGCCGGCGCCCGAGCCGTTCGCTTGATAGTTGATCTTCACGCCGGTCTTGGCGGCGTAGTCGTGAAACCACTTGTCGTAAATCGGCTTCGGGAACGTGGCACCGGCGCCGGTGAGGTCTGCTCCGCTGGTGGTGCTCGTCGCGGCAGCTGCATGCGACGTGTCCGCCGATCCCTTCTTCGACGAATCGGAGGAGCATGCCCAAGTGGCGAGCACGGCGGCGAGAATGGGCCAACGAGTCACGAGGTTCTCCGAGCGCAAAGGGTGGTCACGATGCCCAACAGCCTGAATGCTCGCCGGAGAGTGCAACTGTCTTGGTAACGTCATGTAACAACGACGTAACGGCGCCCTGGCAATAGCCGGCGGACCCAGGCGTCCAGCGCAGTGACCCAAGCGTTACACGAGTCCCACAGGTCCTTTACGCGCCGCATCGAATTTCAGGGCTCCAACACCCCATACAGGAGCACCACGTGATCGCACGCGTTTCGAAGTTCGTCGGCCTGGCCGCGATCGGCGCCGTGATGGCCGCCACTCCCGCGGCCGCTCAGGATTTGACCGGCGCCGGCGCGACCTTCCCGTATCCGATCTATTCGAAGTGGTTCCACGACTACGCCGCGAAGACCGGCGTCCAGATCAACTATCAGGCGAACGGCTCGGGCGGCGGCATCAAGGCGTTGACCGAAGGAACGGTCGACTTCGCCGGATCCGACGCGCCGATGAGCGACGCCGAAATGGCGAAGCTCAAGACGCCCGCCTTCCATATTCCGACCGTGCTCGGCGCCGTGGTCGTGACGTACAATCTCCCCGAAGTCTCGAAGCCGCTGAATCTGACCGGCTCCGTGCTTGCCGACATCTACCTCGGCAAGATCACGAAGTGGAACGCGCCGGAGATCGCCGCGGTGAACCAGGGCGTGGCGCTTCCGAACAAGGACATCCTCGTCGTGCACCGCACGGATGGCAGCGGCACCACCTACATCTTCACGGACTACCTGAGCGACGTCAGCTCCGCGTGGAAAGCGGGACCGGGCAAGGCGAAGGACGTGCAGTGGCCCGTTGGCCTCGGCGGCGCGCAGAACGCCGGCGTCGCCGGCCAGGTGAAGCAGACGCCGGGGGCGATTGGCTACGTCGAGCTCGCATACGCGCGCCAGAACAAGCTGCCGTACGCCGCGATGAAGAATGCGTCGGGCGCGTATGTGCTGCCGAGCATCGAGTCGGTGACCGAAGCGGCCGCCGGCGCGGCGGCGAAGCTCCCGGCCAACACGGACTTCCGCGTGTCGATCGTGAACGCGGCCGCGAAGGGCGCATATCCGATCGCCTCGTTCACGTACCTGCTCGTCTCCGAGACGCAGCCCGATCCCGTGAAGGGAAAGAAGCTGATCGACTTCATCAAGTGGGCGATCCATGACGGCGAAGCGGATGCCGCTGGCCTCGACTATGCGCCGCTCCCGAAGAACGTCGTCGTGATGCTCGACAAGCGGTTGCAGATGGTGAAGAACGTCGCGTCGAAATAACGGGCGAGGCTGGCTCTGCATGCTGATGATGCCGGCGATACCTTCGCCGGCATTGTCGTTTCTTAGCGCCATTTTCCGCCCGCGTTACACCGCCGTTACCGGCCCGTGGGAAAATCGCGACCGGTTTCCGTCACCCTTCCGTCGCCCGTGACAGGCCGGGTAACGCCGGACCCGTCACGACCAGCTCCTCCCTCTTCTAATCTTCCACGGCTCTCCATGACCTCTCGCTCCATGCGACTGATCGCCGTCGGTGCCGCGATCACGATCGCCCCAGCACTCGGCTTCGCGCAGCAAGCGCCTACCGCGCCGGCCCCGGCAACACCCGGGTTTGGTTTCTCCGGAACGATCTTCGGCAGCTTCGGCTACAAAACCGACTCGGCCTCGAAGGCTCAGCTTGGCGGCTCGAACCCGAACGCGTTCAACCTCGATCGCGTGTACCTCACGTATCGCATGCCTGCCGGCGACAACGGGTCGGTTCGTGTGACGACGGACATCTTTCAGAACACGAATCCCGCGCAGAACCCGTACTATCAGGGCTGGGTGGTGCGGCTGAAGTACGCCTACCTCGACTACACGGGCCTGCGTAACGAGTTCGGCGCCGGCTCGAGCCTCACCGGCCGCATCGGCCTTCTGCACACGGTCCTCATCGATCACGAGGAATCGTTTTGGCCGCGGTATCTCCAACAGACGGGCATCGAGAAGAACGGCTTCTTCTCGTCCTCCGATGCCGGCGCCGCCGCACTCATGACGCTCGGCAACAAGTGGGGCGAGATTTATGGAACCGTCACCAACGGCTCCGGCTACTCCTCGTACGACAACCCCGGAACTACGGGTCAAGGCGTTGCCAACAATCGCTTCAAGGACTTCGGCCTCCGCGCGAGCCTGACGCCCTTCGCGAATCAGCCCACGATGACCAACGTCATCAGATACCTCACGATCACTCCGTGGGTGTACAAGGGCTACAACGCGAGCGCGTTCCAATCCGGCGGCACGGGCCAGGTGGGACCCGGCACCAACGGGGCGATCACCGACGGTCTGAAGCGCGATCGCTACGGCATCTTCGCGGCGATCAAGGACACCTCGTCGTGCGACTTCCGAAACGGCGGCCGCTGCCGGTTCAGCCTCGGTGGTGATTTCGCGCAGCGAACGGACGCGAGCGACAACGGCGGGAACACGGCCGCCAGCCCGCGTGTGGTGCACGATTCCACGGGCCGGCTCATCGACGGATTCGTCTTCGTTCGTCCGCTCGAGCTGTTCGACAAGACCCAGAAGTCGCCGTTCAGCATCGTGGCGCGCTGGGATCACTGGACTCCGAACACGGACCCGTCGTCGAGCATTCCCAACGCGGCCGGCTATGCGGGAACGACGCCCGCGTACAACTTCTACGTGCTCGGCGCATCGTGGGACGTGAACCAGCGGATGACCTTCACGGCGGACTATCAGAATCAGTCGCCGACCAACTTCCCGACGCCGACCGGCACGAACGTCAAGCCGACACCGCAGGCGACGACGATGTTTCTGCATTTCGTGGTGAACTTCTAACCTGCTGGTCTCGTCCTCGGTTTCCAGAACCCAGCTTGGACGTGCGAGCGACCTGCCCGGCGAACCGCCGAGCAGGTCGCTCGTCTTGGTGGACCGGATCGTTCGACACAAATGGAAGTAGACTAGCCCGGCTGCTTCAGAACCGACGGCCCGTTCCGGGCTGGAACGTGTGGAAAGTGGATCCGTTGACAGCCCCTAAGTCCTTATCTATCTTGCGAGTCTGTCACAAATGCCTTCGATGGCTGCCGAGACCCGGGTTGCATCACGCACCGGTGAGGCGCAGGACCCACTTTGTTTGGTTCGTCCATGAAAACGTTTTCCGCAACGCCGAGCGACATTGAACAGACCTGGTTCATTGTCGATGCCGAAGGGATGGTGCTCGGACGTCTCGCCACCGAAGTCGCCCGGATCATCCGCGGCAAGCACAAGCCCATCTTCACGCCGCACATGGATACCGGTGACAACGTCATCGTGATCAACGCGTCGAAGGTGAAGGTCACCGGCCGCAAGGCCGAGCAGAAAGAGTACTTCCATCACACGGGCTACATGGGCCACGAGCGGTTCACGCCGTTCAAGACCATGATCGCCAAGCATCCCGAGCGTGTGATCGAGAAGGCCGTCTACGGCATGCTGCCGAAGACCGCTCTGGGACGTCAGGTGTTGCGTCGCAAGCTTCGCGTGTACGCCACCGCCGAGCACCCGCACGTCGCGCAGCAGCCCAAGACGTTGTCCTTCACCAAGAGCGAGAAGTAATCCATGGCCGACACTCAGACCATTCATGCGATCGGCCGCCGCAAAGAAGCGGTGTGCCGCGTGTACATCAAGCCGGGCTCCGGCAAGTGGGACGTGAACGGGCGCACGCTCGGCGACTACTTCCCGCGTCCCTCGCACGTCTCGTCGATTCAGCAGCCGTTCGTGGCGACCGACATGCTCGGGCGCTACGACGTGAAGGCGAACGTCGACGGCGGCGGCAACACGGGTCAGGCCGGCGCGCTGCGCCTCGCCGTGGCGCGTGCTCTCGTCATGATCGACGAGGCCCATCGCGTCAAGCTCCGCGGGCTCGGCCTCCTCACGCGCGACGCACGCGCTGTCGAGCGTAAGAAGCCGGGTCGTCCGAAGGCTCGTAAGCGGTTCCAGTTCTCGAAGCGCTAGCGCGCTTCGCAGGGCTCAGGATAATTGGGGTCGGGATGATAGGAACATCCTGAACCCAATCATCCTGAGAGCAGCACATCTCTCAGGTCGCTCGAGTCTCGATTCGGTGCCGGGAAACCGGTGAATCGGACAATGACGGCGGCCGACGTTCAAAACCAACTCGAGGTTCGTTCTACCATGGCAGATCAGCAGTCCACCACCGGCACGCCCACGCTCGAGGCTCTCCTCGCCGCCGGCGTGCACTTCGGGCACCAGACCCGTCGTTGGAATCCCAAGATGCGCCGCTTCATTTTCGCGGAGCGCAACGGGATCCACATCATCGACCTCCAGAAGACCCTTCGGCAGATCGAAGTCGCGCAGAAGCTGGCGCGCGACGTCATCCTCCGCGGCGAGAACGTGCTGTTCGTCTGCACGAAGCCGCAGGTGTCGGGTATCGTGCGCGCGGAAGCCGAGCGCGCCGGCGCGCTGTTCATCACCGAGCGGTGGCTGGGCGGCTTGCTCACCAACTACCAGACGGTGAAGAAGCAGGTCAAGCGCATGAAGGAGCTCGAGGCCGGCGGTGAAGAGGGCGGCGACTTCGAGAACTACACCAAGAAAGAGCAGCTCATGCTCCGCCGCGAGCGCGAGAAGCTCTCGAAATACTTGAACGGCATTCGCAGCATGACGCGCCTCCCGGGCCTGATGTTCATCGTGGACTCGAAGAAGGAGCGCATCGGCGTCAACGAGGGCAACAAGCTCAAGATTCCCATCGTTGCCATCGTCGACACGAACGCCGACCCGGATCTCATCACCGTGCCGATCGCCGGCAACGACGACGCGATTCGCTCGGTCGAGCTGGTGACGCGCGCGATCGCCGACGCCATCGTCGAAGCCCGCCGCGAAGCGCCGGCGCGTGAAGAGACCGAAGAGGGCGAGAGCTACACCTACAGCTCCGACCGTGGTGCCGAGCCGGCCGGTGGTGACGAGGACAAGAAGCGCAAGCGCCGTCCGCGCCGCCGTCGCGCCAAGCCGGAAGCAATCGCCGCCCGTTTGAACCGTCCCGACGGCGAAGCGCCGGAAGGCGGAGAGGCAGCTGATGCTGGTGACGCCGGTGATACCGGTGATGCGGCGGTTGAAGGCGGAGCGGACGCCGAGTAACTGTTGTCCTGAGCACGGCGTCGTTATGAGCGAAGCGTGTCATCCTGAGGGAGCGGTAGCGACCGAAGGATCGGCTCACTTGGAAAGCGATCCTTCGCTTCGCTCAGGATGACACGCTTCGCTCAGGATGACACGCTTCGCTCAGGATGACAAACTGACGCTCAGGATGACAAAAAGGGTGACAAACTGAAAGGATGACACGCCGCCGGACACACTGCCCGGCGGCGTTTCCACGAAACCGTAGGCTGGAATCGAGCAATGGCTATTACTGCGAAAGATGTGGCCGCGCTGCGTGAGCGCACCGGCGCCGGCATGATGGATTGCAAGAACGCGCTCGAAGCGACCAACGGCGATCTCGACAAAGCGGTCGAGCACCTCCGCTCCACCGGCGCCGCGAAGGCCGACAAGCGTGCCGGCCGCCAGGCCAAGGAAGGCGTGATCGCGAGCTACCTCCACCACAACGGCAAGATCGCCGTGCTGGTGGAGCTGAACTGCGAGACCGACTTCGTCGCGCGCACGGACGACTTCCAGCAGCTCGGCAAGACGCTCGCCGAGCACATCGCCGCCGCGGCTCCTGTCGCCGTCGACAAGGACCAGGTACCGCAGGAGAAGGTCGACTCCGAGCGCCGTATCTTCGTCGAGCAGGTCAAGGCCGAAGGCAAGCCCGAGCACATGATCGAGAAGATCGTCGAAGGAAAGATTCAGGCCTTCTACAAGGACGTCGCGCTGATGCACCAGGTCTGGGTGCGCGATCCCAAGAAGACCATCGGCGATCTCGTGAAGGAAGTGTCGGCGAAGACGGGCGAGAACGTGCAGGTGCGCCGCTTCGTACGCTACCAGCTGGGTGAGTAGGTTCGTCAGCCTGAGCGAAGCGAACGACGGATGGGTATCCGTTGCGAGCGATCCTTCGCTTCGCTCAGGATGACACCGGTCGCTACGCTCGGGATGACACCGGTCGCTACGCTCGGGATGACACAATCCATATGACAGATCTGAAATACCCTCGCATCCTGCTCAAGCTCTCCGGCGAAGCCCTCGCCGGAGAGAGGGGATTCGGGTACGACTTCGACGTCGTCGACAAGCTGGCGGACGAAGTCGTGCGGCTGAAGGAGACCGGAGTCTCGCTCGGCCTGGTGATCGGTGGCGGAAACATCGTGCGCGGTTCACTCCTGTCGAAGACGGGAATGGACCGCGTCGCCGCAGATTACATGGGCATGCTCGGCACCGTGATCAACGCGCTCGCCGTGCAGGACGTCCTCGAGCGGAAGGGCATCGATACCCGCGTCATGACGGCGATCCGCATGGAAGAGATCGCCGAGCCGTACATCCGGCGCCGCGCCATCCGCCACCTCGAGAAGGAGCGGACGGTCATCTTCGCGGCGGGCACCGGGAACCCCTATTTTTCCACCGATACCGCCGCGGTGTTGCGCGCCATCCAGATCAAGGCGAACGTCATCATCAAGGCCACGAGCGTCGACGGCGTGTACTCGGCCGATCCCAAGCGCGACCCGAATGCCAAGCTGTACGAAGAGATCAGTTTCCGCGACGTGATCATGGAAGAGCTCAAGGTGATCGACCAGACCGCCATCACGCTCTGCCGCGAAAACTCGCTGCCGCTGATCGTTCTCAACATCCACCACCCGGGCGCGATCGTGGCGGCAGTCCGCGGCGAGCGCGTCGGCACCCTGGTTCGATGAGCAATATTCAACAGATCCTCAAGGACGCTCGCGCCGCGATGGACAAAGACATCGCGCACGTGAAGCACGAGTTCTCCTCCGTCCGTTCGGGCAAGGCCTCGCCGAGCATGCTCGACAGCGTCAAGGTCGAGGCGTACGGACAGCTGATGGCCCTCAACCAAGTGGCGACGATCAACGCGCCCGAGCCGCGCGTCATCATCGTGACGCCGTTCGACAAGGGGCAGCTCAAGATCGTGGAGAAGGCCATCCGCGATTCCGGGCTCGGCCTCGAGCCGAGCGCGCAGGGCGCGATCATTCGTGTGCCGCTGCCGTCGATGAACGAGCAGCGCCGCAAAGAGCTCGTGAAGCTCGTGCACAAGTACGCCGAAGACGGCAAGGTGGCCGTTCGTCACGCGCGCACCCAGGCGCGCGACGGCTTCAAGAAGCTCACGGGCGTCTCGGAAGACGACGTGAAGCACGGCGAGAAGGACGTGCAGAAGTTGCACGACGACTTCATCCACAAGATCGACGACCTGATCAAGGCGAAGGAAGCCGAGATCATGGAAGTGTGAGCTCAGAGCTCACGAAGCGCGTCGCCGTCGGGGTGATTGGCGCCCCGATCGCGATCGCGATCCTGCTGTATGGAGGGTGGCCCCTCGCGGGCCTCCTCGCCATCGCGTCAGCGCTGGGCGCCTGGGAGCTGTTCCGCATCGCGCGCGCGTCGGGGCTCACGCCGCTCGACGACGTCGGCGTCGTCATCGCCGGCCTGATTCCGCTGTTTGTGAAGGTCATCAAGCCCGACGCGGCGGTCGGCGCGACGTCGCTCATCGCGGTCGTCCTCCTGGCGCTTCTCGCGCTCTCCATCTGGATGCGCGGCGTCGACGGCAAGCCGCTCAGCGCTGTCGCCGTCACGGCGTTCGGCGCCGCGTACACCGGCGGCATGCTGAGCTTCGGCTACGCCATCCGCTATCACGAGTACGCCTTCGCGCCAGCGGCACTCACGCTTGGCGGACGTGCGTATTCGGTGTCGTCGGGTGGACTGCTGCTGTTGCTGCCCGTGCTGCTCACGTGGGCGTCGGACATCGGCGCATATGCCGTGGGCCGCACGATGGGACGGCACAAGCTGATTCCCTCCGTGAGCCCCGGAAAGACGATTGAAGGGTCCGTGGGCGGGCTTCTGGCGAGCATGTTGGTGGCGTGGGCGTATACTCACTTCGTGCTCCATCCCGCATCGAATCTCGATTTCCGCTGGCCGCCCATGGGCGTGCTCGGCTTCGGCGCGCTCGTGAGCGTGGCCGCGCAGGTGGGCGATCTCGCGGAGTCGTTGCTCAAGCGAGAGGCGGGCGTGAAGGACAGCTCGCACATCATTCCGGGGCACGGCGGCATTCTCGATCGCTTCGACAGCCTGTTGTTCGTGCTGCCCGTCGCATACGTGGTGCTCGGCCCCATGCTGACCTGGGCACCGACGTGAGCGTGCGCGGAACGCCGCGCGATCCGCGCGCGCCGTTGGGAGTCGCGATCCTCGGGTCCACGGGATCGATCGGCACCACCGCGTTGCGCGTGCTCGGCCGCCAGAGCGACCGGTTTCGCGTCAAGGCGCTGACCGCGTTCAACAACGCGGCGCTGCTCACGGCGCAGGCGGCGGAGTTCAAGCCGTCGTTCGTCGGCATCGTGCAGAACGGCACCGAGCCGCACCCGCCCTGGAGCGTCGGCCCGGAATGCCTGGTCGAGGCGGCGGGGCGCGACGACGTCGACATCGTGATCAACGCCGTGGTGGGCGCGGCGGGTCTCGACGCCACGCTGGCCGCGCTGTCCAAGGGCAAGCGCGTTGCGCTGGCGAACAAGGAGACGCTGGTCATGGCGGGCGAGCTCGTCACCGCGGCGTGCGCCAGCGGGGGCGGGGAGATCATTCCCGTCGACAGCGAGCACAGCGCCATTCTGCAGTGCATCACCGGCCGGCCGGGCGTGGAGGTGCGGCGGGTGATCATCACCGCGTCCGGCGGACCGTTTCGCGAATGGAGCGCCGAGCGCCTCGAGTCGGCGACGCTCGCGGACGCGCTGCGCCACCCGACGTGGCAGATGGGCCGGAAGATCACCGTGGATAGCGCCACGCTGGCGAACAAGGCGCTCGAGGTGATCGAGGCGCACTTCCTGTTCGGTATCCCGTACGACCGCATCGAAGTGGTGGTGCACCCGCAAAGCGTGGTGCATTCGTTCGTGGAGTTCGTCGACGGAAGCGTGCTGGCCCAGCTCGGTGTGCCGAGCATGGAGCTGCCGGTGCTGTACGCGCTGACGCACCCGGACCGCGTGCCCGACAGTGGGGTACCTCGATTCGATCCCGTTGCCCTGTCACCTTTGACGTTCGAGCCCGTACGATCCGAGCAGTTCCAGGCGTTCGCGCTCGGGGTGGAGGCGGGAAAGAAGGGCGGGGCAGCGCCTGCCGTGTTCAACGCCGCCAATGAGATGGCGGTGGCCCTGTTTCTCGAAGGACGCATCCGCTTCGGCGACATCGGCGTAGCGATTGCGGGCGCCCTGGATGCGTTGGGCGATGCACCCGGGGGCAGCCGCGAGGCGATTCTCGCCGCCGACGCCGCCGCGCGCCGTCACGTTCAGCACCGGTTCGAATGCTAGCGATTCTCGCTCCAATTCTGGTCTTTGGGCTCGTCATCTTCGTTCACGAGCTCGGACATTTCCTGGCCGCGAAAGCCATGGGCGTCTACGCCCCGCGCTTCTCGATCGGCTTCGGCCCGTCGCTCATACGCTTTCGACGCGGCGAGACGGAGTACGTGCTCGCGGCGCTTCCGCTCGGTGGCTACGTGCGGATGGCGTCGCGCCACGACGCCGAGGCGGCGTTCCTGGAAGGCGGCGCCGAGGAAGAGTCGGCGAAGAAGGCGACCGACCCCGGCTACGATCCGGACGCGATGATTCCGTTCGGGCCCAAGCCGGTGCCCGAGGATCGTTGGTTCGAGAGCAAGTCGCTGCCGGCGCGCATCTTCATCATGATCGCCGGCGTCGTCATGAACGCGCTGCTGGCGATCGTCGTCGCGACCGGGCTGGCGTTCCACTATGGGCAGGTCGTCTACCCGTCGACCGTCGTGGGAGGCGTGCATGCCGCGGCGAGCGCGCCCGAGCTGGCGCAGCTGCAGTCGGGCGATACGATTCGGGCCGTGAACGGCACGCCCGTCCGCACCTGGAACGACGTGCGAAAGGGCATCCTGACGAGCACGAACAGCGTGACGCTCGCGACGCAGCGCGGCCAGGTCACGGTGCCGCTGGGGCGCAACGGCGCCACGGCCGAGACGGTCGCCGATGCCGTGGTGTACTACCTGCCGCCGGTGATCGACACCGTGTTCCCTGGCGAGCCCGCGGCGGTCGCCGGCTTTCAGCACGGCGATTCGATCGTGAGCGTGGCGGGTCTGCCCGTTCGCTCGTGGATCGACATGGTCAACCAGGTGGGTGCCTCGCCGGGGCGGCCGGTGACCTTCGTCATCCGGCGCGGTGCGGCCACCGATACGCTCGTCGCCACGCCGAAGGCGGTGCAGGAGCCCGACGCGGCCAGCGGCACTCCGAAGACCGTCGGAAAGATCGGCGCCGGCACGCGCGATCCGTCGCACCGGGAAACGCTTCCGTTCGGCGAGGCGGTGTCGGCCGGCATGCGGATGACGGCGAGCAACGCCGGCGCGGTGTTCAAAGTCCTGCACGACATTGGCTCCGGCCAGCAGTCGGTCAAGCAGCTCGGGGGTCCGATCGCGATCACGCGCGCCGCGGTGACGGCCGCGAGAAACGGCGTTGATGAACTTTTCTATCTCATTGCGCTGCTGAGCATTAACGTGGCTGTGCTCAACCTGCTTCCCATCCCCATTCTGGACGGCGGGCAGATCCTGATCAACGTGCTCGAGTCGGCCAAGGGCAGCCCGTTCAGCATGCGGACGCGGGAGTACATCCTGCGCTTCGGGCTGTTCGCGATCGCGCTGCTGTTCGCGATCGTGATGTACAACGACACGCGGGCGGGGTTCGTGAAGTTGTTCGGTTGGGTGGGGAAGCTGTTCGGGGCGTAGGGCGAGAGCGAAACAGCATTGGCACGGACAAGACACGGAGCCACATCGCGCTACGGCCGCGATCGGAAGAGTAAGCGTGCACGAGTTCAGCGCCGTTTCCGTGTTGTGCCCGTTCCGTGTCCGTGCAGTCCGTGCTAACGCTGTTCGAGCCCGCCGGCGCAGCACTGGGACTATTGCGTGCTAAGTGCCCCCTTTACATGGCCTTAGTAATCAGCTAAAATCCACAGCTACCCACAAAATCCGCACTTCGTACGCCGCCAAAATTGGCGAGGAACCCCAGGGCATGGCTTTCGATAACACGAGCACGGTCGCGAAGTATCAGACGCACGAGACCGACAGCGGGTCGACCCGCGTGCAGGTCGCGCTTCTCTCTGAGCGCATCAAGTATCTGACGGAGCATTTCCGCATCCACAAGAAGGATCACCACGGGCGCCGTGGCCTTCTGAAGATGAACGGACAGCGTCGCCGGCTTCTCAATTACATGAAGCGAACCGATGTCGACGGCTACCGCCAGATCATCAAGGACCTGGGTCTCCGGTACTAGTCGCGCATGAGCATGATCGCGCGGGCGCAATGGTTGCGACCCGCGCGTTTTGTATTCCCATACAGGCACCCAAGCAATGATGCAACGCGTTGAGAAGACGTTTGCAGGGCGGAAGCTCGTCATCGAGACGGGCCGCATGGCCAAGCAGGCTTCCGGATCGGCCGTCGTGCAATTCGGCGACACCATGGTGCTCGCGGCAGTCACGGTCAGTGATACGCAGAGCCCCCTCCCGTTCTTCCCGCTCCTCGTCGAGTACCGCGAGAAGACCTACGCCGCCGGCAAGATTCCGGGCGGCTTCATCAAGCGGGAAGGACGCCCGAGCGACAACGAGATCCTGTCGGCCCGGATCATCGACCGCTCCATCCGTCCGCTGTTCCCCGAGGGCTTCAAGAACGAAGTCCAGGTGTTCATCTACGTCATCTCCGCGGATCAGGAGAACGACGCCGACGTGCTCGCGCTCGTCGCCGCCTCGTTCGCGCTGAACGCGTCGAAGATTCCGTTCTCCGCGCCCATCGCCGCCGTGCGCGTGGGACGCATCCAGGACAAGTGGGTCCTCAACCCCACCTTCCAGCAGCTCGCCTACAGCGACATGGAGCTCGTCGTCGCCGGCTCGCAGGACTCGATCGTCATGGTCGAGGGCGGCGCGCTCGAGGTGCAGGAAGCCGACGTCATCGAAGCGATCACCGTCGCGCAGAAGGGCATCAAGGAGCTCATCGGCATCCAGGACGAGCTCCTCAAGCAGATGGACGGCCGCCCCAAGAAGATGGCGTGGACCAAGGCCGAGCCGCCGGCCGGTCTCGAGGTCAAGGTCAAGAAGCTCGCCGAAGGCAAGATCGAGGAAGCGATCAATCTGAAGGACAAGCACGGCCGCATCGAGGCCGTGGAGCGCGTCAAGAAGGAGATCGCCGAGCAGCTGCTCGCCGACTTCCCGGACAACTCGAAGGACATCGGTAACCTCCTCGGCGACGTCGAGTACCACACGTTGCGCGGCCAGGTGTTGAACACCGGGCTTCGCGTGGACGGCCGCAAGCCGAACGAAGTGCGTCCCATCTCGATCGACACCACCGTGCTTCCGCGCGCGCACGGATCGAGTCTGTTCACGCGTGGCCAGACGCAGGCGCTCGTCGCCGCGACGCTCGGCACCGCAAACGACGTCCAGCGCCTCGACTCGATCGACGAAGCGCAGGAGACCACCAAGTCGTTCATGCTCCACTACAACTTCCCCCCGTTCTCCACGGGTGAAGTTCGTCCGATGCGCGGCACCTCCCGCCGCGAGATCGGCCACGGCAATCTCGCCGAGCGCGCGCTCCAGGGCGTGCTGCCGGCGTTCGAGGAATTCCCGTACACGATTCGCATCGTGTCCGACGTCCTCGAGTCGAACGGCTCGTCGTCGATGGCCTCCGTCTGCGGCGGCTCGCTCGCGCTGTTCGACGCGGGCGTTCCGATGCGCGGCGCGGTGGCCGGCGTCGCCATGGGCCTGATCAAGGAAGGGAAGAAGTACGCGATCCTCACCGACATCCTTGGCACCGAAGACCACCTCGGCGACATGGACTTCAAGGTGGCGGGCACGCGCGCCGGCATCACGTCGATCCAGATGGACATCAAGATCGAAGGGCTCGACCTCTCGATCATGAAGGAAGCGCTGGCGCAGGCGAAGGAAGGCCGTCTGCACATTCTCGGCGAGATGGACAAGGCGCTGCAGTCGCCGCGCACCGAGATGTCGCCGTACGCTCCGCGCATCGTGACGGTCATGATCAGCCCCGAGAAGATCGGCGACCTGATCGGACCCAAGGGCAAGACGATCCGCGGCATCCAGGACGAGACCGGGGCCGAGCTGTCGGTGGACGACAGCGGCATGGTCACGATCGCGGCCGTGGGCGGAGAGTCGATGGAGCGCGCGCGCCAGATGGTCATGGCGCTGACCGCCGAGCCGATCGTGGGCGAGACGTACGAGGGCATGGTGAAGACCACGACGCCGTTCGGCGCGTTCGTCGAGATCATGCCGGGCACCGAAGGCCTCGTGCACATTTCCGAAATGCGCCACGAGCGCACGGAAAAGACCGAGGACGTGGTCAAGAAGGGCGACCGCGTGAAGGTCAAGCTCATCGATCGCGACGAGCGTGGCCGTCTGCGTCTGTCCATGAAGGCGCTCATCCCGCGCCCCGAAGGCATGCCGCCGGAAGAGCCCAGCACGGGCGGTGGTGAAGGCGGCGGCGACCGTCCGCCTCGTGAAGGCGGCGGCGGTGACCGCGGCGGCCGTCCGCCCCGTCGTGGTGGTGGCGGAGAGCGCTCGCGCCGCTAACCGGGCGCGCAGTGAGCACCGGACTGATCGCCGCTGACGCAGCGCTACGTCGTACCGTTCTACCGAATGGACTGACCGTACTCTCGGAGCACATGCCGGGAGTACGGTCGGTTGCCTTTGGGGCATGGGTGCGCGCGGCGTCGCTGCACGAAACCCGCGAGCGCATGGGCGTGTCGCACCTGCTCGAGCACATGGTGTTCAAGGGCACCGAGCGGCGCAGCGCGCATCAGATCGCGCTGTCGCTCGAGGCATTGGGCGGCTCGCTCGACGCGTACACCTCACGCGAGCACACGGTCTACCAGGGGCGCGTGCTCGACGAGCATCTGCGCGACGCCGCCGACGTCATCGGCGACATCGTGTTGCATCCCACGCTCAAGAAGACCGATCTCGTCCTAGAGCGAAAGGTGATTCTCGAGGAGATCGGGATGGTGGACGACACCCCCGACGACCTCGTGTTCGAGCTGCACAACGAGGCGCTCTGGGGCGCGCATCCGTACGGCTATTCGATCCTCGGCACGCGCGACACGGTGAACAAGCTCGGCGTGCGTGAGCTGCGCGAGCTGCATGCGCGGGCCTATCATCCGGGCCAGCTCGTGATCGGCGCGTCGGGCAACGTGGAGCACGATCGGCTGCTCGACATCCTCGCGGCTACCGGTTGGCTCGACGCGGCACCGGGCGACATGACGCCGCTGGTGTCCACGCCGCCGCACCGCGAGCCGCCCAGTATCAAGCATGTTCACCGCGAGGGCGCGCAGACGCACATCGTGGCCGGAACCACGGCCGTGGCGCATGGCGATCCGCGCCGTTTCCCGCTGTTGCTTCTCAGCATGCTGTTGGGCGGCGGCATGAGCTCGCGCCTCTTTCAGCGCGTGCGCGAGGAGCTTGGCCTGGCGTACTCGGTGTTCACGTATTCCTCATTCCACGCCGACGCCGGGATGCACGGCGTGTACGTGGCCACCGCCCCCGAATCGGCGGGCGCGGCGCTCGACGCCATTCGCGGAGAGCTTCGCAAAGTGGTCGATGAAGGGCTGCCGGCCGACGAAGTGGCGATGGGCCGCCAGCAGCTCAAGGGGCAGGTGACCCTGTCGCTCGAGAGCGTGTCGTCGCGCATGTACCGCGCCGCCTCGGTGGAGCTGTACGGCGAGCCCTACCGCACGTTGGACGAGCTGCTCGCCTTGATCGATTCGATCTCCGTCGAGGACATCGCTCGCTCGGCCCGCGAGTTCTTCGACCCGGACCAGATGACGGTGCTGAGTCTCGGACCCAAAGAGCTGGGCTGATTACTTTCCACTCGCTGTACCGTTCCACCGTGGGACCGCTCTACCGACGATCAACCACTCAGCCATCAAGTCAAATGAAGATCGGCGTTCCGAAAGAGATCAAGACCAACGAGAACCGCATTGCGCTCGTGCCCGCGGGCGCGGAGTCGCTCGTCGCCGCCGGACATTCGGTGCTCGTCGAGACCGGTGCCGGATTGGGCAGCGGCTTTGCGGACGAAGACTATACCGCTGTCGGCGCGAAGATCGCGCCCGACGCCGCCACGACGTGGCGCGACAGCGACATGATCATGAAGGTGAAGGAGCCGATCGAGAAGGAGTGGCCCCACATGAAGAAGGGGCAGCTCATCTTCACCTACTTCCATTTCGCGGCGGACGAGAAGCTCACCAAGGCGCACATCGACAGCGGCGCGATCTGCGTGGCGTACGAGACGGTGGAGCTGCCCAGCCGTGAGCTCCCGCTGCTCACGCCGATGTCCGAAGTCGCCGGCCGCATGGCGGTGCAGGAAGGCGCCAAGTATCTCGAGAAGCTGTACGGCGGCCGCGGCGTGCTGCTGGGCGGCGTGCCGGGCGTGGCGCCGGCCAAGGTCGTGATTCTTGGCGGCGGCATCGTGGGCATCAACGCAGCGAAGATGGCGGCCGGCATGGGCGCCAAGGTCACGATTCTCGACCTCTCGCTGGAGCGCCTGCGCTACCTCTCGGACGTCATGCCGGCGAACTGTGTGATGATTTACTCGAACCGCCACAACATCCTCGAGCAGATTGCGACGGCGGATCTCGTGATCGGCGGCGTGCTGATCCCGGGCGCCAAGGCCCCGAAGCTCATTCGCAAGGAAGACCTGAAGACGATGCAGCTCGGATCTGTGATCGTGGACGTGGCGATCGATCAGGGCGGCTGCGTCGAGACGATTCACGCGACCACTCACGAGAACCCGACGTACGTGGTGGACGGCATCATCCACTACGGCGTGGCGAACATGCCCGGTGGCGTGCCCCGGACCTCGACGCTGGCGCTGACCAACGCGACCTTGCCGTACGCGCTCCAACTGGCGAACAAGGGGTGGAAGAAGGCGCTCAAGGACAACCCGGCGTTGCTCAAAGGCCTCAACATCGTCGAAGGACACGTGACCTATCCGGGCGTGGCCGAGGCGTTCGGGATGAAGTACGAGGATCCCGGCACGTTCGTCGCGTAGTAGCCGCCGGTTGGCTGTTGGCTGGCTGTTGGCAGGCGGCTGTTTGGCTGTATTTGTGACGGAGGGCGCCGAAGTTCGGCGCCCTTTGGCATACCATGACAACGGCTGAAATGCGACGGGCGACGAGCGACCGGCCCCGAGCTGGACATAGCGTAGGTTACGGTGCCTCAATATCTTGTAGTGACGCCATTAGCTCTCTAGGTTAACCGCTGTTTGCCCGGTGTTCGCGCGACGACGCGCCGGTTTACAGCTCCAAGAACGACTCTCCAGGACTGGATGCGCTGGCCTTTCTTCAAACCGGGATCGCTTTTCCCTGCGAACGCGATAGGTGTCGACCTCGGCACCGCGAACACCCTCATTTACGTGAAGGGTGAGGGCATCGTTCTCAACGAGCCCTCCGTCGTCGCGATCGACCGGGAGACGAAGAAGATCAAAGGAGTCGGCCTCGAAGCGAAGCGCATGCTCGGCCGCACGCCCGACGGTGTGATCGCCGTCCGACCGATGAAGGACGGCGTCATCGCCGACTTCGACGTCACCGAGAAGATGCTCCGCTATTTTCTCACGCTGATCATCGAGAACCACGTCTTCAAGGTGAAGCCGCGCGTCATCGTCTGCGTGCCGTCCGGCATCACAGAAGTAGAAAAGCGCGCCGTGCGAGATTCCGCATTGGGCGCCGGCGCGAAGGAAGTGTTCATGGTGGCGGAGCCGATGGCCGCGGCGATCGGCGTGGGCCTCCCCGTCGAGACACCGACCGGCAACATGGTGATCGACATCGGCGGCGGCACCACGGAGATCGCCGTCATAGCGCTGTCGGGCATCGTCAGCGACACCTCGATCCGCACCGGCGGCGACGAGCTCGACACGTCGATCGTGCAGTTCATGCGCAAGAATTACAATTTGCTCATTGGCGAACCGACCGCCGAGCAGATCAAGATCAACATCGGCTCCGCGGCCCCCGTCGGCGACGAGCGCGAGATGGAAGTGAAGGGACGCGACCTCGTCTCCGGCATCCCGAAGACCGTGCGCGTGCACTCGAGCGAAATTCGCGAGGCGATTCAGGAGCCCATCCAGCAGATCGTCGACGCGGTGCGTCGCGCGCTGGAAATCACTCCCCCGGAACTTGCAAGTGACATCGTCGATCGCGGTATCGTCATGACCGGAGGCGGCGCGCTCATTCGGGGCCTCGATTTGCTGCTCAGCCAGGAGACGAGTCTCCCCATTCACGTCGACGAAGATCCGCTCACGTGTGTCGTTCGCGGCACCGGGCGAATTCTGGACGACGAGGAAAAGTACTGGTCGGTCCTGAGCACGTGAGGTAAGTGGTGGCGAACGCAGCACGCTTGAGTAGCCGCATCGACGCCGGCCTGTTGGCCGGCTGCGTTGTTCTGTCCCTCGTCGCCGTCGTGTTGCCGGCGGTTGACCGCGAGCCGATCGCCAGCGCGCTTCGGCGCACGGTGGTCGCCCCACTCGTGAGCCTGCAGGCTGGCGCCGAGCGGTGGCGCTCCGCCTGGGTGTCGGCGGAGCAGCGGCGGATCGTCGCCGACTCGGTGGCGTTGCGCGCCATCAAGGCCCAGGCGCTGCAGCTCGAGAACGATCAGTTGCGGCGGGTCATCGGGCTCGGCACCCGTCTCGAGTGGGGGTTCGTGCCCGCCGAGGCGCTGCATAGCACGGAGCCCAGCGAAGACGTCGTTCGGACCATGACGCTCACCGCGGGCAGCACCGCGGGCATCAAGCGATACAGCCCGGTCGTGGCCCCCGAGGGGTTGGTGGGCACGATCCAGAATGCCGACCCCACGATGAGCATCGCGATCCTGTACACGCATCCCGATTTCCGGGCCAGCGCCATGTCGGCGGACGGCGCGGCGTTCGGGATCGTGTATCCGCATGCGTCGCGCGGCGCGGGTGGCGACGCGTACATGCTCGAGCTGCGCGGCGTGCCCACGCGGGTGAACCTCAAGCCCGGCACGGTGCTGTACACCTCGGGGCTGGGCGGCACGTATCCACGCGGCATCGCCATTGGCAGCGTGGTGCAGGAGCTCAAGACGGCGGAAGTGTGGACGCGCACGTATCTGCTTCGCCCCACCGTGACGCCGTCGCGCGTGACCACGGTGCTCGTGTTGACGGCGCAGCGGGTCACGCAGGGCGTCGGGAACGTCTGGGGCGCGGCGGTGAACGCCGACTCGGCGGCCAAACGCATCGCCGCGGCGGGAGACTCGATTGCCCGACAGTCGGCGGTTCTCGAGGCACAGGCGCGGCAGGCAGCCCTCGACTCGGTGAGGCGCGCCACGATCGACTCCGTGAAGCGTGCGCTCGGCGTACAGGCCGCGCCGGTACAAGGGGCACCAGGCCAAGCGGCACCAGTCGTGCGTGACACGGCGGCGTTGAACCGTCGTCCGGCCCCGGGGGTAACACCGGCAGCACCAACGCCACCGAGGCCCATCGTTTCGCCGCGCGATACCACGCGCGTCCGCCGTGACTCCATTCGCCCCGATACTACCCGAAAGCCTCGCCCATGAACTGGACCGGCGCCGTGCGGACGATCCTCGTCTGCGCGATTCTGATCGTTTTGCACTACACGCTCCGGCCCTTGCTCGCTTGGCGGGCGTCAATCGACTTCCTGATCGTGGCGCTGCTCCTGGGGTCGGTGCGCATGCGACCCGGCGCGGCCGCGGTGTACGGGTTCGTGCTCGGCCTGGTGGCCGATTCGCTCGCGGCCAGCGGGTTCGGCGCGGCCGCGCTCGGCATGGCGGTCGTCGGCTTTTCGGCCTCGTGGTTGAAGGCCGTGTTCTTCGCGGACAATCTGGCGTTGAACGGGTTTTTCCTGTTTCTCGCCAAGTGGGTATTCGATCTGATCTTTCTGCTCGTCGGCCATCGGTCGCATGGCGCCGAGCTCGCGATGCAGCTCTTCGTGTGGTCGCCGCTCTCAGCGGCGGTGACCGCCGTGGCTGGCGTGATCGCGTTGTCGATCTTGAAACCGCTGATGGAAGTGCGAACGGCGTGAGCGTTTCAACGTGAGCTTTCATCCCAACGACGTCGTCCGCCGCGGACGGGCGGCGAGCTTTGTCGTGTGTGGCGTGCTGGTGTTTCTGCTCAGCGCGTTCTTCCGCGCGCAGGTGCTGCGCAACCAGCAGTATTCGCTGCAGTCGGAGGAGAACCGGCTCCGGCAGATTCCCACGGCGGCGCCCCGCGGCAAGATTCTCGACCGGAACAACAAGCCGATCGCCGAAAACGTGGTGGGGTATTCGGTGACGCTGCTGGCGCAGAACGAGGACACGCTGCGCGCCACGATGGACCGTCTGCGCGTCACGCTCAACCTCACCAACAAGCAGATCGAGGATGCGATCAAGCGCTTTCGGCGCGATCGCACCCGGCCCACGGTGATCCTCCAGGACGCGTCGTTCGACGCGGTGTCGGTGCTCGAGGAGCACCGCATGGAGTTTCCGAGCTTGATCGTGCAGTCGTCGCCGAAGCGCATCTATCCCGACGGTCAGGCCGTGGGTGCGTTCTCCGGCTACGTGAGCGAGATCAGCGAAGGCGAGTTGGCGAACCTCGCGGGCGCCGGCTACAAGGCCGGCCAGCTCATTGGAAAGCAGGGGCTCGAGAAGCAATACGAGAAGGAGCTGCGCGGCCGAGAAGGCGTTCAGTTCGTGGAAGTCGATGCGCGCAATCGCATCGTTCCGAACGGGCGCACGCGCGAAGACGTGACGCCCCAGGAAGGGCCGCCGCTCTACACGAACATCGACATCGATCTGCAGGAATACGTCCACGGCCTGTTCGGCGACTCGACCGCCGGTGCGGCCGTGGCGATCATTCCGCAAACCGGCGAGATCCTCGCGCTCTACAGCTCACCCGCGATCGATCCGAACCGCTTTGTGGGCGGCGTGTCGAGCGCGTACTACGATTCGTTGCGCACCGATCCGCGGCAGCCGCTCTACAACAAGGCCGTGCAGGGACAGTACGCTCCCGGGTCGACCTTCAAGCTCGCGACGTCGGTGATCGGTCTCGAAGACAGCGTGATCACGTTCGACTCGCACATGCCGACCGCGTGCAACGGCTACTACTACTTCGGCAATCGCACGTGGCATTGCTGGAAGAAAGAAGGCCACGGCAGCTTGAGCCTCGCCAGCGCCATCGCGCAGTCGTGCGACGTCTATTTCTATCAGCTCGGGCAGAAGATCGGCCTCACGCGTCTCGTGGCCGGAGGGATCTCCCTCGGCTTCGACAAGCGCGCGGGCATCGACCTTCCCGAAGAGAAGCGCCCGATCTTCCCGACGAGCGTTCCCGCGTACTTCAATCAGAAGTTCGGCGTGAAAGGCTGGACCGCCGGCGCACAAGAGCTGAATCTCTCGATCGGCCAGGGCGACAACTCGCAGACCGTCGTCAACATGGCGAAGTTCTACAGCGCGCTCGCCACCGACGGCAACGAGCCCATTCCGCAGATCCGCCGCGGGCCGCCCCAAAAGAGCAAGCTCGTGAACCTGTCGGCCGATCAGCTCCTGCAACTGCGCAAGGCGATGATGGGCGTGGTCGCAGCCGGTGGAACGGCCGCCGCGTCGGCGATTCAGGGCGTCAACATCGCCGGCAAGACCGGCACCGCGCAGACGATGCGGTTCAGCAAAGACGGGAAGCCCCTCTACTACGCCTGGTTCGCCGGCATGGCGCCGGCCGAAGATCCCAAGATCGTGGTGGTCGTGATGATTCCGAACGTCACGTTCGAAGGGTCGGGCTCGGCGCACTACGCCACGGCGATCATCGCGCACTACCTGCATACGCGCGTCAACAACACCATCATCAATACCGGCTGATGTCGACGACACGTCGCATCAACATCGATCTTCCGCTCGTCATCGTCGCCGTCGTGCTCTCGCTGTACGGACTGGCGATCGTATTCTCGGCCGGGCAGACGGACGTGAAGACCGTGGCGGCGACGGCCTACCGGTCGCAGGCCATGTGGCTCGTGATCGGCATCATCGCGGCGTTCTCGGTGAGCCGCGCGTCGGTGCGGTTGATCGAGTGGATGACGGTGCCGCTGTACGCGTTGACGATCCTCCTTCTCGCGGCGCTGCTCGCCGGTCTCGGCTCAGGCGCCGGAACGGCGACGAGCACCACCGGTTGGCTGACGATCGGCGGACACCGTCTTGGCCAGCCGGCCGAATTCGCGAAGCTCAGCGTGGTGCTGATGCTGGCGCGCGTGCTCTCGCAGAATCGCATCGCGCCGCGGTCGATGATCGAGCTGTGGAAGCCGATGCTCGTGGCGGGCGTGCCGCTGCTCCTGATCATGGCGCAGGGAGACCTGGGCACGTCGATCGTGTTCGTGGGAATCTTTTTCGCCATGCTCTTCTGGGCCGGCGTGTCGTGGCAGCTGTTGGTGCTCCTCGCCAGTCCGGTGATCAGCCTCATTCTCGGCTTCGACTCGCGGATCTGGGGCGCGTGGTTCCTGCTGCTGTTGGCGCTCGTGCTCTGGTACAAGCCGTTCCTCGGCGAAGGACTGTTCGTCGTCGCCGCGAACGTGATGATGGGCATCGTGGGCCCGCTCCTGTGGGAGCACATGAAGCCGTATCGCCAGAACCGCCTGAAGGTCTTCCTCGATCCGTCGGTGGACCCGCGCGGCAGCGGCTATCACGTCATCCAGTCGCAAGTCGCGATCGGCTCCGGGGGATGGCTGGGCCGCGGCTATCTCCATGGTCCGCAGAAGCGCCTCGCATTCCTGCCGGAGCAGTACACCGATTTCATCTTCGCGGTGGTCGGCGAGGAACTCGGGTTCATCGGCGTCACGATCGCGCTCGCGCTCTTCCTGTTTCTCTTTCTCCGGGTGATTCGTATCTCGGAGCGCGCCAACGATTCCTTCAGCAGTCTCGTGGCGTTCGGACTGCTCGCGAGCTGGTTCACGCACGTGCTCGAGAACGTGGGAATGACGCTCAACGTCATGCCCATCACCGGCATTCCGCTGCCGTTCTTCAGCTACGGCGGATCCTTCATGCTGTCGTGCTGGCTGGCGATCGGGGTGCTCGCTCGGGTGTCGAGCGAGGGGCGAGGGGGGAAGACGGGGCCGTTGCGAGTTTGATCGGTCATACGCGGAGCGAAGCAGCCGGCAAGCCCTAGCCTCAGCCGCCCGTCCTCCCCAAATTGCGCGAATGGCCTGGTTCCGGAAGGAGAACAAAAAGCCTCGGCAGCCCCGACGCGAGCGGTTGGAGATCCCCGCGGACGTCTGGGAGAAGTGCGAAGCCTGTGGGCATACCGACATTCGCGAGAAATTCGAGCGAAATCTGAACGTTTGTCCGAATTGCGACTATCACCGTCGCATTCGCGCCAGCGACTACGCCAACATCCTGTTGGATGACGGCTCGCTGGAGGAGGTGGAAGTCGACCTCCGGTCGGTCGACCCGCTCAACTTTCCCGACTACCCAGCTCGGCTCAAGAAGGCGATCGACAAGGCCGGGGACACCGATGCGCTCCTCGCCTGCAGCGGCACGCTCGACTCGCTGCCGGTGAACGTGGGCGTCATGGACTTCGCCTTCATGGGCGGGTCGATGGGCTCGGTGGTCGGCGAGAAGATCGCGCGCTTGGGCCAGCGGTCGCTGGAGCGCAAATACCCGCTCATCGTGGTGTCGGCCTCGGGCGGCGCGCGCATGCAGGAGGGCGTGCTGTCGCTGATGCAGATGGCCAAGGTGGCCGCCGTGCTGGCGCAGCTGGCCGAGCGCCGCATTCCGTACATCTCGATTCTCACCAACCCCACTACGGGCGGCGTGAGCGCGAGCTACGCGATGCTGGGCGACGCCATTCTCGCCGAACCGGGCGCGGTGATCGGCTTTGCCGGTCCGCGCGTCATCAAGCAGACGCTGGGACAGGACCTCCCCGAGGGATTCCAGACCGCGGAGTTTCTGCTCGATCACGGGATGCTCGACGCGGTGACGCACCGCCGAACGCTCAAGCGCACGGTGAGCCAGCTGCTGCGGCACATGTCCGGCCGGCCGGCGGCGACGGGGTGGACGTCGCCCTGACCGTGGGGACCATCGACTCGCTCGCCGGCTACCAGGACGCGCTCGACTATCTGTTCGGGCGAACGACCGGTGGATTCAAATTCGGGCTCGAGCGCACGGCCAGCTTGCTGGAGCACCTCGGCAACCCGCATCTTGCGTATCCCGTCATCCACGTCGCGGGCACGAACGGGAAGGGAAGCAGCGTCGCCACTATGTCGGCGCTGCTCACCGCCAAAGGGCTTCGCGTCGCGACCTATACGTCTCCGCACCTCGTCGACTTTCGCGAGCGCATGACGGTGGCCGGCGTGCCTATCCCGGGCGAAGACGTGGTCGAGTTCATCGCGCGCCGCATGCCGTTGATCGAGGAGCTCGAAGCCAGCTTCTTCGAGGCCACCACGGCCATGGCCTTCGAGTACTTCGCGCGCGCGGGCACCGACATCGCCATCGTCGAGGCGGGGCTGGGAGGGCGGTTGGACTCGACGAACGTCGTGACGCCACTCGTCGCCGGCGTCACGTCGATCGGGCTGGACCACACCGAATATCTCGGCAACACGCTCGAGGAGATCGCCGGCGAGAAGGCCGGAATCTTCAAGGCGGGACGCCCGGCGATCATCGGCGAGCGCGACGCACGAATCCGCGCGCTGCTGGCCGCGCGCGCGATGGACGCGGGTGCGTCGCCCGTGCGCGTCGTCGCCGACGAGATGAGTCTCGAGAACATCAGAGTCGACGACGCGGGGACCACCGCGAAGCTCAGCTGGCGCGGCCGCCAGACGAGTCTCCACACGCCGCTCACGGGCCGCCACCAGATCGCGAACCTGGGGTTCTCGCTGCTCATGCTCGACGCGGCCGGCGCGCCGTACGCGGTCGATCCCGAGGAGGCGGCCCGGCATCTCGACCGCGTGCGCATTCCAGGGCGGTTCCAGCACGTGGGGCGGTGGATCTTCGACGTGGCGCACAACGCGGCGGGCGCCGAGGTGCTCGCGCAGACCATGACCGCGGTGGCGCCGCCGATGCCGATCACCGTGGTGCTCTGCGTTCTCCGCGACAAGGACTGGCGCTCGATGATTCGCGTGCTCAGTCGCATGGCGTCGCGCTTCATTCTCACCATGGCGCCGACGGCGCCGGCGAGCCGCGCGTGGGATCTCGCCGAGGCGGAGGCGTTCGCTCGCGGACTCGGGCTCACCGTCGAACGCATCGAGGATTTCGGTGCCGCGCTCGATCGGGCGCAGGCGAATGCGGCGACGGTGCTCGTCACCGGGTCGTTTCACACTGTCGGCGACGCAATGTCGCTGTTGCAGGTGTCACCGCTCGCCGGGTAATTTTAGCGGATGGCCCAGGCCGCCCTTCCCGGTTTTCGTGATTTCTATCCAGAACAGTTCGCCGAGCGTGCCCACGTCATGGGCATCTGGCGCGATGTCGCGCGCCGGTTCGCGTTCGTCGAGTACGACGGACCGCCGCTGGAACCGCTCGACCTGTACACGAAGAAGAGCGGCGACGAGATCGTAGGCCAGCTGTACAACTTCACCGACAAGGGTGGCCGCGAGGTCGCGCTCCGTCCGGAGATGACGCCCACGCTGGCGCGCATGGCCGCGGCGCGAGCGAACGCGCTGCGCAAGCCGGTGCGCTGGTTCTCGGTGCCGCAGCTCTTTCGCTACGAGCGCCAGCAGCGCGGCCGCCTTCGCGAGCACTTCCAGCTCAACGTCGACATCCTCGGCGAAGCCGACGTCACGGCCGACGCCGAGCTCCTCGCGGTCGCGATCGAGATCATGCGCGCCTGCGGTCTGTCGTCGAGCGACGTGCGCGCCCGCGTGTCCGACCGCCGGCTGCTGCGCGCGATGCTCGCCGCGCTCGGGGTGAGCGACGAGCAGACGCCGGCAGTGTTCGGCGTCATCGACAAGCTCGATCGCCAGCCGCGCGACGTGTCGCGCGAGAAGCTCGCGGCGCTCGGCATGACGCCCGACTCGATCGACGGGCTGTTGGCGCTCATGGGCGACGTGACGCTCGACGAGATCGAGCGCCAGTTCGGCGGCTCGCCCGAGGTACAGACGCTGCTCGCCGATTTCCGCCGCTACTTCGGCTGTCTCGAGGGGCTCGACGTGCTCGACTGGGTGACGATCGATCTCAAGATCGTGCGCGGTCTGGCGTACTATACGGGCATCGTGTTCGAGCTCTTCGACGCGAAGGGCGAGCTGCGCGCCATCTGCGGCGGCGGCCGGTACGACAATTTGCTGCAGTCGCTTGGCGGCGTGGACATGCCCGCGTTGGGCTTCGGCATGGGCGACGTGGTGCTCGCGGAGCTGCTGCGCGATCGCGGGCTGTTGCCGGAACGGTCGGAGGGACCGCAGGTGTGGATCGCGACGGAGTCGCCCAGCACGAGCCACGCGGTGCGGCGTGCGGCGACCGCGCTCCGCCGGAACGGCGTGAGCGTGGAATACGCGTTGCGCGATCAGCAGCTCATGAAGCAAGTCAAAGCCGCGAAGGCGGCGAACGCCTCGTTCGTTCTGACGCTTCACGATCCGGCCGACGACAACGTGACCACCCGCCATTCGTGGAACCCGGCCCCGCCGCCGGAGTGGGACCGCCTGCTCGCCGACGCCGATTTATAGTTTTCTCATCGCTTCAATTCTCAATGGCTGACGACAAAAAGCTCACGACCCGCGCCGCGGACTTCAGCGCCTGGTACAACGAGGTGGTCCTGCGCGCGGAGCTCGCCGACTACTCGCCGGTGCGCGGCTGCATGGTCATTCGCCCCAACGGCTACGGCATCTGGGAGCGCATGCAGCGCACGCTCGACGACATGTTCAAGGCGACGGGCCACCAGAACGCGTATTTCCCGCTGCTCATTCCCCAGAGCTACCTCGCGAAGGAGGCGGAGCACGTCGAGGGGTTCGCGCCGGAAGTCGCCGTCGTGACGCACGGCGGCGGCAAGAAGCTCGACGAGCCGCTGATCATTCGCCCCACGTCGGAGACGATCATCTACTCGATGTTCGCCAAGTGGGTGCAGAGCTATCGCGACCTGCCGCTGCTCATCAACCAGTGGGCGAACGTCGTGCGCTGGGAGATGCGCACCCGGCTCTTCCTGCGCACGCTCGAGTTCCTCTGGCAGGAAGGCCACACCGCGCACACGACGCACGACGAGGCGGAAGAGGAAGCGCGCCGCATGCTCGGCGTGTACAGCGATTTCATGGAAGGCCACATGGCCATGCCGGTCATCACGGGCCTCAAGTCGAACTCCGAGCGGTTCGCCGGCGCGCTGCGCACCTACTCGTGCGAAGCGATGATGCAGGACAACAAGGCGCTGCAGGCGGGCACGTCGCACAACCTCGGCCAGAATTTCGCCAAGGCGTTCGACCTGAAGTTCCAGGCGGAGCATGGCGGCATCGAGCATGCTTGGAACACGAGCTGGGGCGTGTCGACGCGGCTCATCGGCGGGCTCGTGATGACGCACGCCGACGACAACGGACTGCGCACGCCGCCGCTCCTCGCGCCGATCGAGCTGGTGATCGTGCCGATCTACAAGACCGACGATGAGCGCGCGCAGATGCTCGAGGCCGCGGACCGCGTCGTCGAGATGCTGCACGACTGGGAGCGCCGTGAGCCCGGCCGTCTCCGCGTCCACGTCGATACGCGCGACGGCATGAAGCCGGGCGCCAAGTACTACGAGTGGGAGCTGCGCGGCGTGCCGCTCCGCATGGAGCTCGGCCCCCGCGACCTCGCGAAGAACGAGGCTGTTCTGGTGCGCCGCGATACGCGCGAGAAGCGGCCCGTGTCGCTCAACGCGATCGGCGAAGAGGTCAACGAGCTGTTGATGCGCATTCAGGACGACATGCTCATCGCGGCGCGCGAGCGCCGCGAAGCGAACAGCGTACGCCACACGATCAGCTACGGCGACTTCAAGGAGCTGATGGAGGGCAAGGGCGGCTTCGTCTACGCCGGGTGGTGCGGCGGCGCGGAGTGCGAGGCGCAGATCAAGGAGGAAACCAAGGCGACGATTCGCGTGTTGCCCGACGAAGAATTCCGCTCGGCCGAAGCGCCGGCCAACTGCCTCAAGTGTGGACGCCCATCGACCGCCGAGGCCGTATGGGCCAGAGCGTACTGACCACCGGCTTTGCCCGTGTGGGCGGCGTATTGCAATGCGAGGGCGTTTCGCTGGAGCGAATCGCCCGCGAAGTCGGTACGCCCGTGTACGTCTACAGCGCGGCGACGATTCGCGACCGGTACGAGCTGCTCGATCGCATGCTCTCGCCGGTGCCGCATCGCGTGCATTACACACTGAAGGCCAGCTCGAATGCGGCCGTTCTCAAGCTGCTGCGCGACCTCGGGGCGGGCGTGGACGTCGTGTCGGGGGGCGAGTTGCATCGCGCATTGCGCGCCGGCTTCGCGCCGGACGACATCATCTTCGGCGGAGTAGGCAAGACCGAGCGCGAGCTCGCCGAAGCGCTCGACGCGGGTGTGCTGCTGATCAACGCCGAAAGCGAGGCCGAGGTCCTGATCATCGACCGCCTGGCGCGCCATCGCGGGATCACCGCGCGCGTATCGCTGCGCGTGAATCCCGAGGTCACACTCGACTCGCCGCACGAGTACATCAAGACCGGCGGAAAGGGACACAAGTTCGGCATTCCGTACGACGAAGTAATCCACGTCGCGGAAGTCACGGCGGGATTGGCGAACGTCGACCTCGTGGGACTCGACATGCACCTGGGCTCACAGCTCTCGCGCATCGATCCGTACCGCGAGGGCACGGAGCGGCTCGCGTCGATCTTCGCGGAATTGCAGAAGCGCGGCATCGACACGCTCGAGTATCTCGACATCGGCGGCGGCCTGGGCGTGCGCTACGACACCGAAGAGCCGCCCGACCTTCGGCGATTCGCCGAGCTCGTGCTGCCGACGGTGGCCGACACCGGCTTGCAGCTCATCATGGAGCCGGGCCGGTTCATCATCGGCAACGCGGCGGCGCTCGTGACTCAGGTGTTGTACCGCAAGCGGAGCGGCGGCAAGGATTACGTCGTCGCCGACGCGGGAATGACGGAGCTGCTGCGGCCGTCGCACTACGGTGCGTACCACAAGATCGTCGCGATGCACGAGGGCGCCGAGACCAAGACGGTCGACGTCGTGGGCCCGGTGTGCGAGAGCGGCGATTTCCTCGCACTCGATCGCGAGCTGGACGACATACAGCCGGGAGAGTATCTGGTGGTGTGCGACGTCGGCGCGTATGGATACGTGATGGCGTCGAATTACAACAGCCGGCAGCGTCCGGCCGAAGTGCTGGTCGACGGCGATCGATACGCGGTGGTCACGGCGCGCGAGACGTACGACGACTTGCTCCGACTCGAGATCGCCCAACCGGAGTGGAGGGAGGGGAACTGATGCGCATTGGACTGATGGCTGACACGCACGATCGTTTGCCGGCGATCGCCGAGCTCGTGCGGCAGATGCAGGCCGCCGGCGCCGGGATGATCCTGCACGCCGGCGACTACTGCTCACCCTTCGCGCTCAAGGCGTTCGAGGATGCGCACATCTCGCTGGCCGGCGTGTTCGGCAAGAACGACGGCGATCGCGAGGGCTTGCTGTCGCGCGCGCAGTCGGGCTTCGGCACGGAGCTGTTCGAGTCGCCGCACAGCTTCGAGATCGGCGGCCGCCGCATTCTGCTCGTGCACGACATCGGCGAAGTCCACCAGCGCTCGATCGACGCACACGAGATCGTGATCCACGGGCATACGCACCAGCAGGAGATGAAGACCCGCGGCGACTCGCTGATCGTGAACCCGGGCGAGGGATGCGGCTGGATCTACGGCACGCCGTCGGCCGCGCTGCTCGATCTCGATTCGCGGCAGGTGGAGTTCTTGACGCTGGCTACGGCGGAGTGGAAATACTGAGAACGGCTCCGGCTCCACTGAGTCGCTGACTTGCTATTTCATCAATTGCGATTGTCGCGCGACCTACCTCTTTAGTTCACTGGTCCCTGTTCTGAGTACTCAGAACAGGGACCAGTGAACTAGAGTATTCGATTTCTCGGACTGCGCCGTTAATGCGCATGGAAATACGATGTCTTCACGAATCTTGATTCTCGACTACGGCTCTCAGTTCACCCAGCTCATCGCGCGCCGGGTCCGTGAGGCGCGGGTGTATTCCGAGGTCCATCCGCCGACGCGCAGCCTCGAGTGGATCCGCGACTGGAAGCCGACCGGAATCATTCTCAGCGGCGGCCCGAATTCCGTGTACGAAGACGGCGCGCCCACAGCCGACCCGGCACTGCTCGACATCGCGCCCATCCTCGGCGTGTGCTACGGCATGCAGCTCGTGGCCTACATCTCGGGCGGCAAGGTGATCAACGCCGGCCGCCGCGAGTATGGACGCTCCCAACTCGAAATCGAGGAGCCCGCGGGGTTGTTCGAGGGGTTCCAGCCCGGCGAAGAGATGACCGTCTGGATGAGTCACGGCGATCACGTCGACGTGCCGCCCCCGGGGTACGTCGTCACGGCGTCGAGCAAGAGCGTGCCGATCGCCGCCATGCGCCATCGTGACAAGCCGATCCACTGCGTGCAGTTCCACCCCGAAGTCGCGCACACGCCGCGCGGTGGGGAGCTCATCGCCAACTTCCTCTTCGGTGTCTGCCACGCCGAGCCGACTTGGACGCCGGGCGCCTTCGTCGATGCGGAGATTCAGAAGGTCAAGGAGCTCGTGGGGTCGCGCCGCGTCATCTGCGGGTTGTCGGGCGGCGTGGACTCGTCCGTGGCCGCGGCGCTCGTGCATCGCGCGATCGGCGACCAGCTCACCTGCGTCTTCGTCGACAACGGTCTGCTTCGCCTCCACGAGCGCGAGCAGGTGGAGCGCACCTTCCGCGCGAACCTGGGCGTGAAGCTCGTGACCGTCGATGCGTCGAAGCGGTTTCTCGACGCGCTCGCCGGCATCGAAGAGCCGGAAGAGAAACGTCGCGTCATCGGCCACACGTTCATCGACGTGTTCGAGGAAGCGACCAGCGGAGCGGGGCAGGACGCCGACTTCCTCGTGCAGGGCACGCTCTATCCCGACGTGATCGAGTCGTACTCGCCGCGCGGCGGTCCGTCGGTGACGATCAAGACGCACCACAACGTGGGCGGCCTCAAGCCGGACATGAAGTTCAAGCTCATCGAGCCGCTGCGCGAGCTGTTCAAGGACGAAGTGCGCAACGTGGGCCGCGAGCTCGGCCTTCCCGAGGAGATGGTCGGACGTCACCCGTTCCCCGGACCTGGACTCGGCATTCGCGTACTGGGCGCGGTGAGCGAGCCCGCACTCGACGTGTTGCGCCGCGCCGACGCCATCTACCTCGAAGAGATCCGCGAAGCAAATCTCTACAACGAGATCTGGCAGGCGTTCGCGGTGTTGCTCCCGGTGCGCAGCGTGGGAGTGATGGGCGACTTCCGCACCTATGAGAACGTCGTCGCGCTTCGGGCGGTGACCAGCACCGACGGCATGACCGCCGACTGGTACCCCTTCCCGTACGAGGTTCTCGGGCGTATCTCCAACCGTATCATCAACGAGGTTCGGGGCGTGAACCGCGTGGTGTACGACGTGAGCACGAAGCCGCCGGCGACGATCGAGTGGGAATGAGGGAATGACCGTGAGGTGTGGATGCAGGCCACCACCAGGACGGATGCCCGCGTAGCGCTCGACCCGCCGCGGCCCGCGGAACTGCCCGCGTGGGCAACGACGTGCCTCAACTGTTCATCGGCGCTGAGCGGTCCCTTTTGCTCGGCGTGCGGACAGCGCGCCGTACCGCCGCATCCATCGCTCGCGCAGCTCGGCGGAGAAGCATTCGCCGAGCTCTCGGGCTGGGACGGCAAGATCGCCGACACGATGCGACTTCTCGTGCTGCGCCCCGGCCAGCTCACCGTCGAATTCCTCGAGGGGAAGCGCGCGAAGTTCATTTCGCCGGTGCGGTTGTACCTCTGGTGCAGCGTGCTCTATTTCCTGCTCGCGGCGTCGGCGCCGCACAGGAACCTCGACGTCGCGGTCACACTGTCCGGAAAGAACGGCGCGAGGGAAAACATCGCCGGCGCGGCGACCAACAAAAACCTGACCGACGCCGAGCGGAAGGAGATTGCCGCGAAGGTCGAGACCGCGCCGGGTCCGCTGCGGCCGGTGATTCGCCGCATGATGAAGGACCCCGCCGGGCTTCAGGCCGAGGTCTTCAGCTCGATTCCCAAGGCGTTGTTCGTGCTGCTCCCGGTCTTCGCCGGGATCCTCGCGGTCTTCTATCGCAAGCGGCGGTACGCCGAGCACTTGTTCTATGCGCTGCATTTGCATGCGTTCGCGTTCGCGGCGCTCACGCTCACGGCGCTGACGAAATACACGCACTCCGTCCTGACGTCCACCATCGTCGGCGTCGCGGTGCTCGTGCTCTGGCTACCGTTCTACACACATCGGTCGCTGCGCCACGTGTATGGCGGCTCGTTCGGCGCCACGCTGATCAAGGAGGTCGGCATTGGCGCACTCTACTTCGCGGCCACGATCCCGGCGCTCGTGCTGCTCGCCATGTGGGTGGCTTGGAGGGCGTGAGGATCGGACGGCATGCGGATCAGAGACAGCGCTAGCACGGACTGCACCGGCAGTGCACGGACACGACACGGAAACGGCGCAGAGCTCGTGCGCGATGACAGCCCCGATCGCCACGAGCCCGGACGACCTTTTCTTTGGGACAGCCGCACGGGACGCTACACCGTGCTGCCCGAGCGGCGTGCGGCCTGTCTGTGTCGTGTCCGTGCCGTGTCGGTGCAGTCCGTGCTAACGCTGTTCAAGCAGCCGCGATTGGCGTTAGACGCCCTTTTCTTCGAGCAGCGCCAGGAACTGCTTGGGCTCGGTGATCTCGAGCAGGCGCGCCGGGACGTCGGACTCCTTGCTGAACTGCGCAATTTTGCCGAGCACCGGCAAATACTGATTCGAGACCTCTAATGGCGGTGCGACGATCAAGAAGAAGAAATGGACAGGCTTCTCGTCGATCGCCTTGAAGTCCACGCCCTCCTTCTTTCGGCCGAACGCCACGCGCAGCTTGTTGACGACGAGCGATCGGCAATGGGGAATGGCGATGCCTCGGCCGATTCCCGTCGAGCCGAGGTTCTCCCGGCGCTTGAGCATCTTGAACAGCATGCCTTCCGACTTCTCGTCGAGCTTGAGAAGGCCGATGAGCTCGCGAAGGATGTCGTCCTTCGTCGTGCCGGCAAGGTCGAGCTTGATTGCGTCTTCGCTGAAAAATTCGCGCAGTTCCATCTTGATTCCACAGGTTGTCGTCTGGCAACCTACAAACCCTGCCAACGTGTGTCAAATGCTGATGTTGCTTGCACTTCGCTTGTCTCTTAACTTGAAGGAATGAAACGCTTTCCGTTCCCGCTGCACGCCGGCGTTCCACTCTACCTCGCGCCCATGGCGGGAGTGTCGGAGTCGCCATTCCGCCGGCTGTGCCGCCGGTTTGGAGCGGACGTCGTCGTCACGGAATTCCTGTCGGCCGAAGGGATCCGTCGCGAGAACGAAGCCACGATCAGCAAGCTCCGTTTCGGCGCCGACGAGCGGCCCATTGGCGTGCAGATCTTTGGCGGCGACCCACAGGCGATGGGCGAAGCCGCGGCGTTCGTCACCGACGTGTTCGCGCCCGAGTTCATCGACATCAACTTCGGCTGCCCCGTCAAGAAAGTCGTGAAGCGCAATGGCGGCTCGGGGTGTTTGAAGGATCTCAATCTCGTGCAAGACGTCATTCGCGCCGTGTCGCGGAGCACGTCGCTCCCGGTGACGTGCAAGATCCGCAGCGGATGGAACGAGGAGATGCGCGATCCCGTCACGATCGCGTTACGCTGCCAGGACGCCGGCGTACGCGTGCTCGCGCTGCACCCGCGTACGCGAACGCAGATGTACTCGGGGCATGCACATTGGGACGAGATCGCCGCCGTGGTCCAGGCGCTCGAGATCCCCGTGCTCGGCAACGGCGACATCAAGACGCCGCACGACGCCTACCGCATGTGGCAGGAGACGCAGTGCGCCGGCGTGATGATCGCGCGCGGCTCGTTTGGCCAACCGTGGATCTTCGACCAGACGCGCGACCTGCTCGAGGGCCGGCCCATGCGCGCCGCTCCGAGCATCGAGGAGCGCTTTGCGATCGCGCTCGAGCACGCGGGCATGGCCAACGACTACGAGCCCGATCGCCGCGGCGCGGCGATCGAGTTCCGCAAGCACCTCGGCTGGTACGTGAAGGGGCTGCCCGGCTCGGCCGAGCTGCGCAAGAAGCTGCACGCCGTGATGACGCTCGGAGAGGTGGAAGGGATCTTCGCCGACTATCTGCAGAACCGCGAGCGATATCTCGCTGACGCGCCCGGCCTCGACGCCGAGCCACTGGAGACGGCCGAGGTATGAAGCGTGAGCACGTTCGCGATCTGCTCCAGCAGGTGGCGAACGGAGCGCTCGACGTGGGCAACGCGCTCGACGCGCTGGCCTTCGAGCCGGCCGAGTCGCTGGCGTTCGCCACGATCGACCACCACCGCGCGCTGCGCCAGGGCTTTCCAGAAGTCATATACGGCGCCGGCAAGACACCGGAGCAGATCTGCGCCATCGCCGAGCGGATCGCCGCGCACGGCGACGGGTTGCTCGTGACGCGCATCTCGGCCGAGGCCGGCGAAAGTTTGCGCGCCACGTTTCCCGACATCGAGATCAACACGGTGGCGCGCACGGCGCATCTGGCGGGGCAGCAGCCACCGCCGGCGGGGTCAGGAACGGTTGCCGTGATCACCGCCGGGACGAGCGACCTGCCGGTCGCCGAAGAGGCGGCGGTCACGCTCACCGCACTCGGCAATTGCGTGGTGCGGATCACAGACGTAGGCGTCGCCGGCATCCATCGTGTCCTGGCTCGGCGCGATGAGTTGGCATCGGCGGCCGTGGTGATCGTCATCGCCGGTATGGATGGCGCGCTGCCGTCGGTCGTCGGAGGACTCGTGAGCGCGCCGGTCATCGCGGTTCCGACGAGCGTCGGCTACGGCGCGGCGTTTCAGGGTGTGGCGCCGTTGCTCGCGATGCTGAACAGTTGCGCGGCCGGAGTGACGGTCGTAAACATCGACAATGGCTTCGGCGCGGCCGTGGCCGCGTCGCGCATCACGCATTCGCGGGCATCCTGAGGGAGCGCGGTTGCGCTGTCATCCTGAGGGAGCGACAGCGACCGAAGGATCGCCTTGACACGCGAAGCGATCCTTCGCTGCGCTCAGGATGACAACCGTGCCGCTCAGGATGCAACGCCTCTGGATCCCAACGCTGCGCTCAGGATGACAATTCGGGCATGATCGTCACGGACTCTCACATGCTGCGCACGGTGCTCTCCGCCGCGGCCGGCGCGGTCGCCAGTTGGGGCGTGTTGCGCCTGTGGGCGCGGCGCGCGCGCACGGACGGTTCCGAACGCGCGCCCGTGACGCGCGTCGAGGCGCATCTCGCGTCCGCCGCGCTGTCCCGCCTGACGCCCGCCAAGTCCGCGGCGCTGCGCCGCGACGTGCAGCAGGTGTTCGAGTCGCGCGAAGCGGCGATCGACCTCGAGGTGCTCGACCGCTCGCTGCGCGACATCCGCGATCTCACGAGCGCCGACGAAGCGATCTTCTGGCGCTGGGTCGAAGCCCGGCAGACGCTGGTGCCCAGCGCGTGGTCCACCGAGGGTGAATCGCGCCCAGCCTTCTTCGACGCGCGCGCTTGGGCGCCACTCGTGAAGTGGAGCGCCGAGGAGAGCACGGTGCAGTTCGCCGGCGACGTCGACGGCGCGCCGATGCTCGCGGCCGCGCCGGTCAACGGCGCGGTGTCGCTCTACGGCGTGCTCACCGTGAGCGCACGCGAAGGCCTGCGTCTCGACCGCGACTCGGCGCGCGCCTGGCTGCCCCGCTTCGCCGCGCAGGTGGCGAGTCTCATTCAGCTCTTCGACCTGCGCCGCGAATACGGCCGGCACATGCGCCAGAGCCAGGCGCTGCTCGACGCCGTGCAGCGGTTGCATGGACATCGCACGGCGGAGAAGCTGGCGCAGGCGCTGTGCGACACGGCGCGCGACGTGACGTCGGCTCCCATTGCGGGGCTCGTCCGATGGAACGCGGCCGAGCGGCACGGAATGGTGCAGGCCATCTCGCAGAGCGCCGACATCGAGCCGGGGTTTCACGTCACCGCGGACTCGCTCGTGGGGCGCGCCTGCGTGGAGCAGTTGCCGATCGTCCTCGAAGACGCGGAGGCCGAGACCGCGGAGCACTGTCCATACGGCGGTCTGCCGCGCGTGGTCGGATCGGTGGCCGTGATTCCGGTGCTGAGCGGCGATCAGACGATCGGCGCGCTGATCGTGGAAGGGCTGGGGGCGGGGGACATCTCGCAGCACGAGGCGCGGAACATCGGGCTATTGGCCGCCGTCGCGCGCGGGCCGTTGGAGATCGGGTGGGAGATCGAGGAGGTGAGCCGGCGCGCGCGGACCGACTCGCTCACGGGGCTCGCCAACCGCCGGCATTTCGACGAGCAGCTCAAGCGCGTGGTGGCGGAGACCGACCGTTTTGGCGGCACGTGCTCGCTGATCCTGGTCGACCTCGACCACTTCAAGGACGTGAACGACCGGCACGGCCACGAGGCGGGCGACACGGTGCTCAAGCACGTTGCCCAAGTGCTGGGCGACGCTGTCCGGACGGTAGACCTGTGCGCCCGGTACGGCGGGGAAGAGATCGCCGTTCTACTGCCGCAGACGTCGCAGCAGGGAGCCGTAGAGCTCGCCGAGCGGCTCCGGATCACGCTCGAAACGAGGCCGGCGACGCACGGCGGTGAGCGCATCCCGCTCACGGCGTCGTTCGGGGTGGCGACTTATCCGGATCCGGTGCCGTATGGCGATTGGTTGCTCCTGGCGTCGGACAAAGCGCTGTACGAGGCGAAGGCATCTGGGAGAAACTGCGTGAAGGTCATTCAGGCAAGTCATGTAACCCCAGAGCTTTACAAATCTCGCCGCTGAGGCCGTCCCGCGCGATTCGCAGTTGATTTTGGGCGTGAACCGACTACATTCAAAGGTGAGGGGGCGACTGGCTTCGACGGGGTAAGTGAAGCTGTGGCTGCGTGCTCAGGTCGTCGGGAACCTGGTTAAACACTCGACAAAATTCCAACTGCGAACAACAACTTCGCCCTTGCCGCCTAACTTTTAGTTAGGCCCGCAAGTGCCCAAGAGGAAGCCCGCCCGGGGCGGCTTTTTGGGTATCGCAAATCTGGGCTAGCTGGTACGTGCGCCTTCGGCGTATTGGCGAAGTAAAGAGGGCTTATCCGCGAGTGGGTCGTCTGCCAACCAGCGCGCGGAAACATCTAAGGGCGGACTACGCACGTAGTGGCTGTGGTGGATCTATTCTCGGACCCGGGTTCAATTCCCGGCGCCTCCATGTAGTAACGGCTCAGGCTCCATGCCTGGGCCGTTGTTTTTTGTGCTAATACGGTCGGTCCCGCGACCCGGGCACTCCTGTTCACTGGGTGCTGGGAGCAGGACGATAGGAACAACACGGGGTCGTGCGACAGCCCGACCCCGATTCGAATTCCATCCCGTATCCTCATCCCAGGCAGCAGGGCACTGGAGACTCAGTCGCCAGTCAAATCGCGCTTAACCTTGGCCGTGTCCGCCCGATCATGGAGGTCGAGCCCTGTGTCCTCTTTCCTGACCGCCTGCTTCCGCTTGAAGATGAACTCCGGCGCCAGCGCGACACCGAGGAGCGTTACCGGGATGATCTGCTGCGCCTGAATCAGAAACGCGACCGCGATCGACTCGTTCTTGTCGAGACCAAAACCCGCCGCGGCCAGTGCGTACATGCCCTGAAATACGCCGACGTTGCCCGGCGTGAGACGGGCAGCGAAACCGAGGTTCACCAGCAGGATCGCCGCAACGGTGCCGACCATCGGTAGGTCGAAGTGCGCCGCATGCGCCGTGAGGCTGTACGTCCACACCTGCAGCGCCCAGACACCCACGGAGAGCACCAACGCGACGATGAACCGCGGCCCGGTCGAGATGCCGCCAATGGTGTGCATGAAGTGCTTCATGTACGCCGTGAAGCGAGCGCGCCATCCGACCACGGTCACCGCCGCCACGGCTTCGGCGCGCTCGGGGCGGCGGACCAGAAACACCATCAGTGCGATCACACCAACCAGCGCCGCCCAGGCGACGGGCTTCCACCGGGTGAGCGACGCCGGCAGATCGAGGAACGACACCGAGAGCGCGAGTAGGACGATGTAGCCGATCAACTCGAAAAAGCGCTCGAGCGCGAGCGTGGCGAGCACCTTGGCGCTCTGCACGTGCGCGGCTCGGGCCACGAAGATGACGCGCGCGGCTTCGCCGCCGTTCGCGACGAGAATGTTGTTGAGCCCCGCGCCGGCGAACGTCGCCTTGAGGGCGAGACCGAGTGAATTCGCACCCACCGGCCGCAGAAAAACCCACCAGCGAACCGCTTTGATCGCCAGCGACAGCAGGTTCACGGCCGCGGCGGCGAGAAGGATCGTCCGATCCGCCGCGGTGATCGTGTGCCAGGTCGAATGCCAGTTGACCGTCATGGCGAAGCGCACCAAGCCGGCGATGATCAACAGGCTGAGCGCGATTCGCAGCAATCCGGATTTCTTTTTCATGCGGGGTCGAAGAGGTCGAACCGATAGTCCTTCGCGAGCAAGCGATCGACGATCAGAGGCACTGCCCGTGCCGTTTGCATCCGATCGCCCGCTGCATCGTAGCCGTCTCCATCATGTAGGAGCAAGATCGAGCCGGGATGTGCGCCCTCCACCGTTCGGTCGGCGATGACCTCCACCCCGGGACGATCGGAATCCCATACGCCGAGCGACCACCCCACGGTGCGCTGGCCGAGCGACCGCGCGATCGACGTGACCCACGGGCTGCGAAAGCCGTGCGGCGCCCGAAACAACCGCGGATGCACGCCCGACGCACGCTCGATCATCTCGGTGCCCAGCGTCAGGTCGTTGCGGACGTAGGCGGGCGACTTGAGATGCAGCTTGCGATGGTAGTAGCCGTGGTTGCCGATCGCGTGCCCTTCGTCGGCGACGCGCTTCACGAGCTCCGGCCAGCGCTCGGCGTGGCGCCCCAGGATGAAGAACGTCGCGCGCACGCCGCGCGCGCCGAGTGCGTCGAGGATGAGCGGCGTCGCGTCGGGATTGGGGCCGTCGTCGAACGTGAGCGCCACGGCGCGATCAGCAGGCCCCGACGTGCGGAGGCGCGTGATGGGGCGGCCGAAGATGGGGCTGTTGCGATGAAAGGCGCCATGCGCCGCGGCGCCGGCGAGGGCGGCCGCGGCGCTGAGGCCGAGCATCATGCGCTGGCTGCGACGTTACCGAGGACGTTCTGATACACGTCGAGCACCCGAGACGTGACACGGGCCCACGAGTATTCCAGAGAGTTCTGACGCCCCGTGGTGCCGAGCTGAATGGCGAGGCCTTCGTCGTCGAGCACGCGCACGAGCTGGTCGGCGAGCGCGTCGCGATTGCCGCACGGGTGCATCAGCGCTTCACGTCCGTCCACCACCACGTCCCGGAAGCCCAGAATGTCGGAGCACACCACCGGCGTCTCGCACGCCATCGACTCGAGCAGCGTGATGCCGAACGACGCCTTCGTCGTGGGGCACGCGTACACGGAGCTATGGGCGTAATAACTCGGCCGCCCCTCCAGTATCGATCCCACGAAGACGATGTCCTTGTCGCCCTTGGCCTGCTTGTAGTAGTGCTCGCGCAACGGCCCGTCGCCGACGACGACGAGGCGCGCCTGGCGGCCGCGGTTCCCGCGTCCCTTCACGCGCTGAAAGGAATCGATGAGGGTGGTGAGCCCGTTGCGGGGATCGAAGCGCCCGAGAAAGAGAATCGTCGGCACGTCTTTCGTGAGCCCGGGCGGCGGCGGCGCGCTGGGGTGGAAGACGTCCGTGTCGATGCCGTTCGGGATGATCTGCCAGTCGGCCTCGAAGTAGCGATTGAGGGCGACGGTGGTGCTGTGCGACACCGCGATCGCCGCGCTGAGCATGTCCAGCCGCTTCTGAAAAAAGCGATTGCCGATCGTGTAGCCGAGCGAGCGGTCGAAATACGTGTGGAACGTGCCGACGACCGGACAGTCCGCCTCTTCGATCGCGAGAATGGGCAGCACCGGCGTGAGCGGCGAATGGACATGTACGACGTCGTACCGCCCTTCACGGAGCACGCGGCGCATCTCCCGGCGAATGTTCCAGCCGATGGTGATGCGCGCCTGTGAGCCGTTGGCGTAGACCGGCTGGCTGCGCCCGATTCGAATGACGTGCGGCTGCTCTTCAGCGCCCGGAATGTGCGACGTGATCACGTCGACATGGTGTCCGCGGCGGCGTGCTTCGCGCGCGAAGAAGTGTACGTGCTCGCAGACCCCGCCCAGGTGCGGATAGTAGTACTCCGTGACCAGCGCGATCCGGAGTGAGCGCTCGTCGCGGCTCAACGGAAGCGGCGGAAGCTGGGGCAGGGCGGGATGGCTACGACGAGCGCGCTTTGTCTGGAGCGGTGGATTCAAGAGCGGCATGGGCTGCGGCTAAGCGGGCGATTGGGACTCGGTAGGGAGAGCAGGAGACGTAGTCGAGGCCGATCGTGTGGCAGAATTTCACAGAGCGCGGTTCGCCGCCATGTTCTCCGCAGATACCCACCTTCAGTTCAGGGCGGACGCTCCGACCGGCAGATACGGCAAATCCAATCAGCTTGCCAACTCCATTCCGATCAAGCACCTGGAACGGATCGTCGGGAAGTATACCACGATCTACGTAATTCGGTAGGAATCGGCCAGCATCGTCTCGACTGAGGCCGAAGGTCGTTTGGGTTAAATCATTGGTGCCAAAGGAAAAGAACTCGGCCGACTTGGCGATCTCGTCAGCCGTCAGAGCGGCGCGCGGAAGCTCGATCATGGTGCCGATCGTGTAGGCCACCTCCTCGCCCATGCCGCCCAGGACTTCCTGGGCGACACGCTCCAAGATGGACCGCTGGTTGTCGAACTCGGCAACCACGGCCACCAACGGGATCATGATCTCAGGACGTACATCTATGCCTCTTCGTTTCGCCCGAACTGCAGCTTCGAAGATTGCGCGGCCCTGCATCTCGGTGATCTCCGGATAGGTAATACCCAGCCGGCACCCCCGATGGCCCAACATGGGGTTCGTTTCGCGCAAAGATTCCACAATACGAGCCAGGTCGGCCCTCGGCAGGCCCAGAGTTCGAGCCAGCAGCTTGCTCTCCTCCCCGCCGTGGGGCAGGAACTCGTGCAGCGGCGGGTCGAGCAGCCTGATCGTTACCGGCAACCCGTCCATGGCCTCGAAGATTCCCTCGAAATCGGCGCGCTGCATGGGCAGGAGCTTGGCGAGCGCCCGCCGGCGACCGCCTTCGTCACGCGCCACGATCATCTCGCGCATGGCGGTGATCCGTTCGCCCTCGAAAAACATGTGCTCGGTACGGCACAAGCCAATGCCTTCCGCACCGAACCCGCGCGCCACGCGAGCGTCGTTCGGCGTGTCGGCATTCGCCCGAACCTTGAGCCGGCGCACGCCGTCGGCCCAGCCGAGCAGGCGCGCGAAGGCCTGGTAGGCGGGCGCCGACGCAGGAGCGCGAGTGCCGCGAATGACCTGCACCACCTCGCTTGGCACGGTTGGAAGGTCGCCCAGGTAGACCTTGCCCGTGGCGCCGTCGACGGTGATCCAGTCGCCCTCGGCCACGTTCGTCTCGCCAACACTGAAGCGGCGGTGGTCGAGATCGACGTGGATCTCCCGGCAGCCGACGACGGCGCACTTACCCATGCCGCGCGCTACGACGGCCGCGTGGCTCGTCATGCCACCTCGAGCGGTGAGCACGGCCCGCGCGGCGACGATGCCGTGAAAGTCCTCGGGCGTCGTCTCGTCGCGAACGAGAATCACCTGCTCGCCGCCCGCGGCGCGATGGACCGCGACGTCGGGGTCGAACACCACCACGCCGCTCGCCGCGCCGGGGCTCGCCGGCAATCCGGTGCACAGCGGCACGGCCCGCACGCCGCTGTCGATGACAGGATGCAGCAGTTGATCGAGCTGCTCCGGAGCGACGCGCAGCACGGCGGTTGCCGTATCGATGATCCCTTCATCGACCATCTCGGTGGCAATGCGCACGGCCGCGGCCGCGGTGCGTTTGCCCGTGCGCGTCTGCAGGAGATAGAGCCGCCCGCGCTCCACGGTGAACTCGATGTCCTGCATGTCGCGGAAGTGCTGCTCGAGCCGCTGCTCGGTGAGGCGTAGCTCGTCGTAGGCCTCGGGCAGGCGGCTCGACATCTCGTCGATGCTGAGCGGCGTGCGGATGCCGGCGACGACGTCTTCGCCCTGGGCGTTGACGAGAAACTCGCCGTAGAACTTCTTCTCGCCGGTCGACGGATCGCGCGTGAACGCGACGCCGGTGCCCGAGTCCTCGCCGAGATTTCCGAACACCATCGACACGACGTTCACGCCGGTGCCGAGCGTGTCGGCGATGCCGTTCACCTTGCGATAGTCGACGGCCTTCTTGAGCGTCCACGAGCGCCACACGGCCTCGATGGCGCCCCACAGCTGGATCGTGGGATCCATGGGGAAGTCGTGCCCCGTGGTGGCGCGGACGAGCGACTTGTACTCCTCCACGAGATTGCGGAGCGTTTGCTCGTCGAGCTCGGAGTCGCTCTTCACGCCCGCGGTGAGCCGCTTGGCGCCGAGCAAATGCTCGAACTGCGCGAACGGCACGCCCAGCACGACGTCGCCATACATCTGGATGAACCGCCGGTACGAGTCGTAGGCGAAGCGCTGGTTACCACTGGCGCGCGCCAGGCCCTGCACGGTGCGGTCGTTCAACCCGAGGTTGAGAATCGTCTCCATCATACCGGGCATCGACACCGGTGCGCCCGAGCGCACGGAGACGAGCAGGGGATGGTGCGGATCGCCGAACCCCTTCTCGGTGACTTTTTCCAGGCGGCGCAACGACTCTTCGACTTCGTGGCGAAGCGCGTCGGGCACGGTGCGATCGCGCAGGTAGTCGATGCAGATCGCGCAGCCGATCGTGAATCCCGGCGGCACCGGCACGCCGAGGTTCGTCATCTCGGCGAGGTTCGCGCCCTTGCCGCCGAGGACGGCCTTCATGTCCTTCGTGCCTTCGGCGGTACCGCCGCCGAAGAAGTAGACCGACTGATTCATGCGGGACTGGGAAGAGGGAAGCAGGCGAGGGGGGCGGCAAGCGGGACGCGGTGGTCCCGCTTCCCCCTCACTCCGTCCCGCTTCCCGCGCTCAACACCCGCAGCCGAAGCGCAGCTTGTCCGGATCCGTGGGTGGCGGCGTGGGGTAGTCGCCGGAGAAGCATGCATGGCAAAAGCCGTGCGGGCCATCAGGGACCGATCCGAGCATGCCGTCGAGCGACAGGTAACCGAGGCTGTCCACGCCGAGATGCGTGGCGATCTCCGGGATGGTGTAGTTCGCCGCGATCAGCTCCTCACGAGACGGGGTGTCGATGCCGTAGTAGCATGGTCCGGTCACCGGCGGAGAGCTGATGCGGAGGTGCACTTCGCGCGCGCCGGCGGCGCGGACGAGCGCCACAAGGCCGCGGGTGGTCGTGCCGCGGACGACGGAGTCGTCCACCATGACGACGCTCTTGCCCTCGAGCACTTCGCGCACGGGGTTGTACTTCACCTTGACCTTCGCGTCGCGCCCGGCCTGCGTTGGCTGAATGAACGTGCGGCCCACGTAGTGATTGCGAATGAGCGCCAGCTCATACGGCAAGCCACTCTGCTCGGCGAAGCCGAGTGCCGCGGAGTTCGACGAGTCGGGCACGCTGAACACCAATTCGGCGGTGGGCGCGGGATGCTCGCGGGCGAGCTGCTTGCCCAGCGCGCGACGCGCCCGGTCGACCGAGCCGCCGTAGACGCGGCTGTCCGGCCGCGCGAAATACACGAACTCGAACACGCATCGGTGCAGCTCGCGCGTCGGCAACGGGTGCGTCGAAACCATGCCCGTGTTGTTCACGGCGATGATCTCGCCCGGCTCCACGTCGCGCACGGTCGTCGCGCCGATGATGTCGAGCGCACAGGTCTCCGAGGCGAACACGGTCGCGTCGCCGAGCTTGCCCATGGCGAGCGGCCGCCAGCCGCGTGGATCGCGCGCCGCGAGAAGCGTGTCGCCCATGTTGACGATCAGGCTGTACGCACCCTCGACGCCCTGCAGCGCGTCGGCGAGACGTTCGGCCGGTGTCGCCGCGTTGGAGCGCGCGAGGCGGTGGACGATCACCTCGGAGTCGTTCGTCGACGCGAAGATCGATCCTTGCTCCTCGAGCTCCATGCGCAGCTCGGCGGCGTTGATGATGTTGCCGTTGTGCGCGAGCGTGATGTAACCACCCTTCGAGCGGGCGAGCACGGGCTGCGCATTCTCGATCGTGGATGAGCCGGACGTGCTGTAGCGCGTGTGTCCCACGGCGGCGACGCCCGGCGGGAGCTTGGCGAGATCCTGCGCCAGGCTGTCGGACAGCGTGCCCATGTTGCGCACGGCGCGCGCGTTGCCGGCGGGGTCGATCGAGACCACGCCGACCGACTCCTGGCCGCGGTGCTGAAGCGAGTACAGGCCGAGCTGCGCGAGCTGGTTCGCGTCAGGATGGCCGTGTACGCCGAATATGCCACACATGAATATCGTTTCTCGCTATGGGACTACGATGACTACGGGGACACGACGGCGGCGCGCGACATGATGCGCGGAATCGCCTCGTGGTACGCTTCGTCGAGCTTGGCCAATGGCGCGGAGAGCTCGTTCGCCACTGTCGTAATGTGCAACGGGGCATCAAGCGCGCCGACCTGCCCTATGATCCGTCCCGGCACGCCATGGTTCTTCGCGATGCTGAGCACGGTGTCGGGCATGTTCGTCGAGATCACCACGCGACCCTGCGCTTCGCCGAACAGCAACGCGCGCGCGGGAAGCTCGCGCCAGTGCTTCAAGTCGACCGTCGCGCCGCGTTGGGCGCCGCGGTCCATGATGCAGCACTCGGCGAGTGCGACCGCGAGACCGCCGTCGCTGCAATCGTGCGCCGAGCGAACGACCCCGCCTTGAATCGCTTCGACGAGTGCGTCGATGAGCGCGCGCTCGCCGTCGAGATCGCAGGCGGGCGGCGGACCAGCCACCATTCCGTGAATGCGCGACAGATACTCGCTGCCGCCAATGTTTCGATCCGGCTCGCCGAGAAGAACGATGACGTCGTGCTCCTCCTGGAAGTGCGAGCGCGTGATGTGCGCGATCGAGTCGATGAGTCCCACCATGCCGACGACCGGCGTGGGATACACGGCGCCGGTTGGGTTCTCGTTGTACAGCGAGACGTTGCCGCCGGTGACCGGCGTGCCGAGCGCGCGACAGGCCTCGCCCATGCCCCGTACCGCTTCGCGCAGCTGGAAGTACACCTCGGGACGCTTCGGGTTGCCGAAGTTGAGATTGTTCGTGATGGCCATGGGCCGGCCGCCGGTGCACGCGACATTGCGCGCCGCCTCGCACACGGCGATCTGCGCGCCGACGCGCGGGTCGAGATAGACGTAGCGCCCGTTGCAGTCGGTCTTCATCGCGAGTGCGCGCTCGGTGCCGCGAATGCGCACCACCGCGGCGTCGCCGCCGGGGCCAATCACGGTGTTCGTGCGCACCGTGGTGTCGTACTGGCGGTGCACCCACGTCTTCGCGGCGATCGTGGGCGACGACAGCAGCTCCTTGAGCGTCCAGAGCGGGTCGCGCTCTTCAGGAAGCTCGGCGACCTGGCTCACGTCGATCGCGCGCAGCCGCACGACCTCGGCGCTCTCGTAGGCCTCGGGCGTGTAGACGGGACAATCGGTGACCAGCCGAATTCCGGGGAACTCAGCTACGACACGATCGCCCTCCGTGACGCGATACACCGGCTCGGCGATGACCTCGCCGATGACCGCGGCGGTGAGGTCCCACTTCTCGAGAATGGCGGTGACTTCGTTCTCGCGCCCCTGCTTGGCGACGACGAGCATTCGCTCCTGCGACTCGCTGAGCAGGATCTCGTAGGGCGTCATTCCTTCTTCGCGCACCGGCACCTTCGTGACGTCGATCGTGACGCCGACGTCGCCGCGCGCGGCCATCTCGGCCGACGACGACGTGAGGCCGGCCGCGCCCATGTCCTGAATGGCGACGATGGCGCCGCTGCGGATCAGCTCGAGGCTCGCCTCGAGGAGCAGCTTTTCGGTGAACGGATCGCCCACCTGCACGCGCGGCCGCTTGGCCTCGCTCTCCGCGGAGAGATCCTCCGACGCGAACGAGGCGCCGTTGATCCCGTCGCGGCCCGTGCGCGCCCCCACGGCGATGATCGGATTGCCGACGCCCTGCGCGACGGCGCGAATGAGCTCGTTCTCGTGCAGCAGCCCGACGCACATTGCGTTGACGAGCGGATTCCCCTCGTACGACGGATCGAACGCCACCTCCCCCGCCACGGTCGGAATGCCGACGCAGTTGCCGTAGTCGCCAATTCCCTTCACGACGCCGGCGAACAGATAGCGCACGCGCGCCGAGTCGAGCGATCCGAAGCGGAGCGAGTTGAGCATCGCGATGGGCCGCGCGCCCATGGTGAACACGTCGCGCAGAATTCCGCCCACGCCCGTCGCGGCGCCCTGGTACGGCTCGACCGCCGACGGGTGGTTGTGCGACTCGATCTTGAACGCGATGGCCAGTCCGTCGCCGATCGAGATGACGCCGGCATTCTCGCCGGGGCCTTGCAGCACGTACGGCGCATCGGTGGGCAGCGTACGGAGCAGAGGACGCGAATGCTTGTACGAGCAGTGCTCGCTCCAGAGCGCGCTGACGATCCCGAGCTCGGTGAACGTGGGCTCACGGCCGAGCATGGCGAGGAGCTTATCGAACTCGTCAACCGTCAACCCGTGTTCGGCGATGAGCGCCGGCGTGATCGCCGGATCGCCGGGGCGCGGCTCGACGCTGTGTAGTCGTTGCATCAGGGATTTGGCTTTTTCAAGGGAGCAGGAGGCGCGTGCTTGGCGTCGCGATTGGCATCGCGCTTGGCGTCGGCCATGGAGATCATGCGGGGCGAGCTGCTGGTGCCGGTGTATCGGCGGCCGGGTGCGCGAAACACCGCGTCCACCACTTTCCCGCTGTCGAGCACCACGAGGTCGTTCATGCCGCACTTCTTTTCACAGCCGTTCTTGTAGAGCAGGTACGTGAAGCCGTCGAACGCCCGGGACGAGAGCGGCTCGCCGAGCCTGGCGACGACTTGCGCGCGGGTCATGCCGGGATCGATCGTGGCAGGCTGCTGCGCGGCGACCGGCGAGGCGACGAGCAGCGCCGCGAAGAGGGTGACAAACAGAGTACTCATGACAATCTCCTAAACCCCAATGCGCGCCAACATCGACTCGAAAACGCGGAGCCCGTCATCGGAGCCCAGCAGCGAATCGACGGCGCGTTCCGGATGCGGCATCATGCCCAGCACGTTGCCGGTCTCGTTGACGATTCCGGCGATGGCGCGCATGGCACCGTTCGGGCTCCACCACTCGTCGGCGTCGGCCGGCCCGCCGGCGTAGCGGAACACCACGCGTCCGTCGCCCTCGAGGCGGTTCAGCGTCTCGTCGTCGGCGGTGTACCGTCCGTCGCCATGGGCGATCGGCACGCGCATGATGTCACCGACCGCGTATCGATTCGTGAAGGTGGTGTCGTTCGACTCTACGCGAATGCGCACGAACTCGCAGATGTACTTGAGGCTCGCGTTTCGCAGCAGGGCGCCGGGCAGCAGTCCCGCTTCACAGGCGATCTGAAAGCCGTTGCAGATCGCGAGCACCGGTCCGCCGCGCTTGGCGAAGGCGATGACGTCCTGCATCACGGGGCTGAAGCGCGCGATCGCGCCGGCGCGGAGATAGTCGCCGTAGCTGAATCCGCCGGGCAGAATGATCACGTCGCTCTGCTTCAGGTCGTGATCCTTGTGCCAGAGGTACACGGCCTCCTCGCCGATCGTCTCGACCACGGCCTGGTACGCGTCGTAGTCGCAGTTCGATCCGGGAAAGGTCACGATGCCGAATCTCATGCTCCCTCCACGCTCGCGATCTCGTAGTCTTCGGTGACCGGGTTCGCCAGGAGCTTCTCACACATCTCTCGCGTGAGCGCCGTAGCCGAGTCCGCGGTGCCGGCGTCCACCTCGACGATCACGTGGCGCCCAACGTGGACGTCGCGCACGGTGCTGAAGCCGAGCGTGTGCAGCGCGTCGGCAACGGTCTTTCCCTGCGGATCGAGAATCCCGCGGCGGGGCGTGATATGTACGGCAATACGAAATCGGCTCATTCGGAAGATCCTGTCGGCGTATCGGGAAGAGTGGGTCCGGGGGGCGTGGATCCGGGCGGGCGGGTGCCGCGATTGCCGCGACGCCGGCGCTTGCGACGCGCGCGCTCGGCGTCGTCGCCGCGTTCAGCGCGTTCACCGCGCGGCTCACCGGGAATTAGCTCGGCGGTGCGCGGTTCACGTACGTCTGGCGTTGCCGCGGTGCCGATGACTGGCTGGCGCGCCGGCGCCGGCCTGCGCTCGGCTCGCGGCAACGGCACCAGCTCCGCGCCGCCGTTGCCGTCGTCGTCCCAGAAGATTTCGTCGGGCGTGCTCACGCGTCCCACGAAGCCGATGATCACCCACTTGATCGCGCCGTAGAGCACGTAGGCGAGCAGCGCGGGGAAGATAAATTCTTCTCTCCGCACCAACAGCAGGACGACGCACGCCGTGACGACGAGCGAGCCGATGACCTTCTTTACACTGCTGATGCCGATCGACGGCACGGCGGGGTAGGGCACGTCGCTGATCATCAGCGCGGCGAGAATCGCCATCAGTCCGCGCAGCAACGTGGGCCACGGGAGATCCGCGAGCGTCTTGCTGTCGGTGAACAGGATGATCGCCTGATTGTAGAGCGGCGTCTCGCGGAACCAGTAGTACGACGCGAGCGTGAGCCCCGCGGCCGGACTCGGAAGCCCGTGGAAGTGCGTCTTCGAGCGACCGGCCTGCTCGACGTTGAAGCGCGCCAGCCGCATCACGGCACACGACGTGAAGATGAAGACCAGCAGCCACTCCCACGTGCCGCGGTTGGGCAGCGCGAGATACATGATCAACGCCGGCGCGAAGCCGAACGAGATGGCGTCGACCAGCGAGTCGAGCTCTTCGCCGAAGCGGCTGCCCGTGCCCGTGGCGCGCGCCACGCGGCCGTCGAGCGTATCGGCGATTCCGCCGAGGACGATGAATGCCGGCGCGGCGGCGTAGTCGCCGCGGATGGCGAGAATGATCGCGTAGATGCCGCAGAAGAGGTTGAACAGCGTCAGCCCATTGGGCATCAGCACCACGGCGCGACGCACGCCCTGCCGGCGTGGCGGCGGACGGTGAGCGGCGTTCAGAGAGGCTTTCATGGATTCTTGAGCTCCGCCAGGACCGTCACGCCGGCGAAGGCGACGTCTCCGACTTTCACCTTGATCACCGAACCGATGGGCACGTACACGTCGACGCGCGAGCCGAAGCGGATGAGCCCCATGCGGTCACCTTGGCGAACCTGCTCGCCTTCCTTCGAGTCGGTGATGATGCGGCGCGCGATCAGTCCGGCGATCTGCTTCACGAGAATCTTGTTCGACCCGGTCTCGATCCCGATCGACGACTGCTCGTTCTCCATGCTCGAGCTCTCGCTCGCCGCGTTGAGGAACTTGCCGGCCTTCCGTTCGACGTAGCGAACGACGCCGCTCACCGGATACCGGTTCACGTGCACGTTGAACACGTTCATGAAGACCGAGATGCGCACGGCGCGGCTCTTCATGAACGTCGGCTCGTCCACCTCGGTGATCATGACGACCTTGCCGTCGGCCGGCGAGATCACGACGCGGTCGCCGCGCTCGCCGCTGCGCACGGGATCGCGGAAGAAATACGCGACCCACAGCGCGACGAGCGTCAGCGCGAAGGCGAGCAGCCAGAGCGGCCAGGAGCGGCGGTTGAGCGCCACGCCGAACGCGCCCAGCGCGATGAGCGCCGAGATGGTGATGAAGGTCAGGCCTTCACGGGCAAAGTTCACGTTGGCTCCCTGAGATCGAGGTCGGCGCCGGTGATGCGGCTGAAGGCGTCGAGGTAGCGGGTGCTGGTCGCCTGAACGACCGACTCGGGCAGCGGCGGCGGCGGGGCATCGCCGTTCCAGCGGCCCGCCTTGCGCTCGGCGTCGAGATAATCGCGCAGCGGCTGCTTGTCGAAGCTCGGCTGCGACCGGCCCGGCTGATAGTGCTCGGCCGGCCAGAAGCGCGAGCTGTCGGGTGTGAGCACTTCGTCGATCAGCGTGATGCGCCCCTCGCGGTCGCGGCCAAACTCGAACTTGGTATCCGCAATGATGATTCCGCGTTCCGCGGCAATCGACCGTCCGCGCTCGTAGACGAGCCGGCTCAACCGCTCCAGCTCGCGCGCGATGTCCGGGCCGACGGTCTCCGCCATCCGCGCGATCGTGATGTTTTCGTCATGGCCCGTCTCCGCTTTCGTGGCGGGACTGAACAAGGGCGGATCGAGGCGGTCGCTCTCGCGCAGATCCGGCGCCAGCGATTCGCCGGCGAGCGTTCCCGCCGCCGTGTACTCCTTCCACGCCGAACCCGACAAATAGCCGCGGATCACGCACTCGATTGGAAACACGTCGGTGCGCCGGCACAGCATCGCCCGGCCGGCGAGTGCCGCGCGATGAGCGCGCAGCGCGGGCACCATGCCGATGATCTCGTCGACGTTCGACGAGAGCATGTGATGATGGAGATCGTTCTCGAGCTGCCGCAGCCACCATGCGGTGATCTGCGTGAGCACGGCACCCTTGTACGGAATCGGCTCCGTCATCACGACGTCGAACGCGCTTACACGGTCGGTCGCCACGAGCAGCAGGCGGTCGTCGTCGACGACGTAGACCTCGCGAACCTTTCCGCGCCGCAGGTGCTGCAGGGGAAGCGGCTCGAGCTGCGCGAGCGGCGTTGCCGGCGTTGCCGGCGTTGCACGCGTCATACGCGGATCTCCTCGCGTGCATCTTCGCCGCGCGAGTGGCCGGCCAGAATCGGCGCGAGGGTATCGAGGAACTCGTCCACCTGCTCGGGTGCGCGTCCAACGAAGCGGTTGGGATCGAGCGCCGACTTCATGTCGCCCACCGAAATGCCGAACTCGGGATCGGCCGCGAGCCGCTCGAGCATGTCGTTCCGCGGCGCGCCGTCCTTCATGGCGCGCGCCGCCTCGATGCTGTGCTGGCGGATCCGCTCGTGCGCCACCTGCCGGTCGCCGCCGGCGCGCACGGCGCGCACGATCAGCTCTTCGGTCGCCATGAACGGCAGCTCGTCGTTCAGCCGCCTGCGAATGCGCGCCGGATGCACCTCGAGACCGCTCACCACGTTTTCCATCAGCACCAGAATCGCATCGGTCGCCAGGAAGCTCTCGGGAATCACGAGCCGACGATTCGCGCTGTCGTCGAGCGTCCGCTCGAAGAATTGGACGCCGTGCGTGAGATTCGCGTTCGGCTCGAGCGTGATCACGAAGCGCGCGAGCGACGCGATGCGCTCGGCGCGCATCGGGTTGCGCTTGTACGCCATGGCCGACGAGCCGATCTGCTCCTTCTCGAACGGCTCCTCGATCTCACCCACCGACTGCAGTACGCGCAGGTCGCCGCTGAACTTCATCGCGCTCGACGAAATGCCCGCGACCACGCCGAGCACCTGCGCGTCGAGCTTGCGCGAGTAGGTCTGTCCCGACACCGGGATCGACGACGCGAAGCCGATCTTCGTCGTGACGCGCGCGTCGAGCTCTCGCACCTTCGCGTGGTCGCCGCCGAAGATCTCGAGGAAGCTCGCTTGCGTTCCCGTCGTGCCCTTCACGCCGCGAGCGGGCAGCGTAGCGATGCGGTAATCGAGGTCCGCGAGATCGAGCAGCAGATCCTGCATCCAGAGCGTGGCGCGCTTGCCCACGGTCGTGGGCTGCGCGGGTTGCAGGTGCGTGGAGCCGAGCGTCGGCTCAGCGCGCCATTCCCGCGCGAACTCGGAGAGCGCGCGCAACACGCGCACGATCTTGCCGCGCAACAGCTCCATGGCGCGGCGCATCATGATCAGGTCGGCGTTGTCAGTGACGTAGGCGCTCGTGGCGCCGTAGTGGATGAAACCGCGCGCCGCCGGCGCGACCTCGCCGAATGCGTGAACGTGCGCCATCACGTCGTGACGGAAGCGCCGCTCGTAGTCCGCGACCTTCTCGAAGTCGATGTCGTCGAGATGCTCGCGCATCTGCGCGATGGCCTCGTCGGGAATCGGGACGCCGAGCTCTTTTTCCGCTTCGGCCAAGGCGAGCCAGAGTTGCCGCCAGAGACCGTGGCGCACCCTTGGCGACCAGAGCTCGAGCATCGCTTTTGATGCATAGCGCTCGGCGAGCGGCGAGGAGTAGCGATCGTGAGACGTCATCGTACGGCGAACTCGGTCATGTAGAGCTGTCCCTGCCGCTCGACCACCAAGCGGAGATAAGTGCGGCCGCCGTACGCCTCGATGAGCTTCGACACGTCCTGCGCGGAATGAATTGCGGCATTGTTGATCTGGAGGATCACGTCGCCCTTCTGCAGGCCCGTTTGATCGCCGATCTGTTGGCTCACGTTGTAGATCAGCGCGCCGAACTGCCGGCGCAGTCCGCGCTCGGCGGCGATCGCCGGCGTGACCGTGACCAGCTCGAGATCGCGCAGGACCTGCACCTTGGGCGCGTTCACCTCCGGCAGGTCGGCCACGTTGACGTCGACGTCGAACTCCCGCGAGCCGCGCTTCACGTGCAGGTGCGCGGGCGAGCCGACGCGAAGGTCGAGCAGCGCGGCGTTCCAGTCGAACGGATTGCGAACGGGCCGGCTGCCCTCGCGGAGAATCACGTCGCCCGGCTGCAAGCCCGCGCTGGCGGCGGGGGAGCCCGGCGTCACCGTGGCGACGACTGCACCCTGCGCGAGCACGTCGCGCGGATTGTTCGATTGCTTCTGCTGGAGGCGAACGCCGATCCACGGGCTGCGCAGCGAGCCGTGGCTGAGCAGATCGTCGACGACGCGCGCCGCGCGGTTGATCGGAATGGCGAAGCCGAGTCCCACTGAGCCGCCGCTCGGCGAGAAGATGCTGCTGTTCACGCCGATCACTTCGCCGTCGGCGTCGACGAGCGGACCGCCGGAGTTGCCCGGGTTGATCGCCGCGTCGGTCTGAATCATGTCGAAGTACGACGCCTGGCCTTCGGCGGGCGCGACGAGGTTTCGCTGCGTCGCGCTGATGACGCCCACGCTCACGCTCGGCTCACTGTTGCCGAGGTAGAAGCCGAACGGATTGCCGATCGCCACCGCCCATTCACCGATGACGAGACTGTTCGAGTTGCCGAGCTTCACCTCGGGCAATCCTTTCGCGTCGATCTTCACGACGGCGAGGTCGTTGGTCTCGTCGGCGCCGAGCAGCCTGGCGGGATAGACGGTGCCGTCGCGCATCATCACCGACACTTTGGTTGCTCCGGCGACGACGTGGGCATTGGTAACGATCACACCATCCTGCCGCACGATAAATCCGGTGCCGAGTCCCGCCTGCGTGCGCGGCTGCTGCGAGCGGCCGAAGAACATGTCGAACGGATCCTGTCGCGACTGTTCCACGGCTTCGGTCTGCACGGTGACGACCGACGGCGCGACTTTGGCGACAGCGTTCGTGATCGCATTGCGCCTGCCTTGCGAGACCTGATCGGTGGTCGGCACGACCACGCCCGACGCTTGCGCCGCCGACTGGCGAGGCTCGCGGGAGCAGCCGATGGCGAAGGCCAGCAACAGTGTCATCCTGAAGGAGCGCAGCGACAGTGTCATCCTGAAGGAGCGCAGCGACCGAAGGATCGTGTCGCTGGCGAAGCGATCCTTCGCTTCGCTCAGGATGACAAGCGCGGCGCTCGGGATGACACGGGTCATGATGTTCATACGCCCTCGGCGTACAACTCGCGCGGATAGGTCACGCGGTCGAGGAAGAGCGCGTGCGGAGGCGCGGGTGGCGAGACGTCGTCGTTGTCGGTCGCCTGAAGCAGGCGTGATAGGTCCGCGAGCGGTCGGCGACCAGTCGCGATGTCGAGCATCGTACCGACAAGAAATCTCACCATGTGATGGAGGAACCGGTTGGCTTCAATTTCGAACACGAGCCCGCCCGGCCGTTCCCGCCACCGCGCTTCGAGAACGCGACAGCGATGATCGTCGTGCGCGGGCGCCGTACCCTGTACGGCGAAGCCCAGGAAGCAGTGTTCACCCGCGAGGTGGGCGGCCGCCGCATCCAGAGCGCCCCGGTCCAAGGGCTGCCCGAATGCGAGCTCGTACCGACCACGAAACGGCGAGTGCGCCTCCTCATCCGTGCCGACGTAATAGCTGTACCGCCGGCTCACTGCACTGTACCGCGCGTGAAACTCGTCTCGCATCTCGACGGCGGCCGCAACCCACACGTCGGATGGCAACACCGAGTTCAGCGCGCGCCGCAACTTCTGAACGTCCTTCCAGCGTTCGGACACCCGAACGCCGACCGCCTGTCCCCGCGCATGCACGCCGGCGTCGGTGCGGCCCGACCCCAACGCGCCGGTCGGCGCGCTGCACAACCGTTCGAGCGCCTCTTCCAAGACCCCCTGAACGGTTCGTTGCGCCGGCTGGCGCTGCCAGCCGCTGAATCCGGCGCCATCATAGTGCAATACGAGCTGCACGGTGCGCTCGGCCATTGCTCGAAAACTACCAGTGCAGAGGGGAGTGTCAAGCAACGTGAACGATGCCGAAGTTACGCAGACGATTGACTTTGCGTGACGCAGGCGCGCACATTTCGCACGCAACTCTGCTTGCGCCGCGCGCCGTTCGCGTTGCGCCACGTTGCCTCTCCGATGCCCCCGCGCACCCTCGCGTCACTCGCCCATGCGCTGACGGTCTCAGCCAGCCCGGATGCCGCGCTGCAAGCGCTCGGCGAGGCGCTCGCTGAGGTCGATCGGTTCGCCCAGCTCGCGCTCGTTCGCTTCGACGAACGCCGCGGCATGCTGCGCGACCGTCTGCTGGTATCCGGCCCGCGCATCGAGCGAATTGCCCTCGACACGACCTTCGACCACCTCCCGACGCGCGAGCGCGTCGCGATCTCGGCCGGCGGGCAGTTCGTGGATTTCGGCGACAACGGCGACGAATTCGCGCGTCTCTTCCAGCTCCCCATTCTCGGCGAACCGGGATGGTTGAGCGTGCGCGGCCTCCGCTTCGACGGCACGCTGAGCGCGCTGCTCATCCTCAACGAGTCGCGGAAGATGTTCGGCGCGCGCACGGCCGAGCGGTTCCTGCCGGCCATCGCGCTGTTCGAGCTCGCACACCTGCGCTTTCTCGAACGCGAAGCGCGCGAAGAAGCGGTGAAGACGCTCGAAGACGTCACGCAGCACGTGCACGGCGACTACGAGCGCCGGCTCGCCGAGCTCGAAGCGCGGCTGACGGACGCGAGCAACAGCATGGCCGAGGCGAATTCGGCGCGCGTGGTCGCGCTCGAGCGTGAGGTCGCGCAGGCCACCGAGGACGCGCGCCGCGCCCTGCGACGCGCCGACGCCGTGGAAGCCACGGTGGGATCGGCGGTCGAACAGCTCGAGAAGGCGCACGTCGAGCTGCATCGCCGGAGCGAGTCGCTGCGCCAGAAGACACGCACCATCTATCTCATCGACCGCGTGCTGACGCTCGACGCATCGACCGACGACCCGCGCCAGCTCGCCGACGGTCTCATGGCGCTCGTCGGCGACGACATGCACGCGCATCGGTGCTCGCTCATGCTGCGCACGCCCGACGGCGAGTCGCTCTACATCGCGGCGGCGCGCGGCATTGCGCCCGGCGTGATGGAAGGAACACGCGTGGCGATGGGGCAGGGCGTGGCCGGTCGCGTGGCGGTGAGCCGCGAGCCGCTGCTCGTAAGGGATGTGTTGGAGGCGAAGAGCCACCCGCTACTGCAAGACCAGTATTTCACGACCGGTTCCTTCATCAGCTTCCCGCTCGTGTACCACGACGAGCTGGTGGGCGTGGTGAACCTCGCGAACCGCGCCATGCAGGGCGTCTTCCTCGATGAGGACGTGGATCGCGTGCGGCTCCTTGGTCTCGTGATCGCCCTCGTCGCATCTCACGCCCGCCTTCCCGAACGCCTCGTCGAAGCGCTCAGTGTCCGTTAGTCCACCCAACGCGTTGCTCGGAACGATCCGCCGTCTCACGGCGGGCGAAGCACCCGATTCCGACGAGCTCACCGCGGCGTTCAACGTCGTCCTCGCCGGCGACGCGACACCCGCGCAGATCGCCGGTCTCCTCGTGGGATTGCGCGTGAAGGGCGAAACGCCAGTCGAGCTCGCGGCGGTGGTTCGGGCCTTTCACCACGCGATGGTCGTTCTCCCAGCGGAGCGCCCCGAAGAGCTGGTCGATACGTGCGGCACCGGCGGTGGCACGGTCAGCACGTTCAACATCTCGACGGCGGCAGCGCTGCTCGTGGCGGGCGCCGGCGTACGGGTAGCGAAGCATGGCAACCGGTCGTTCACCACGCAATGTGGCAGCGCCGACGTGCTCGAAGCGCTCGGCATCGTGATCGAGGCGCCGGTGCACGTAATGGCCGCGGCGCTGCGCGACGCCGGCATCGTGTTCATGTTCGCGCCGCTCATGCACCCCGCCATGCGCCACGTGGGCCCGGTGCGCCGCGAGCTCGGCGTGCAAACCGTGATGAACATGGTAGGCCCGCTCGCGAATCCCGCCCACGCCGGGCGTCAGGTGGTCGGCGTATCCGATGCGCGCAGGCTGTCGCTCATCGCCGGCGCGCTGCGCGAGCTCAACACGACGCACGCGCTCGTCGTCCACGGCTCGGGCATGGACGAAGTCTCGCCGTTCGGCGACACGCAGGTGGTCGAGATCAACCGCGGCGAGGTCACCGGATGGATGATCGATCCGTCGCGCTATGGCTTCAGCGGCGGCTCGGCTGACGACATCGCGGGCGGTTCGCCGGCGGAGAACGCCGCGGTGATTCTTCGCGTGCTGTCGGGGGAGGGAAACGCCGCCTCGGTCGCGGCCGTGGCACTCAATGCCGCCGCGGCGCTGTACGTGGGCGGTGCGGTGCCCACGTTCGACGACGGCGTGGACGCCGCACGCGATGCCATTGACGCCGGCTTGGGGCTCGAGGCGTTGGACCGACTGCGACAGGCGTTCGCTTCAGCTCATCCCGAGCGCAGCGAGGGATCTACTCGAACGTGATTGTAGCCGGCCATCATCACGTTGAAGTGGATCCCTCGCATACGCTCGGAATGACACCTTGCACAACCCAGCGCTAATACCGCCGCATCACGCCGACCACGATCCCCTGGATGGAGATGTCATCCTCGTGGACGTAGATCGGCTGCATCGTGTCGTTCGCCGGCTGCAGCCGAATGCGTCCGTCGCGCTCGCGGTAGTACTTCTTCACCGTAGCCGATGAGCCGTTCACGAGGGCGATGACCATTTCGCCGTTGTCGGCCCGCTCGCGCTGGTTGACCACGACGAAATCGCCGTCCTTGATCTGCTCGTCGACCATCGAGTTTCCGCGGACCCGCAGGACGTAGTGGTTCCCGCCGCGGCCGACCATCGTGTCCGGCACGCAGAAGGTCTCGCCTGACTCCAATGCCTCGATGGGCATGCCGGCCGCGACGCTACCGAGCAGTGGCAGCTCGATGGACCGCGGCGTGGCCTCGCTCGGCAGGATCTCGATCGCGCGGCTCTCGTTGTAGTTCCGCTTGATGTAGCCTTTGCGCTCGAGATTGGTGAGGTGCTCGTGCACCGTCGCCAGCGAGTTGTAGTCGAAGTTCTCAGCGATCTCCTCGAAGCTCGGCGCAAAGCCGTTTTGCTCGGAGTACGACGTGAGATAGGTTAGTATTTCGCGCTGACGCTTAGTGAGCGGCATAGGCTGACACCTGTTCAGCTTATATGATGGAAGCGACGGGGGTAGAGTTCCCGAATAAGCCCCGAATACACGATATCCGAATAGGGACCGAAGTGCAAGCTTCTCCTGCATGGAATCCACCTGGGGGCACCTTGGGGGGTATTGTCGCCGAGGCCCGGACCCGCGCCGAGGCGTTGCGCGGGCGTGAGCGGGAGCTCGTGCACGCGGCGGCCCGGGTACCGACGCCGGCAAGATTCGAGGACGCGCTCCGGACCGATTCCGTGGGTGTGATCGCCGAGGTGAAGCGCCGGTCCCCCTCGAAAGGGTGGATCAATGCCGACCTCGCCGCGGTCGACCAGGCGCTGGCGTACGAGCGCGGCGGCGCCGCGGCGATCTCGATCCTCACCGAGCCGGCCCATTTCGGCGGGTCGACCGACGACCTCGTCGCCGCCGTTGCCGCCTTGAAGGTTCCCGTGCTCAAGAAGGACTTTCACGTCGATCCCATTCAGCTCGTCGAGGCCAAGGCGCTCGGCGCGTCGGCGGCGCTGCTCATTGCCCGCGCGCTGTCGCCGGACGACCTCGGCCGAATGATGCAGGTGGCGCGCAGCCTCGACTTGGAGGTGCTCGTCGAGATTCGCGACGAGGACGAGCTCCAACGCGCGCTCGACGCCGGCGCGACCGTGATCGGCATCAACAACCGCAATCTCGAAACGCTGGTGATCGACCCGGCCACGTCGGCTCGGTTGCTGGAGTTGATTCCCGCCCCGCTGGTGGCGATCGCCGAGAGCGGCGTGAGCAGCCGGGCCGACGTGGAGCGCGTCGCCGATCGTGGCGCCGACGCGGTGCTCGTTGGATCGGTCATCTCCGCGGCCGAAGATCCGGCGGCCGCGGTGCGTACGCTGTCCGGTGTGCGCAGGATTCGCCGTGAGCGCTGAGATCAAATTCTGCGGGCTCACGCGCCCCGACGATGCGGCGCAAGCCGCGGAGTTGGGCGCGGCGTTTGTCGGCGTGATCTTCGCCGGCGGACCGCGGAATCTCACGGTGGAGCGCGCGGCAGAGGTGCTTCGCGACGTGCCGCGAACCGTCCGCCGCGTGGGCGTGTTCGCGGAACAGAGCACCGATGAGATCGCGCGCGCCGCGGACACCTTGGCGCTCGGCGTAGTGCAGCTCCATGGTGCGAGCGGCGCCGTGCGAATTGCGGCACTTCGCCGCGTTTTTCACGGGGAGATCTGGCCGGTCGTTCGCGTGACGGGAGGCAAGCTGCCCACGTCGTTCGCGGACGCCCTCGCGGCGGGGGACGGCGTTCTCCTCGACGCCTTCGTGCCCGGGGCACTCGGCGGCACGGGAGTCGCCCTGGATTGGGCGCAGTTGGCGACGGAGCTTCAGGGTCTGCGCGGTGAGCGGCGGATCATTCTCGCGGGCGGACTTCGTCCCGAGAACGTGGGTCAGGCCATCGCCGCGCTCGCCCCCGACGTCGTCGACGTCTCGTCCGGTGTCGAATCCGCACCGGGCATCAAAGATCACCATCGTATGCGCGCCTTTCGCGACGCAGTCACGCACGCTTCCATTCCCACATGACGACGGCACAGCAGGATAGATTCGGCGCCTTCGGCGGCCGCTACGTTCCCGAAACGCTCATTCCGGCGATCGACGAGCTCGAACGCGCCTACGACGCCGCACGCGTCGATCCGGCGTTCAGGCACGAGCTCGAGCAAATGCTCACGACGTACGTGGGTCGGCCGTCGGCGTTGAGCGACGCTCCGCGCTTCTCCGAGCACGTCGGCGCGCAGGTGTGGCTCAAGCGCGAAGACCTCAATCACACGGGCGCGCACAAGATCAACAACACGGTCGGCCAGGTGTTGCTGGCGCGCCGCATGGGGAAGAAGCGCATCATCGCCGAAACGGGCGCCGGCCAGCACGGCGTGGCAACGGCAACGGTGTGCGCGCGCTTCGGCCTCGAGTGCATCGTGTACATGGGCGAAGAGGACATGCGCCGCCAGTCGCTGAACGTCTTTCGCATGCGGCTGATGGGCGCGAAGGTGGTCAGCGTGACGAGCGGTACGCGCACGCTCAAAGACGCGACGACGGAAGCGATCCGCGACTGGGTCACGAACGTCAACGACACGTACTACATCATCGGGTCGGTGGTTGGGCCCGCGCCCTATCCGCGCATGGTGCGCGACTTCCAGGCGATCATCGGCAACGAAGCGCGGGCCCAGATGCTCGACCGGGCCGGCCGGCTGCCGAAGACCGTGGTTGCGTGCGTCGGCGGCGGCTCGAACGCGATGGGCGCGTTCCACGCGTTCGTCGGCGACAAGGACGTGGAGCTCGTGGGCGTCGAGGCGGCCGGTGAAGGGCTCGACTCAGGCCATCACTCGGCGTCGCTGACGCGCGGTCGTCCCGGGGTGTTGCACGGCTCGCTGAGCTATCTGCTCCAGGACGAGAACGGGCAGGTGCACCCCGCGCACTCCATCTCGGCGGGGCTCGACTATCCCGGGGTGGGACCCGAGCACTCGTATCTCAAGGACACCGGCCGCGCCGAGTACGTGTCGGTGGGCGATCGCGATGCGCTCGAGGGGTTCCAGTTGCTGAGCCGACTCGAGGGCATCATCCCGGCGTTGGAGACGGCGCATGCCGTGAGCTGGATCGCGTCGCAAAAGGGGCGCTGGACACGCGACGAGCCCGTGCTCCTCTGCGTGAGCGGCCGGGGCGACAAGGATGTGGCGCAAGTAAGTGAAATGAATATCTTGGGCACGTGACCTCCCCGTCCCCCATTGCACCCGGGCCGGCGCGGGAGCCGGAGCCTCAGGAGCCGCCGTTTTCGCCAGCGCCGGTGGAGGAGCTGCTTCGGCTCATCGTGAAGGCAGCCCGGGCGCACCAGATGTACCTCCCGAACAATCCTGTGTACCGGGGTGCCATCGACTCGCTTCGCAGCGGGTACGCGGGCATCTGGGCGCAGATCGACGAGCTGTGTCTCGTCGTCACCGAGAGCGAGATTCGGTGGTACGGCGCGACCGTCGCGGGGGAAGCGGGGGTGGGGAAGTCGGCGGAGAATCTCGCCTGGCTGTTCTACAAGGACGGCGTGCGCGAGCTCAAGATGGTCAAGGGCTTCGAGGAGCAGGAAGTCATCAAGTTCCTCGAGATCATCCAACGCGCGCGGAAGGGCTCGGCCGATGAGGACGACCTCGTCACGATGCTCTGGGAGGCCGACTTCGCGTATTTGACGTACAAGTTCGTCGATCTCCTGCAGGAGGGAGGCGGGGGCAGCGAGCTCGCGGACGGGGGCGAGCCCACCACACCGGCGAACGCCGGCGACGTGCAACGCGCCACGCAGGAAGCGGTCGAAGAGTCGCGCGCCGGCGGCATCGTCAACATGGCGGACTTCGACGCCACGCTCTACTTCCTCGACGATCGTGAGATCGAGTATCTGCAGGAAGAGATCAAGCGCGAGTACCAGCAGGACCTGCGCAGCAACATCGTGGGCGTACTGCTCGACATCTTCGAGGCGCAGGCGGATCCGGAGATCCGCTCCGAGGTGCTGGACAATATCCATACGCTCATGGTGTATCTGCTCACCACGGGCCATTTCCGCGGCGTGGCGAACCTGCTGCGCGAGGCGCAGGTCGCGCTGCAGCGGGCCTCGGAGATCACGGCCGATCAAGGGCAGAAGCTGACCGATCTCCCGGAGCGGCTGAGCGGCGCCGACGCGCTGACGCAGCTGCTCCAGGCACTCGACGGCTCGCCGACGCTGCCGCCGCAGGACGAGCTCGTGGAGCTGTTCGACCAGCTCCGTCCCGCGGCACTGGCCACGGTCTTTCTGTGGCTGTCGAGAATTCAGAACGAGCAGCTGCGCCCCTTGCTCGAAGCGGCCGCGGGACGGCTGGCCGGCGCGAACACCGCGGAGCTCGTGCGGCTCATTCAAGCGCCGGAGCGCGAGGTATCGACGGAAGCCATTCGCCGCGCCGGCGCGCTCAAGGCGCAGGCCGCGGTACTGGCGCTCGGAAAAATTCTGAACGAGCCTGACGTGTCGCGCCGGCAGACCGCGGTGCAGGCGCTCACCGAGATCGCTTCACCGGGCGCGCTGCAGTCGCTCGAGCGCGCGATCGAGGATGCCGACCGCGACGTGCGCATCACCGCGGTTCGCGCGCTCACGGCGCGCGCGTATCGGCCCGTGCTTCCGCGCCTCGAGTCGGCGGTGAAGGGCAAGGGCGTGCGCGACGCCGATCTCACCGAGAAGATGGCGTTCTTCGAAGGCTACGGCGCGCTGTGCGGCGACGGCGGCGTGGCGCATCTCGATTCCATCCTGAACGGCAAGGGATTCCTCGGCCGCCGGGAGGATCCGGAGATTCGCGCCTGTGCCGCCATCGCGCTCGGGCGCGTGGGCACGCCGAAGGCGCAGGCGGCGTTGCGAAAAGCGGCGGCCGAGAAGGACATCGTCGTGCGCAATGCCGTCACCCGCGCGTTGCGCGGCGGAGCGGCGACATGACGGCCCCGCGCACGCCAGTCACGCCCGCGCGCTCGTCGGCGCCGCACGGAACAGGCGCCGACGCGTCCGAAGATTCGCGCGTTCGGCGCACCGGACGCCAGCTGATCTTCAGCGCCTACGGCGCGTTACGGGCCGTGAAGCTCTATCCCGTGGAGAACGCGGCGGTGCAGAAAGCACTCGCCGACGTGGCGGCGCACTGCAAGGAGCTCATCGCCGCCGAGGGCGAGCTGGAGCTGCGCATGTCGGGCGAGTTCATCTTCATCAACCAGACGCGACTCCGGCTCGACCTCGACAACTTCGCCAGCTTCAGCCACCTGCTGTCGCTCTTCCGCGCGGCGGGCATCGGCAGCGTGAGCGTCGGCGAGGAAATCGCGGCGAAGGATTGGCTGATCTTTCTCTCACTCCTGCAGGCGCCGAGCTCGGACGAGGCTTCGGAGCGACTCGCCGTGCTGACCGAGAAGTTGGACAGCGCGGGCGTCACCGCGTTCACGCTGGCGCCGCCGGCCGAGCAGGGATCCGGGAACAAGGAGAAGGCCAGGGAGCGCGCCAAGCGGACGTACGCCCAGTCGGTGGCCGCGACGCGCGAGCTGATGTCGTCGGTGCGCATGGGCGGCAGTCCGAACATCAAGAAGATGAAGCGCGTGGTGCAGGGTATCGTCGATCAGATCCTGAACGAGGAAACCTCGCTCATCGGGCTCACGACGATCCGCGACTACGACGAGTACACGTTCACGCACAGCGTGAACGTCTGCATCTTCTCCGTGGCGCTCGGCAAGCGGTTGGGGTTGACCAAGCTCCAGTTGTACGATCTCGGAATGGCCGCGCTCTTCCACGACATCGGGAAGTCGCGGGTGCCGCAGTCGATCCTCAACAAGTCCGGCGGGCTCACCGACGAAGAGTGGCGGCTCATCGCGTCGCACCCGTGGCTCGGCGTGCTGGCGCTCTTCCAGGTGCGCGGCGCGCAGGACCTGCCGTACCGCTCGATGATCGTGGCGCACGAGCACCACATGAAGCGCGACCTCACCGGCTATCCGCGGCCCATTCGCGACCGCCAGCTGAGCATGTTCAGCAAGATCGTGGCGATCGCCGACGGCTTCGACGCCGCGACGTCGCGCCGCGCCTATCAGACCGTGCCGTTCACGCCCGCGCAGGTCATGCTCGAGATGCGCGACAATCCGCGCCGCGGCATGGATCCGGTCATCGTGAAGGCGTTCATCAACCTCACGGGCATTTACCCAGTTGGCACGCTCGTCATTCTCGATACATTCGAGTTGGGCATCGTGCACGCGGTGAATCCGCTGCAGGAGATGCTTTCGCGTCCCGTCGTGCGGATCGTCAGCGATCAGCAGGGCAACGTGGTCTATCCCGGAACGCTCGTCGATCTGGCCGACCGCAACGCCGACGGCGTGTTCCTTCGTACCATCATCAAGACTGAGAATCCTGATCGATATGGCATCCGGGTCGGTGACTATTTCGTCTGACACGATCGAGCGGCGCTTCGCCGAGCTGAAGGCCGCGGGCAAGCGCGCGCTGGTTCCCTACATCACGGCCGGTCATCCCGACATCGAACGCACCGCGGAGCTCCTGCTGGCGCTGCAGGAGTCCGGCGCGGACGTCATCGAGCTCGGGCTGCCGTTCTCGGACCCGATGGCCGACGGACCGGTCATCCAGGCGAGCTCGCAGCGCGCGCTCGAGCTGGGGATGAACTTCACCCGGCTGCTCGAGATCGTGGCGCGCGCCAAGATGCGCGTTCCGCTGGTCCTGTTCAGTTATCTGAATCCGATCATTGCGGCAGGCCAGAATGCGCTCGTCCAGGCGGCCGACGCGGGTTTCAGCGGGCTGTTGATCACCGATCTGCCCGTCGGCTCGGACCCCGAGCGCGAAGCGTGGATCGGCGAGGGGCCGCTGTCGTTCATTCGGCTCGTCGCGCCGACGACGCCCGCGGCGCGCATGAGAGAGATCTCCGCGCACGGCAGCGGGTTCGTCTATCTCATCAGCCGCTTGGGCGTGACGGGCATGCAGGACACGATGTCCGCCGACCTGCCGGCGACGGTGAAGCGCTTGCGCGAAGCGACCGCGTTGCCCGTGTGCGTCGGATTCGGCGTGTCCGGGCCGGAGCAGGCGGCGGCCGTGGCCCGGATCGCCGACGGCGTGGTCGTCGGCAGCGCCATCGTTCGCGCCGCGGGCGAGAGCGTCGAGGCCGCGGCGAAGCTGACGTCCGCACTCCGCGCGGCCATCGACGCCGCCTGACGCCGGCACTCCCTGGACATTCGACGGGCGTCACACGGGATATTGTTCGACTGAATGAGTAATCAACGGGAGATCACCCTTAGCGCCATGCGCTTTCACGCGCTCGTCGGCATCGTGCCGCACGAGCGTACCGTGCCGCAGCCCATCGAGATCGATCTCCGCGTTCGCCTCGGCGAAGGCGACGCGGTGATCGACTACCGCGCGCTGTACGAGATCGTCGCGCAGACGTTCCTCTCCGGTCCGATCGATTTTCTCGAGCAGGTCGGCGACCACATCGCGCAGCGCACGCTCGATCACAGTTCTCTCATTCGCTCGGTGCGCGTCGCGGTGCGGAAGCCGCACGTGGCGCTCGCGGGGCCGCTCGCCTACGCCGAAGTCGTCACCGAGCGCTCCGCGGATGACTGACGTGGCGTACATCGCGCTCGGCTCCAACGTGGGCGATCGCCACGAGCATCTCGCACGCGCGCGCGCGGCGATTGGCGTGATTCCGAGCGTGCGCATCGTGGGCGAGTCGTCGATCGAGGAAACGTCACCTCTCGGACCGGTGGCGCAGGGGCCTTTTCTCAACCAGATGATCGCCGTGGAGACCACGCTGTCGCCGCGCGAGCTGCTCGTCGGTTTGCAGCAGGTGGAAACGCACGCGGGCCGCACGCGCGGCGTTCGCTGGGGGCCGCGCACGCTCGACCTGGACATCGTCGCCTTCGGTGCACAGACGGCCGACGAGCCGGACTTGCAGGTGCCGCATCCGGAGATCGCCAACCGCGACTTCTGGCAGCGCGAGCTCGTCGAGCTTCGGGGCTTCGCATGACGAACGTCGCGCGAGACGGAGCCGCGACTCTCGAGCTGCCGTCCTGGGCGCAGGTGTCGGAGAAGCGCCGCGCCCACGTCGCGCGCGTCACCGCCTTGCTCGCCGCGTGGGCCGCCGCGATGAAGATTCCGTCCGACGAGACGCGCGCGTGGATCGACGCCGGCCGCTACCACGACGCGCTCAAGGACGCGCCCGAAGCCGAGCAGCGCGCGTTGGCGGGCGACGTGGCGTTCGAGCCGGAGATGCTGCACGGCCCCGCGGCCGCCGCGCGCATGTTGCAGGACGGGGAGACGCGGCGCGGCGTCCTCGACGCCGTGCGCTTTCACACCGTGGGCTACCTCGACTGGGATCGCACCGGCCACGCGCTGTACATGGCCGACTTCCTCGAGCCCGGCCGAAAATTCTCGCGGCGCGACCGCGCCTTCCTCGCGGCGCAGGTGCCACACGATTTCGACGGCGTGTTCCGGCAGGTCGTGCGAGCGCGCCTGGAGTGGTCGTTGCACGAGGGACACTCGCTCTTTCCCGAGACGGTGTCGCTGTGGAACGCCGTCCGATGAAGCGCGCCCGGCTCATCGTCGTCGCGCTCATCGCGGTCGTGCTGCTCAGCGCGGGCGCGGTGGTGGGAGCACGGCGGCACCGCACCTCTGGCGGCGGGTCCGGCCGGCCGGAGCTTCGCGCGCCGGACAGCGTTCGCATTCGTGTGCAGGTGCTCAACTCCACGAAGACGCGCGGCCTCGCGCGCCGAGCCACGATGCTGCTGCGCGATCGCGGCTTCGACGTGGTCGAGACAGGAACGGTCGGGGACGCACGCGACAGCAGCGTGGTGCTCGATCTCTCGGGACATCCCGAATGGGCGAACCGCGTGGCGAAGGTGCTGGGGTCGGCTCGCGTCGAGTCGCGACCCGACAGCTCACGCTACCTGGACATCTCCGTGATCCTTGGCTCCAGCTGGCGGCCGCCCGCCGTCCCGTTCTACCCGTAGCTGCCCGCACGCCGCGGCGATGTCCACGCCGCGGCTCTTCCGAATCGCGACCTCGACTTTCTTCGCCTTGAGCTGGCGGGCGAAGTCGTGAATGCGGTTCGACGACGACGGCGTGAAGCCCTGCGCGCCGCCCGGGTGCAGCGGAATCAGATTGACGAAAGCGCGGCACTCGTTCGCGAGCTGCGCGAGCTGGATCGCATGCTCCTCGCCGTCGTTCACGCCGCCGAGCATCACGTACTCGAACGTCACGCGGCGGTCGAAGGCCTTGGCCGCCTCGATCACGTCAGCCAGCGGATACTTCGTGTTGATCGGCATCAGCTCGCGGCGCAGTCCGTCGCTCGGCGCGTGCACGGAGATGGCGAGCCGGAACTGCTCCGGACGCTCGCCGAGCGCGATGATGCCGGGCAGCACGCCGACAGTGGAGACGGTGATGTGCCGTGCGCCGATGCCGAGGCCGTCGGGATCGTTGAGAATCGTGAGCGACGGATCGACCGCCTTCCAGTTCATGAGCGGCTCGCCCATTCCCATGAACACCACGTTCGTGATGTTGATCGGCGGATCGAGCAGGCGCATCTCGCGCACCTGACCGGCGATCTCCGACACGCTGAGGTTGCGCCGGAAGCCCATCGCGCCCGTTGCGCAGAAGGCGCACTGGAGCGCGCATCCGGCCTGCGACGAGATGCACAACGTCATGCGATCGCCGTCGGGGATGGCGACCGTCTCGATCGATTCATTGTCGGCGAGGCGAAACAGGAACTTCTCCGTGCCGTCCTTCGACTTCTGGCGAGCGGCCAGCTCCAGGCGCGGCAGCTCGAACTCTTCGGCGAGCGCCTCACGCAGCGCTTTCGGCAGATTCGACATCGCCTCGAAGCTGGCGGCCGGCTTCTGCCAGAGGTGCTGCATGACCTGGTTGGCGCGATAGGCCGGTTGGCCGATGCGCTTGAGGAACGCCGCGAGGCGGTCGCGTGCCACGGCCGGAGTGAAATTCAGGATGTTCGTTTTCGTTGCAGCGGCCGTACTCACGGGAACACTCGGGTAAAGAGAAACTGGTAGCTCGCAGGGAAGCCCGCCGCGCCGTCGTCCCGACCGATCGCGACCGTATACCCGGCATAGTGCAGACCAAAACCAAGGCGCATTCGGCGATTCACATGACCAAAGATCGTTGTCTGTGCCAGCCCCGCGCTGAGATCGAGCTGCCGATAGGCCGAGGTGGCGAACAGATAGTCCTCGTGGCCGCGCGATTCGGTTTGGCTTCGCGAGTAGCCGCCGCGGACGAGCAGCGTCGAATCGCGGTGCACGACCGGCAGGTCGACGGCGCCGAGAAAGGTGGCGTCTTCCTTCTTCCGCGACGGGCTGAGCAGAAAGGTGGAGAGCGCGACGCGAAGCGGCGTCCCGGCCACGCTGTCGACGATCGCGCCGCCGTCCAACGAGAACGCGCCGGAGTGCTCGGTGTCGAGCGAGCCCCAGCGATACCGGGCCGCGATGCCCACGGAGGTATTTCCACGCTTGGTCGCGGCGCCCCCCGACAGCACCATCGTCCCGTACGGAATCTCGCCGCCGACCGACTGTGGATCGAACTCGGTCCTGAGGATGTCGGCAACCGACGCCTGTGTGAACGACAGGGTTCCGGTGATGCCATGGCGCAGCTTGTACGCGCCGCCGACCATCTCGAGCCGCACTCCCTGCTCCTGCGGAGTCGTCAACCCGGCGAACCCGAACTGGGCACTCCGCGATGGTCCGAGGGCCGACGTCGCCGGATTCCACAGTCCGCCGGTCATCTGCGTACTGAGGGGAGGAGCTTCGGCGAGGAGCCCAAGGGGAAACTCGAGCAAGTCCCGCCCGGGCACCTGTTGGGCCGCGGCGGCAGTGGTGAGAACGGCTGAGGCCAGCGCGGCGAAGATCAAGCGGGACATATACTTGACGTTACCCGGATGCGCGCCGCCGGTCAAGCGAATCACTACCATCAGCGCCCCGCCGACGGTACATTACGAGACTGGAATGAACCACTTTTCGAAGCTGAAAAATGCTTCCCATCCGGCCTCGGCCGGACACTTGGCCCACTGTTCGTCGGATCGACCGGACGCGCCGTCGGCCCTTTGACTCAGCCCAACACGCAAGCTGGTCCGCTTCGCGCTGTATGGTGAGCTGAGCGCCCCGACTCTCAATTCTCTGAATGACGACGACGACCGAACATCTCGCGACAACCCATCGTACTGACCTCTGCGGCGCCCTTCGACTCAGCGACGTGGGCCGCCACGTGCGACTCGGCGGCTGGGTCCATCGCAGCCGCGACCTCGGCGGACTCGCGTTCGTCGACTTGCGCGACCGGGCGGGAATCGTTCAGGTGTCGTTCGATCCCAAGAGCTGCCCGCCCGACGTGTGCGCGGCGGCCGCAGCGGTGGGGCAGGAGACCGTCGTCCTGATCGAGGGCGACGTCGTCGCGCGCCCGGAGGCGATGCGTAACTCCGAGCTCGCCAGCGGCGACGTCGAGGTGCGTGCCACGTCGTTCACCGTCGTAGGGCCTGCGACGCCGCCGGCCATTCCGGTCGCGCGCTCGCGGACCGAGAATCTCGCCGCGGAAGAGTTGCGCCTCCGTCATCGCTTTCTCGACCTGCGCCGCCCGGAGCTTCAGGAGAACATCATCCTGCGCCACCGCCTCATGCAGGTGACGCGGCAGTTCCTCAGCGAGCGCGGATACTTCGAGATCGAGACACCGATTCTCACGAAGCCCACGCCCGAGGGGGCGCGCGACTACCTGGTGCCGAGCCGCGTGCATCCGGGCGAGTTCTATGCGTTGCCGCAGTCGCCGCAGCTCTATAAGCAATTGCTCATGGTCTCGGGCTTCGACCGGTACTTCCAGATCGCGCGCTGCTTCCGCGACGAGGATCTGCGGCAGGACCGGCAGCCCGAGTTCACGCAGATCGACATCGAGGCGTCCTTCATCTCGGCCGAGGACATCATGACGATGGCCGAGGGGCTCATCTCCGCGCTCTGGCGCGAAGGCGGGCGTGACGTGCCGTCGACCGGCTTTCCGCGGATGACCTACGCCGAAACGATGGAGCGCTACGGCTCCGATCGCCCCGACCTGCGGTACGAGCTCGAGATCATCGACGCGAGCAGCGCGTTTCGCGGTGCCGACTTCGCGATCACGCGCTCGGCGCTCGAGCAGGGCGGCCGCGTGCGCGGCATCCGCATTCCCGGCGGCGCCGCGGCGCTCTCGCGCAAGCATCAGGACGAGATCGAGGCCGACGCGAAGAAAGCGGGCGCGATGGGCCTGCTGCGCCTCAAGTACGTGAACGGCGCGCTCGAAGGACCCATCGCGAAGTTCCTCGGCGAGGGCGCCGCGGCCGCGCTCGGGCTGCAGGACGGCGATCTCGCGCTGTTCGTCGCCGGACCGGACCGCATTTCCAGCCCGGCGCTCGATCGTGTGCGGCAGGATGTCGCGCGGCGCATGAACCTCGTGTCGGAGGCCGAGTCGCGTTTCCTCTGGGTGACGGACTTTCCGCTGTTCGACAAGGATCCGGCGACGGGTGCGCTGGCGGCGGTGCATCACCCGTTCACCGCGCCGATGAGCGAGGACACGGCGCTGCTCGACAGCGCACCGGAGCAGGTGCGCGCTCAGGCGTACGATCTCACATTCAACGGCACCGAGCTGGGCGGCGGGAGCATCCGCATCAGCAACCCCGTCGTGCAATCGCGCATGTTCGCGTTGCTCGGCATCGACGATGCGACGGCCGAAGCCCGCTTCGGGTTTCTGCTCGAGGGGTTACGCGCCGGCGCGCCGCCGCACGGCGGCATCGCGTTCGGCTTCGACCGGATCGCGATGAAGCTGTCCAACGCGGGCTCGCTGCGCGACGTCATCGCGTTTCCCAAGACGACCGCCGCACGGGCGCTGTTCGAGGGCGCGCCGGCGCCGGTTCCGGCCGCCGACCTTTCGGATTTGCACATCAGCATCAATGGTGACCACGGGGGTTCTGCGTGAGTGACGAGAACGTCACACAGAAGATTTCGACCGAGGGTGCAGATCCGCTGACCCTCGCCGGCGTAAACGACGCGAACCTTGTGGAGCTCTCGCGGCTGGGCGGCGTGAAGGTGGCGCTGCGCGGCGACACGTTGACGATCTCCGGACCCGCGGACTTCGTGGACCGCGCGTCGGGGATCGCGAACCGCATGGTGGAGGCGGCACGCCAGCGTCGTGACCTCACGCCCGACGACGTCCTGCGCATGGGCGACGTCGTCGACCGGGGCGAGCCCGACGACGACAACGGCAACCACGCCAGCGGGAACGGCGTGGGCAGCGGCATTCGCATCGCGCTGCCCGGTGTCCGAAAGGTCATTCAGCCGAAGACGCCCGGCCAGGCGGAGTACCTGCAGAAGATGCAGGAGAACGACATCGTGGTGGGCATCGGGCCGGCGGGCACGGGCAAAACGTACCTCGCCGTGGCGGCCGCGGTCGACGCGCTCACGCGAAAGAAGGTGCGCCGTATCGTGCTCGCGCGGCCGGCCGTGGAAGCGGGAGAGAATCTCGGATTCCTGCCCGGCGACATGCAGGCGAAGATCGACCCGTACCTGCGCCCGCTGTACGACGCGCTCGACGAGATGATGCCGTTCGAGCGCATCCAGCGCGCGCTCGAGCAACGAGTCATCGAAGTCGCGCCACTCGCCTTCATGCGCGGCCGCACACTCGGCGATGCATTCGTGATCGTCGACGAAGCGCAGAACGCCACGACCATGCAGATGAAGATGCTGTTGACGCGCCTCGGCGTGAATTCGCAGATGGTCATCACCGGCGACAAGACGCAGATCGATCTGCCGAGGAAAGAAGACTCCGGGCTCACGCAGATCGAGCGGATCCTGCCGGGGATCGACGGCATCGGGTTCCACTACTTCAACGAGACCGACGTCGTTCGACACCGGCTGGTCCGCGACATCGTGCGCGCCTACGCCGTCGACTCCGGCGAGTGATCTCCCGTGACCGCCGACGACCACCCTCCGAGCGCATCATCGGCCGACGCGACGCGATCGCGCTCGCCGATATCGTTTCACGCGCCCCGGGTGGGTCTCGCCGTCGGTCTCGCCGTGCTCACGTACGTGCTTTTTCCCGCCTCTCCCGCGATCGACCTTCCGATCTACGAGGTCGGCTCGGTCGCCAGCGACAACGTCATCGCGCCGGTGGCGTTTCGCGTGCTCAAGACAAACGCCGAGCTGCAGTCTGAGCGCGACGCGGTGGTGCGCGGTGTGGAACCGGTGTACGACTTCGTGCCCGCCGCGCTCGATACGGCGCGGCAGTCGCTCCGAGGATTCATGGCCGCGGTCGCGCAGGCCGCGGCTCCGAATCCGCAGCTCGCGGCGCCCGCGGTGCAACGCGCCGCGCAGAGTTGGGGTATTCCGCTGAGCGCGGCGCAGGCGCTCTACCTCGCGAACGAGCGGCGCCGGTCGGCGCTCGACCTGTCGCTCTCACGCGCGATCGACCGCTGGCTCAGCGCGGGCGTGGCGAGTGGCGGCACGCTCGACTCGGTGCGCGGTGCGATCGTCGTTCGGTCGGGCGGGGAAGACCACCGAGTTCCGTCCGACAGCGTGGCGACGTTCAACATGCTCGTGAGTCGCGCGCGCTTGATCCATCCCGACCCGGCGTCGCCGGTGGGCGATTCGCTGTACATGCGCCTGCTCGCCACGTTCTTCCATCCGACCATCGTGCCGGATCGCGCTACGACGGAGCTCCGCCGTGACGAAGTACGGCGGTCCATTCCGCTCGCGAAGTACGAGGTGCAGGCGGGCGAGAAGATCATCGGCGCCAACGAGGTGGTCGGCCGGGAACAGAACGCCAAGCTCCGCGCGCTGCACGATGCGGTCGACAAATACCGCGGGTCGCAGCGCGGCATCCGCAGGGTCGTCGGATCCGTATTGTTCGACTTTCTGCTGACCGCGCTGATCGGGCTCACGCTCCTGCGTGTTCGGCCCGCCATTTACACGAATTTCCGCTGGTTGGTCATGGTCGCCGTCGCGGCGGCGCTCGTGTTGCTGGGAGGTGCTGTGGTAGCGCTCGTGCGCCCGGTCCATCCCGAGCTCGTGCCCGTCGCGTTGGCCGCGGTGCTGTTGAGCGCCCTGTTCGACCGCCGCGTGAGCGTCGTGACCGCCATGGTGCTCGCCGCGCTCGTCGCGGGACAGAGTGTGTACCGCGGAACGAACGCGCTGTACATCAACCTCGTCGCCGCCGCGGTCGCCGCGCTATCAGTGGGTGAGATTCGCCGCCGCAATCAGTCGTACCAGTGGATCGTCACGATCGGCGGCGCGTATCTCGTGACCGCCCTGGCGATCGGGCTCACGCTCGACCTGCCGTGGAGAGAAATTCTTGTCTCCGCCGGCTTCGGCGCGCTCAACGCGCTCGGCTGCGTCCTGCTCGCCGTGCTGCTGCTCCCCATGGCGGAGGCGTTTACCGGCATCGAGACCGACCTCACACTGCTCGAGTGGTCGGATTTGAACCGGCCGCTCATGCAACGGTTGAGTCTCGAAGCGCCGGGGACCTACGCGCACACCATCGCGATCGCCAATCTTGCTGAAGCGGCGTGCCGCGCCATCGGCGCGAACGCGCTGCTCGCGCGGGTGGGGGCGTACTATCACGACATCGGCAAGATCGCCAAGCCGCAATACTTCGTGGAGAACCAGGCGAAGGGACGGAACCCGCACGACGCGCTCAAGCCGAACGCCAGTGCGCTGATCATTCGCAACCATGTTCGCGAGGGCCTGGAGCTGGCGGAAGAATACAAGCTGCCGCGCGCGCTGCGGGCATTCATCACCGAACATCACGGAACGGGTACGATCAGCTACTTCCTCGACAAGGCGCGCCAGCGCGAAGCCAAGCCGAACGCCGACGAGTTCGCGTATCCCGGCCCGCTGCCGCAGACCGCTGAAACGGCGGTGGTGATGCTGGCCGACGGCATCGAAGCCGCCACACGCGCGCTGCAGGATCCGACGCCGCAGAAAATCCGCGACGTGATCGAGCACATCGTGCGGCAGCGTATGGAACAAGGGCAGCTCATCGACGCGCCGCTCACCCTTCGCCAGCTCAAGGTCGTCAAGGACGAGTTCACGCGCGTGCTCGTGGGCATGTACCACAATCGCATCGAGTACCCCGCCTCAGCCGGCGGCGTGACTTCGGGGTTCGCCTCCGCGTGAGCCTCGACGTGGATGTGAGCGCAGACGGAACGCGTGCGCCGCTCGGGCGAAACGCCATCGCCGAGATCGCCCGCGGCGCATTGCGCGCCGAGCGAGTACGGAATGCGCTGCTGTCGATCGCGCTGCTCGACCGCCGCGGCATCGCGCGCATCAACAAAACCCACCTCGGCCATGCAGGTCCCACGGACGTCATCTCATTCGGCTTCACGCGCGCGACACCTGCGGATCCGGTGGTCGGGGACATCTACATCTGCCCCGACGTGGCGCGCGACAACGCCAAGGCGCGCGGCACCGGCGTGCGCGACGAGCTGGCGCGCCTCGTGATCCACGGCGTACTGCATGTGCTCGGCTACGAGCACCCGGTGGACGACGGCCGCGAGACGTCGGCCATGTGGAAGCGCCAGGAACGGCTGCTCGCTCGACTCACCGGCCGGAGCGCGCGATGATCGAGCTCTGGGCGTGGGCCGTCGGACTGATCGCGGCGGCGTTGGCAACGTTGTTCGCCACCGCCGACAGCGCGCTGTTGGCGTTCCATGCGTCGGAGTCGTCGACCGCTTCGGTGCATGCGTTCTCCGAGCGCGAACGTCTTCACCGAGCGCTCTCGATGGCTCGCGTGCTCGCCTACATCGCGGCGGGTGCGTCGTTCGCGCAAGCGCTGCATCTCGGCTCGATGGCGCTCGCGCCGCGCATCGTCGTCACGGCGCTCGCCGCGCTCGTCGTCTGCACCATTGCCGAAGGGGTGGGACGCGCGATGGGCTACGCGACCCCGGGCGCCACGTATGCACGGCTGCTGCCGGTGACTCACGCCGTGGGGGTGGTTCTCAGCCCCGCCGTGGCGCTCGGCGCGGCGATCGACCGCGCGATCAACGCGATCATTCCCCAGACGCCGTCGAACGCGAGCGAGCGTGAGACGTCGGCCGAGCAGTTCCGCGAAGTGGTCGCCGCCGAGGCGGACCTGCCGCTCGCCGAGGAGGAGCTGATCCACGGCGTCTTCTCGCTGGGTGAGACCGAGGTGCAGGAGATCATGGTGCCGCGCGTGGACATCGTGGGCATCGATGCCGACACGCCCTGGTCCGAAGTGCTCGACCGGATACGCAGCTCCGAGCACGCGCGCTTTCCGGTGTACCGCGAGACGCTCGACGAAGTGATCGGCATCCTGTACGCCAAGGACGTCCTTCCGGCGATCATCGCCGACGAGGAGCCGGAGCCGGCCTGGCTCTCCCTGGTGCGGCCGCCCGCGTTCATCCCGATCTCCAAGCGGATCGACGATCAGCTCCGGGAGTTCCAGGCGAGCCGCACGCACATTGCGATCGTCAGCGACGAGTACGGCGGCACGGCAGGGCTGGTGACGATCGAAGACATCCTCGAGGAGATCGTCGGCGAGATCCGCGACGAGTACGACGTGGAGGAGGCGGAGATCGAGCAGCACGGCTCGCCCAAATCCTGGTGGGTGGCGGGCCGCGTGCCGCTCGACGAGCTGTCGGAGCGGCTCGGCATCGACTTCGGCGTCGACGACGTGACGACCGTTGGCGGATTGGTCTATGCGCTGTTCGGCCGCGTGCCGAAGTCGGGCGAGTCGTTGGCGCATTCGGGATTCCGCATCGTCGTGGAACGCGTGCGCGGGCGGCGCATCGAGCGCGTCTACTTCGAGCGGCTCGATCCGGTGGGAGCACCCGAGCGCCGATGAGCCTTCTCAGTCTTCCGCTGGTCGTCGCGCTGGTCATCGTGGCGTGGCTCACCGCCGGCGGTATGGCCGTGCGATCGGTGAGCCGCATCTGGCTGCGCCATTGGGCGGAACGGCAGCTTCGCGGCTCGGCGGCGGCAGTCACGTATCTGGAGCGTCCGCATCGGATGCTCACCGCGGCGAACGTCGGCGTAGCGTTGACGCTGCTCGTCTCGGGAATGCTCGTGGGTATCGCGGGGCAGGGCATCGACGTCATGTGGGAGTCGTTGGCGTTCGCCGGCTGCGTCATCGTGATCGGCCAGTTGGTGCCGCGCGCCTTCGCGCGCCGCTGGCCCGCGGCCATCGCGCCGATCGCGCTGCCCGTGCTGCGCCTCACCGATCTGGTGACGATCCCGATCATCGCCACGGGCCGCGCCATTGCCGGCGTGTTCGTGAGCGAGCGTGCCGAAGCGCCGCTGCCGAGCGATCGCGATGCGATTCAGGACCTGCTCCGCGAAGGAGAGCTCGAGGGCGTCGGAGAGCACGAGGAGATCGCGATCATCAGCGGCGTCGTGGACTTCAGCGCGAAGGTGGTGAGCCAGGTCATGACGCCGCGGTCGGACATCTTCGCGCTTCCCGAAGGGACCGATCCGCATTCGCTGGCGATGCAGATCTCGCAGTCGCGCTACAGCCGCGTGCCGATCTATCGCGGCACGCTCGACACCATTGCGGGGATGGTGCACGCGTTCGACGTCATCAAGGCGCGCGGCGAAACGCCGGCGCTGCGCCCTGTCGCCTTCTCGACTCCCGGCGCTCCCTGTAACGAGCTACTCTTTCGCATGCTACGGGAGCGATTGCACTTGGCCGTCGTGCGCGACGAGAGCGGCCGCACACTGGGTCTCGTCACGCTCGAGGATTTGCTCGAAGAACTGGTCGGCGACATCCGGGACGAGCACGACGAACCGGATCCGCCGCGCATACTACCGAAATGACCGCCACGCCGACACTCGATCGCGAAGCCCAACTGTTTTCCGACTTCGACGCCGGCAAGAAGGCGGCGTTGGCGCGCGCCGTGAGCATCGTCGAGAATCATCGCCGCGGCTTCGATCGCCTGCTGGCGCGCATGCAGCCCCGCATCGGGAAGGCGCGGCGCATCGGCATCACCGGACCACCGGGGGCCGGTAAGAGCACGCTCACGACGCAGCTGGCAAGCGCGTATCGCGAGGCCGGCCTCACGGTGGGCGTGCTCGCGGTGGATCCCACCTCGCCGTTTACCGGCGGCGCACTGCTCGGCGATCGAATCCGCATGGAAGCCGTCGCGCTCGATCCTGGCGTGTTCATTCGCTCCATGGCAACCCGCGGCTCGCTCGGCGGTCTCGCCGCGGCGACGCGCGAAGTCGCCGACGTGCTCGACGCATTCGGACTTGACAGAATCCTCATCGAGACGGTGGGCGTCGGCCAGAGTGAACTCGACATCGCGCGCACGGCGGACACGAGCGTGGTGGTGTTGGTCCCCGAATCGGGCGACTCCATCCAGACGCTGAAGGCTGGCCTGATGGAGATCGCCGACATCTTCGTCGTCAACAAGGCGGACCGGCCCGGCGCCGATCGTCTGCGCAACGAGCTCGAGCTCATGCTCGGGCTGCGCAGCGGCGCCACGATGAAGAACGTGCCGGCGCACCACGGCGTCGATCTCGGTCGCGCGATGACGAGTGACGAACAGCTGGCGATGAATCCAGGCCGTGCCGCGCGCGCCGCCGCCAAGGCCGCGCAGCCCGACTCGTGGACGCCGCCGGTGCTGCGCACCGTGGCCGCCAAGAACGAGGGCGTGACCGAGGTGGCCGCCGCGCTCGATCGGCACTTCGGTTATCTTGAGATGAGCGGCACGCTCCGCGACCGCCGGCGCGCGCGGTTGCGCGAGCGAGTCGTGGACGTCGTTGAAGCACGGGTGCGCGCGCGGCTCTGGCGCGACGCCGGAACGAACGAGTGGCTGGCCGAGCAGGTCGGCGTGCTCGAAGCGGGCGCAACCAACCCGTTCGATGTGGCTGACGCGCTGCTCGCGCGCAGTGGAACCCTCCTGACGCGGACCGATCGATGACCTCGACGCGAGACTTCACCGAGACTGATTCCGACCAACGCGCGGAGCTCGAGCGGCTGCGCGCCGAAGTCGCCGAGTGGCGCCGCCGGTTCGAGAAGGGCGAGGCGCGCGACGTCGGCTTCACGAATTCGGCGAACGAAGTCGAGGCGCTGTACACGGCGCTCGACGTCACCGCCGAGTCGGCCGAGAGCCTCGGCGTGCCGGGCACGTATCCGTTCACCCGCGGCATTCATCCCACGGGTTATCGCGGCAAGCTCTGGACGATGCGCCAGTTCGCCGGCTTCGGCAGCGCGAGCGACACGAACGCGCGCTTCAAGTTCCTGCTCCAGCAGGGACAGACGGGCCTCTCCACGGCGTTCGACTTCCCGACCCTCATGGGCTACGACTCGGATCATCCGCGGTCGTTGGGCGAAGTGGGCAAGACCGGCGTGGCGATCTCCAGCCTCGCCGACATGGAGATCCTGTTCGACGGCATTCCGCTCGACAAGGTCTCCACGTCGATGACGATCAACGGGCCGGCGATCATTCTGTGGGCGTTCTACATCGCCGCGGCCGAGAAAAAAGGCATCTCGTCGGAGAAGCTGCGCGGCACGATCCAGAACGACATTCTGAAAGAGTACATGGCGCAGCACGCGTGGTGTTTCCCGATCGAGCCCGCCCTGCGTCTGATCGTCGACTGCTTCGAGTGGGGCGCCAAGCACGCGCCGCTCTGGAACACGATCTCCATCTCCGGCTATCACATTCGCGAGGCCGGCTCGACGGCGGCGCAGGAGCTGGCGTTCACGCTGGCCGACGGCTTCACCTACATCGAGCGCGGCAAGGCGCGCGGCCTCGACGTGGACGACTTCGCGCCGCGGCTGTCGTTCTTCTGGGACATCCACAACGACTTCTTCGAGGAGATCGCCAAGCTGCGCGCCGCGCGCCGCATCTGGGCGCGCCACCTGAAGGAGCGCTACGGCGCGAAGAGCCCGCGCTCGTGGATCATGCGCTTCCACTCGCAGACGGCGGGCGTGACGCTGACCGCGCAGCAGCCGATGAACAACGTCGTGCGCGTCGCCTACCAGGCGTTGGCCGCGGTGCTGGGCGGCACGCAGTCGCTCCACACCAATTCGATGGACGAGACGCTCGCGCTGCCGACCGAAGAAGCAGTGCAGGTCGCGCTGCGCACACAGCAAGTGCTCGCGTACGAGACCGGCATACCGAACGTCATCGACCCGCTCGGTGGGTCCTACTACGTCGAAGCTCTCACCGACCAGCTCGAGCGCGAAGCCGAGTCGTTGTTCGAGGAGATCGAGGCACAGGGTGGAGTGGTCGCCGGCCTCGAGAGCGGCTGGTTCCAGCGGAAGATCGCCGAGTCGGCGGCGCGGCAGCAGTGGGAGATCGAGCAGCACCGGCGCACGATCGTGGGCGTGAACGAGTTCGTCACCGACGAGCCGGAGCTGTCCATTCCGCTGCTCAAGGTGGGTGTCGAAGCGGAGCGCTCGCAGCGCGAGCGGATGGCAAAGATGCGGGCCGAGCGCAACGATGCGTCGTGCACCGAGGCGATCGATCGGTTGCGCGAAGCGGCGCGCGGATCCGACAATGTCTTCCCGCACATCCTCGAATGCGCGCGGCGGTACTGCACGTTGTATGAGATCCGTGCGGCGCTGGAGGATGTGTTCGGGGCGTACCGGGAGCCGGTGTTCTTCTGAGCCGCCGCGTGGCCTGACAAACGCTTGCGCCCGTGCGCCGTATCAGTACCATATGCCGGTGCGCATTCTTGAATACCAATTAGTCTTCGCTGCGCTGCTCGTCGCAGTCGGTTTCCGCGACGCGCGCGCGCAGCACATCGGTGGATCGGTGCGCGACAGCGCGTCCAACCAGCCGATTCCCGGTGCCGTCGTCTCGGTGCTCGACGCAACCGGCCGCGCGTCGAGCCGCGGTATCACGGACGCGGCTGGCCGGTTCCGCGTTCCAATGCCGGAAGGCGCCGTTCGCTTGCAGGTAATTCGCATCGGCTTTCGTCCGATCACGCGCACCCTCGCCGTGGCCGGCGCCGCGGACACGACGGTCGACTTCGCGATGACCGCACTGCCCACGATGCTCGAGGCGGTGTCGGTCGTCGACCAGCCACGCTGCTCCAAGCGACCGGATCGCGCCACCGCCTTCGCACTCTGGGAACAAGCGCGCGCCGCGCTCCTCGCCAGCGTCGTGGCGCGCGAATCGAGCCGCGGGACGATGCACGTGCTGTTATACGACCGCCTACTCGATGCCTCTGGCAACCGAATCCAGTCACAGGTGGTGACGGACACGGCATTCGTCGCTGATCGGCCGCTGACCTCGGGCCGGTCGACCAGCGAGTTTGCCGAACGCGGTTACGTCGAGGACCGCGCGCAAGGCCGACGGTATTACGCACCCGACGCCGACGCGCTGCTCGATTCCGCGTTCGTCTCGAGCCACTGCTTCGAGCTGCGCGAGGACGCGGCGGCACACGCGAACGAGATCGGGCTCGCCTTTTCACCAACGCCGACGAACGTAGCACCAACCGACATCGCCGGCGTGCTCTGGCTCGACCGCGCGCATCCCGCCCTCCGGACGCTCGAGTTCACCTTTACCGGGCTCGAATCCGAGGTGCTGAACGCGCACGCCGGCGGCGGATTGACGTTTCGTGCGATGCCCAATGGCGTGATCGTCACCGAGCGATGGAAGCTTCACGTGCCGCTGTTCGACGCTCGACCGATCGTAATTGCGAGAGGCGGCGGGATTCCGCTTGGCCAACGTGTGCGTGCGACCGCGATGCGCGACATCGGCGGCGAGCTGGTTGGCGCGTCATGGCCCGACGGCACGACGTGGCGAGCGACGCTCGCGACGGTCGGCGGTCGCGTGATCGCAGCGGCCGACGGGCGTCCGCTCGATGGCGCGGCCGTCCGCCTCGACGGAACGAACCGGTCGACTCGTTCCGACAGCACCGGTCATTTCCTGTTCGAGGACGTCCTGCCTGGGCCGTACACCGTCGAGGCGGCGGACACCGTGCTCGCGGAGTTCGGTCTCGCACAGTCTAAGGGCGCGGCTGTGATCGCGGAGCGCGGATTGGCGAGCGAAGTCGCCGTCGAGCTTCCATCGCGTTCGGCGGCGATCGCGCGCCTGTGCAGAGCGCAGAAGCGGTCGAGCTCATTCGACGCCGCCGACAGCAGCCGTATTCTGCTTGGACAGGTCGTGCTGACCGACGCGCGGCCAGCGAAGAACGCGGGGTTTCGTGTCGCATGGCGCCGTCCGTCCGGATCAGTCGATTCGCCTCCGGTCGCACTCAGCGGTCAAACCGATTCAACCGGCGCGTTTCAGGTCTGCGGCGTTCCATCCGGCGTTCCGATCGTGGCGATGGCGTTGCGCGATTCCTTACGGAGTCCTGAAACGACGGTCACGCTGGCCGCCGGCGCGGCGGTGGGTTCCATTACGCTGGAGCTCCTCGGCCCCGGATCGCCGACGATTCCGGCATACCGCCGCCGCGTACTCGGTGTCTTCGACGACGCATCCGGAGAGCCCATCGAGGGCGCGGAGGTGCTCGACGCGTCGACCGATCGCTTGCTCGGGCGCACGTCGGTCACCGGAACGGTGAGCCTCGCCGCGCTCGAGCGAGGCCGGTCGCTGGTGCGCATTCGAAAGCTGGGCTTCCCGCAACGGTTGATCGTGGTGAACGTGGTGCCGCCTGACACGCTACCCATCACGACGACATTGAGTGCTGCCGCGCAGCTCGCGACGGTCACAGTCACGGCCACCGACAGCCGGCGCGCGATGTTGAACGGGCTCAACGACCGGCAGCGCCGCGGCCAAGGGCATTTCATGGCCTCGGACGACTTCACGAAGGGCGAGAATCAGCCGCTCAGCGAGCTTCTCGGGAAGTTGGGAATGCAACGCGCGACTTACAAAGGCACGACGACCTTCGTCGGTGGCCACTCGGGCGCGCCCTGTCCCGTCACGGTGTACGTCGACGGTGTGATGTACTACCGAAAACCGTCGGACTTTGCAGCGCATGTACCGCCCGTCGATTTCAGTTCACTTCGAGCCGGTGACTACGCCGCCGCGGAGTACTACGCGTCAGCAGCGGAGATTCCCGCATCGCTGGAGATGACGGGCAGCGGCTGCGGACTCTTGCTCCTCTGGACGCGCGACTAAAGGCCTCACAACGCGTCGAAATACACTTCGATCCGCTTCCGCATCACCACATCGGGCAGCCGGCCCTTCGCCGCACCGATGTTGTCGACGAGAAACGGCATCGTCGCCGTGCCCGGAATCACCGCGGTCACCGCGGGATTCGACACGATGTATTTGAGGAAGATCTGCGCCCAGCTGGTCGCGTCGATGTCCTTGGCCCAGTCGGGCAGCGGCTTGCCCTGCACCTTCTGAAAAACGCGCTGCCGGCCGAACGGCAGGTTGACCAGCACCGCGACGCCTTTGTCCGCAGCGGCCGGGATCAGCCGATCCTGTGACGCACGGTTGTCGATCGCCAGGTCGACCTGGATGAAATCCACCGGCCGCGACTTGATGATCGACTCGAGCTCGGCGTACTGCGCGTCCGACTGTGTCGTGAGTCCCAGGTAGCGAATGCGCTTCGCCGCCTTCCATTCGTCGAGCACGGGCAGCACCACGGCGGGGCTGGCGAGGTTGTGCACCTGGACCAGGTCGATGCGATCGGTGCGCAGCGTGCGCATCGACGCTTCCATCTGCTGAACTGCCGCCTCGCGCGTGCCGCTGCGGCCAACGTTCACCTTGGTGGCGACGAAGTACTGATCGCGATTCTTGAGCTCCTGGAGCAGATCGCCGACGATCGTTTCTGCCTGGCCGTACGACGGCGCGGTGTCGATGACACGTCCGCCCAGGCGCGGGAACTCGCGCAGCACGTCGCGAAGGACGCTCATCTCCTCGGGCGTGGACACGTGATCGTAACTGCGCGCCGTTCCGATGCCCACGACCGGGACTTTCTCGCCGGACGATGGGATCGCACGCTCGATCAGCGCCGCCGCGCCGGGGCGCCGATCGGGCGGCAGCGCGAACGTGGGGAGCCCGTCGAGCGTGAGCAGTACGCCGGCACCCAGTCCGAGCTTGAGCGCGTCGCGACGAGTGCAGGGACGATCGCCAGTCATGAAACGATGCCTCACGTGGTGGGAAGCCAAGTGCGAGGGGCAGACCCATTCAAGAAAACGCGGTAGCCGTTCGCGCCGCAACCATCGATCTTCCTCGCATGCCTCGTCGAAAAAAATCCGCGGAGTGGTGGCAGAGCCACTTCGACAGCCAATATCTGCTCGAATACGAGCCGCTCTTCTCCCTCGAGCGCGACCGCCACGAGGTTGCGCGGCTCACGGACATTCTCGGACTGCCCTCGGGCGCGCGGGTGCTCGACGTTCCCTGCGGCCAGGGCCGCCACGCGCATCTGCTGGCCGAGGCGGGCTACGACGTGGATGGACTCGACTACTCGCCGGAATTGCTCGCGATCGCGCGGAAGCGTGGAACGGGGAAGCGCCTTCGCTACACGCGCGGCGACATGCGGAAGCTACCGGCCCGCTGGACGGGACGATTCGACGCCGTGCTCAACCTGTTCACCTCGTTCGGCTTTTTCACCGAACCGGCCGACGACCGGCGCGCGCTCGCGGAGTTCGCGCGCGTGCTCGGTCCCGGCGGCGCACTCGTCTGGCATGGCGGCGACCGCGACGGGGTCATGGCGCGCTTCCTCGATCGCGACTGGTGGCAGACCGAGGACGGCACGATGGTGGCGCACGAGCGCAGCTTCGATGCGCTCTCCGGTTTGCTGCACGTCCAATCCACCTGGTCCGGGCCCTCGGGCAGCGGCACACGCGAGCACAAGATTCGCCTCTATACGCCGACGCGCCTGGCCGAGCTGTGCGCCGACGTGGGCCTGATCGTGGAGGAGGCGTACGACGGCTTTTCGCCGCGCGAGCTGACCCGGCGCTCGAGCCAGATGCTTCTCGTCGCGCGAAAAGCGAGCGGTGGTATACCGCTGCCCCGGCGCGGTCGAAACCGCTAGGTTTGCCCGGGGGAATTGGATGGCAACCGCTCCATCCCATCGTCCTACATCCTATATCCTGCCTTAATGCGTCCGATTCGTGTATTGGTTGCCAAGCCTGGCCTCGACGGACACGACCGCGGGGCGAAGGTCGTCGCCGCGGCGCTTCGCGATGCCGGAATGGAAGTCATCTATACAGGTCTGCACCAAACGCCGGAGATGATCGCCACGGCCGCCGTGCAGGAAGACGTCGACGTCGTGGGCCTGTCGATCCTGAGCGGCGCGCACATGACGCTCTTTCCGCGCGTGCGCGAGCTGATGGCCGAACAGGGACGTGACGACATCCTGATCACCGGTGGGGGCATCATCCCGAAGGAAGACATGGAAGCGCTGCGAGCGCTGGGTGTCGGCAAGCTGTTCGGTCCCGGCACGCCCACGTCCGCGCTGATCGACTACATCCGCGAGTGGTTCGCCGAGCGCGAACGGCAGGAAGCGTGACCAATCGGCTACGCGAGCTGAGCGCCGAGGTTCGTGAGCTCGAGGCGCGGCTCAGGGAAGGCGGCGGACCGGACAAGATTGCGCGGCAGCACAAACAGGGAAAGCTGACGGCTCGCGAGCGCATCGCGCGACTCTGCGACCCGGAGACTCGGTTCATCGAGATCGGGCTGCTCGTCGCCTACGACGAGTACGAAGGCCAGGCGCCGGGCGCCGGCGTGGTGACGGGTATCGGCACGGTGAGCGGCCGGCAGGTGGTGATCATCGCCAACGACGCGACGGTGAAGGCCGGCGCGTGGTGGCCCGAGACGATCAAGAAGATGCTCCGCGCGCAGGAAGCGGCGATGCGCTGCCGGATCCCCATCCTCTATCTGGTCGATTCGTCGGGCGTGAACCTGCCGTATCAGGGCGGCGTGTTTCCCGGCCAGTACGGCGCCGCCCGGCTGTTTTATTACAATTCTATAATGCGTAAATACTTACGCATTCCACAGATCGCGGCCGTCATGGGACCGTGCATCGCCGGCGGCGCGTATCTGCCGGCGTTGAGCGACCTGATCGTCATGGTCAAAGGCACGTCGTTCATGGGACTCGGCGGACCGAACCTCGTGAAGGGTGCCACCGGCCAGACGATCGACGGCGAGACGCTCGGCGGCGCGGTGACGCACACCGAGATCAGCGGCGTCGCGCACTATGCGGTCGACGACGACGAGGCGTGTCTCGCCAAATTGCGCGATCTGGTGTCGCGCCTGCCTGCCCAAGTCGTCCCGAGCGAACGAAGTGCGTCGAGGGAGCTCCGGTCCGGCGACAACGCCGATCACCCGCTGTACGGCATCCTCCCCGCCGACCACCGGATGCCCTACGACATGCACGCCCTCCTCGAGCTGATCGTCGACGACGGCGCGCTCGACGAGTTCCAGGGGCAGCTGGCGAAAGAGATGATCTGCGGCGACGCGCGCATCATGGGCATGCCCATCGGCGTCATCGCCAACCAGCGCGGGTTGATCAAAGGCCGCGCCGGCGAAAAGCCGCGCTTCGGCGGGATTCTCTACGCCGAGAGCGCCGAGAAAGTGGCGTACTTCATCGACCGCTGCGACCGGGAAAAGATTCCGCTGCTGTTCGTGCAGGACGTGTCGGGCTTCATGGTCGGTCCGGAAGCCGAGCACGAGGGGATCATTCGCGCCGGCGCGCGCTTCGTCGAGGCGATGGCCACCGCCCGTGTGCCAAAGCTCGTGCTGACGGTGAATCACGCGTCGGGCGCCGGCTACTACGCCATGGCGGGGCAGGGCTTCGACCCCGACTTCATCTTCAGCTGGCCCACCGGCCGCATGGCCGTGATGGAAGGCGAGTCGGCGGTGCAGGCGGTGCACGGCCCGTCGATGGAAGCGGCGAAGGCGAAGAAGCAGCCGCTCTCGGCCGAGGTGTCCGCGTCGGTGAACGAGATGCGCGCGGACTACGAGCACCAGCTCGACGCGCGCTACGCCGGCGCGCGCGGCTTCATCGACGCCATCGTGTACCCTGAAGACACCCGCGAGACGCTAGGCCTCGCGCTGCGCGCCTCGTTGCAGAATCCCGGACCGCACTTGGGCCCCTTCGTTCTCCCCGCACACTTCGACGACGTATGAGCAAGCGAGACACTGGCGACCGCGTGGTGCGCGTCGCGTCGGGACAGGGCTTCTGGGGCGATTGGCTGGAGGCGCCGAAGCGCCAGGTGGAAGGCGGCGACGTCGACTACCTGATGCTCGACTACCTCGCCGAAGTCACGATGAGCATTCTGCAAAAGCAGAAGGAGCGCGACCCGAACATGGGATACGCGCGCGACTTCGTGGGCGCCATCGAGAGCGTGCTGCCGGCGGTGGCCACGCGCGGCGTGCGCGTGATCGCCAACGCCGGCGGCGTGAATCCGCCGGCCTGCGCCGCGGCGATTCGCGCCGTTGCGCAGAAGCACGGCGTGTCGGATGCGATCCGCATCGGCGTCGTCACGGGCGACGACTTGCTGCCGCGCATCGACGAGCTCATTGCGGGCGGACATGCGCTGGCGAACATGGAGACGGGCGAGCCCTTGTCCACCGTGCGCGACCGCGTGCTGTCGGCGAACGCCTACATCGGCTCGACGCCGATCATCGAAGCGCTCCAGCGGAACGCGAACATCGTCATCACCGGCCGCTCGACGGACACCGCGCTCACCATGGCGCCGCTGCGCCACGAATTCCGCTGGGCCGACGACGACTGGGACAAGCTCGCGGCGGGTATCGTCGCGGGACACACGATCGAATGCGGCGCGCAGTGCTCGGGTGGAAACTGCCTGTACGATTGGCAGACCATTCCCGATCTCGCGAACGTCGGCTATCCGATCGTCGAAGGGCATGCCGACGGCAGCTTCGTCATCTACAAGCATCCGAATACGGGCGGACGCATCTCGGTGCCCTCGGTGACCGAGCAGCTCGTCTACGAGATGGGTGATCCGAACTCCTACATCACGCCCGACGTGATCGCCGACTTCACGTCGATTCAGGTGGAAGCGGCGGGCGAGAATCGAGTGTGGTTGTTCGGCATCAAAGGACGGCCGCCGACCGACAAGCTCAAGGTGTCGATCGCGTACCGGGCGGGCTACAAGGCCGTTGGTACGCTCGTCTACTCGTGGCCGGACGCGTACGAGAAGGCGCAGCTCGCCGACCGCGTGCTGCGCGAGCGGCTCGACCGGCTCGGCCTGCAGTTCGATCATGTGCTCACGGAGTTCGTTGGCGTGAGCGCAACGCACGGTCCGCTCGCCGGACCTCCGCACGATCCGCCCGAGGTGCAGTTCCGCATCGGCGTCCGTGGCACCGACAAGGCGAAGCTCGAGCGCTTCACGCGCGAGATCGCGCCGCTCGTGCTGAACGGCCCGCCGAGCGTCACCGGATTCGCCGGCGGACGTCCAAAAGTCGAAGAGATCGTGGCCTACTGGCCGGCGCTCGTCGACAAGACCGTTGTGCAGACGAAAGTGGAGGTGGTCTGATGAACGTCCGTCTCCTCGACATCGCGCACGCTCGCTCCGGCGACAAGGGCGACACGGCCAACGTCGGCCTGATCGCGCTCGAGCCGCGGTGGTACCCAATCATCCAGCGCTACGTCACACTCGAGCGCGTCCAGGAACATTTCCGGGACGTGATCACCGGTCCGGTGGAGCGTTTCGAGCTGCCGAATCTCAAGGCGCTCAATTTCCTGCTGCATGGCGCGCTCGACGGCGGCGGCACGTTGTCGTTGAAGACCGACGCCCAAGGAAAGGTCTTCTCGACGGCGATGCTCCGCATGGAAATTGAAGTGCCGGACGACGAAGCCAAGAACGTCGGCATGCCCGGCGCGAAGCAGCGGCCGGCGTACGCCAGGTCGCCAAAGGAGTGAGCTCGTGTCCCGAACACAGATTCAACTCGCGCTGCTGGCGATTGGACTCATCGTGTGGGGGTATGGACAGAGGGTCGAGGATTCGCGGCTCACTCTGATCGGTCTGGCATTTTTTGCGGCTGCGTTTGTCGCGCGATTCTTCAAGAAAAAGCAACCGCCCGAGGAGTGACTGGCCGCTCTGTCGGGACGATTCCGTCGTGTTGTTCACGGATTCCGCGGAAACAGCCGCGAAAACTGCCGGATCGCTCCGAGTGCATTGACAGCTCCATGCCCAACGAGCCCGGACGAACATTTTTTCTTTGGAACAGACGCTCAGGAAGCCAATCGAAGCGTCCCGAGCGTCTATTCCAAAGAAAAAGTCGTCCGGGCTCGTTGCGAGAGAATCCATCGCTCATCACGGAGCGATCCGGCCCTTTCCGCACGATCCGCGGAATCCGTGAACAAAAAAACGACGGAATCGTCCCGGCGTAGCGGCCAGTTTTCCCGCCCCGATAGACGAGTAACGCTGTTAGATTTCATGACTTATGACAGCGCATCGCATTCCAGAACTCCTCGCTCCTGCCGGTTCTCTCGAGGCCGTTCGCGCCGCTGTCGCCAACGGGGCCGACGCCGTTTACATGGGCGCGTCCCGCTTCAATGCCCGTGACGAGGGAGCGCAGCTCTCCCTTGAAGAGCTCGGCGAGGCCTGCCGCATCGCGCACGAGCGTGGTCGCCGCATCTACCTCACACTCAACATCCTCATCAAGCCGAGCGAGCTCGTCGACGCGCTGATGTTCCTCGGCGAGTGTGTGGCGCTCGGGATCGACGCCGTCATCGTCCAGGACATCGGGCTCGTCCGACTGATCCAGAAAGTCTATCCGAATCTCGAGATCCACGGCTCCACGCAGATGACCGTCCACGACGCCAGCGGCGCGGCGGTCATCCAGGAGCTGGGCGTCGAACGTGTGGTGCTCGCGCGCGAAAACACGATCGAGGACATTCGCGAGATCCACGCGGCCGTTCCGTCGCTCGGGCTCGAGACCTTCGTGCACGGCGCGCTCTGTATCTCGTACTCCGGACAGTGCTACATGTCCGGCATGATCTCCGAGCGCAGCGCCAACCGCGGATCGTGCGCGCAGTCCTGCCGCAAGGACTACGTGCTGACCGATCTCGACAGCAAGGCGGAGCTCGATCGCGGATTTCTCATCTCCGCCAAGGACCTCGGCGCCTACGACCACCTCGCGGCGATCGCCGACGCCGGCGTGGGATGTCTCAAAGTCGAAGGGCGGAAGAAGAAGCCCGAGTACGTCGCCACCGTCACGAAATCCTATCGTGAATTCCTCGATCGCGTGGAGCAAGGCGACACCACGCCGCCGACCGTGGAAGAAGTGCAGCCGCTCGTGCAGATCTTCAGCCGCGGCTTTACCGGCGGCATGTACGGCGGCCGCGACGGGCGGCACTACGTCACGCGCACGCAGCCGGACAATCGCGGCATGGTATTGGGCACCGTCGTGGGCTACGAGCGCGGCGAGCTGATCGTCGACGTGTCGTCACCAATTCAAGTCGGCGACGGACTTGGCTTCGAGGCACCCGACAACGTCGGCGGGCCAACCACGGGCTTCAGCGTCGAGAAGATCCGCACGCTGCAGACGCGCGGCAGCACGCGCCAGGCCATCGAGACGCGCTCGCACATCGACGCCGGATGGCGCGTCGTGCGCACGTCCGAAGCGAAGCTGCTCGAGCGCGCGCGTGCGAGCTACGCCGCGTTGTCGCCGGAGATTCGCATCAAGAAGGCACGGCTCGACGTGCGCCTGTTCGGGGCGGCCGGCACGCCGCTCAAGGCCGTGTTCTCCGCCAACGGCGAAACGGTGACGGTGCGCTCGGAGATGACCCTCTCGCTCGCCTCCAAGCGGCCGCTCGACATGACGAGTTTGCGCGAGCAGCTCGGCCGTGTCGGCGACACGCCGTTCGTCCTCGGCAACGTGGACGTCACCGCGCTGGCGAGCGGGTTGTTCCTTCCGCAGAGCGAACAGAATCATCTGCGCCAGCAGGCGGTCGAGCAGTTGATGCTGCAGCGCGACTGGGCGCGCGACGCCAAGCTCGCCGAGCTGCGGTCACAGGTCGATCACGCCGTCGGTGCCGTGCCGCGCGTCGAGCGACACGCGGTGGGCGACAAGCCCTTCGATCTTTCGGTGCAGGTCTTCTCGATCGACGATGCCGACGCCGCGGCGGAATCCGGCGCCACGGAGATCTGCTTCGATCCGTTCATCCGGCATCCGTCGCCGCCGCTCGCTCGCGTTCGCGCGTTGCAGGAGCGGCTCACCGCGCGCGGCGTCGCTCTGCGACTGCGCACGCCAACGATCGTGCGTCCGGAAGATCGGAAGAGCATTCAGAAGTGGCTCGATCTCGGACTTCCGATGCTCAGCGGCCACCTTGGCCTCGTGGCCGAGTTGGCGCGCGGCGGCCGCGACGTGGTCGCGGACTACGCACTGAACGTGTTCAACGCGCACACCGCGGCCGAAGTGTTCCGGCTCGGCGCGCGCCGCATCGTGACGTCCGTGGAGCTGACGACCGACGAGCTGACCCAGCTCACCGCGCCCTGGGACGGCGAGGGCTTCGACGTCTTCCTGTACGGACGGCCCGAGGGAATGACGATCGAGCACTGCGTCCTCTCGGCGGCGTTCGACCGCGAGCCGACAACGTGCCGCGATCTGTGCGTGCAGAAGCACACGAACGTCGAGCTGACCGATCCCACGGGCTACACGTTCCCGGTGGCCACCGACTCGGCGTGCCGAAATCGCCTGCTGCACTCGCGTCCCGTGGACGGCTCGGAGTATTTGCCGAAGCTGTGGCGCGCCGGAATCCGCGGCTTCCACGCGGTGTTCAACGTGCCGGGCGACGACGTGCGCGCCATCGTTCGCGGCTATCGTGACGCGCTCGACGCGCTGGCCGCCGGCGCGCGTCCCGACGTGGAAGCGGTTCGGCGCGCCGTGGGGCCGGAGTATACTCGCGGTCATTTCGCCCGCGCGGTGTAACGGTGTCGGCTGCGGGGGAAGTATGAGGGGCTCATGCGAGTGGGCAACCACGTTGTCGTCCCGACGGGCGACGCGAGGAGGGATCTGCTTTCCTTGCCGCGATGCCGGCGACAATCACGTTCGAATAGATCCCTCGCTGCGCTCGGGATGACAAGCTCTCCGCACACCCTCGAAGACGCGCGCGCCGCGCTGCACGAGCATTTCGGCTACGCGGCCTTTCGCCCGGGCCAGGAGGCCGCGGTGCAGTCCGTGCTCGCGGGACGTGACACGCTCGTCGTGTTGCCGACCGGCGGCGGCAAGTCCCTGTGCTATCAGGTGCCGGCGCTGATGCTGCCGAAGCTGACGGTCGTAATCTCGCCCCTCATCTCGCTGATGAAGGACCAGGTCGACGCCCTCGAGGCGCGCGGGCTGCCGGCGACGTTCGTCAACAGCACGCTGTCGTCATCACAGATCTCTGATCGCCTGGCCCGCGCCGTGCGCGGCGACGTGAAGATGCTCTACGTCGCGCCCGAGCGGTTCGACGTCGGTACGACCGCCGAACGCCTGCGCGACGCGGGCGTCTCGCTTCTGGCGATCGACGAGGCGCACTGCATCAGCGAGTGGGGCCACGACTTCCGGCCGAGCTACCTGCGCATCGCGCAGCTCCGCGAAAAGCTCGGGTGGCCGCCGACCGTGGCGCTCACGGCGACCGCGACGCCGCACGTCCGCACCGACATCGTCGCGCAGCTCAAGCTCGAGTCGCCAACGACGATCATCACCGGGTTCGACCGCACGAACCTGTCGTACCACGTGCTCCCCACGAAGACCGACTCGGACAAGGACGACGCGCTCGTCCATCTCCTGCGCTCGACCGACGGGCTCGCGGTGATCTACGCGTCGACGCGGAAAGCGGTGGAGCGCATCGCGCTGCTGCTCGAGCGGGCGCGCATCTCGGCCGCGGCGTACCATGCCGGCCTGGATGACGAGCGCCGGCACGGCGTGCAGGACGCGTTCATGACCGAGCAGGTGCGTGCCATCGTCGCCACCAACGCGTTCGGCATGGGCATCGACAAGGCGAACGTTCGCCTCGTGATTCACTACGCCATGCCCGGGACGCTCGAGGCGTACTACCAGGAGGCGGGCCGCGCGGGACGCGACGCCAAGCCGGCCGCGTGTTATCTGCTGCACGCTTTTCCCGACCGGTTCACCCATGAGTTTTTCATCAAGGGCGCCTATCCGGACAAGGCGTTGGTCGAAGAGGTGTACGACGTGCTGCGCCGCAACGCCGACCAGTCGGGCGGTGTCGATCTGTCGCCCGACGAGATTGCTTCGCGGGTGAAAGCGAAGGCAAGCGGCCGCGACGTCGAATCGGCCCTGCGCATCCTGACTCAGGCCGGCGCCTACGGTGTCGCCCAGGAGGGCAGCGCGCGCGTCCTCGTGCGGCTGCTCGCCACGCCCGAGCGCATCAAGCGGGAGCTCGGCAGCAACGACTCCATGGAGCTCGGCATTCTCCGCGCCATGTGGCGCGTTGCGGGCGCCGCGCTCAGCGACGGCGCGACGATCGATCTCGACGGACTTCCTCCGGGGTTAGGCGGTTCGTCCGGCGGCATGCCGCTGCTCGACGCCTTGCAGTCGCGCCAGTTCCTCGAGTGGCGCCGCGCCGGGTCGGGTGCGTCGCTCACGTCGGCGAAGAAACCGCTCACGGCGTTTCACATCGACTGGGCAGTGATCGACCGCCGCCGGAAGAACGATCTTCAGAAGCTCGACTCGATGCAGCAGTACGCATACACGAAGGGCTGCCGGCGTGGATTCGTGCTGCGTTACTTCGGCGATCCCGCCGCGCGCACGTCGTGCGCCGGCTGCGACAACTGCCTCGGCACCCGAGTCGACGTAGAGCAGGGAGGCGCGCCGTCGATGCGCGGCCCCGCCGCGCGCGGAAAGCCGAAGCGTCGCGCCACGAGCGAGTCCGACCGCGTGGCCGCCGCCGAAGACGCGCCGACGCTCTCCGGCGCCGACGAGGCGATGCTCGCGCGCCTGCGCGATCTCCGCCGGACCATCTCGAAAGCCGAGTCGGTTCCGGCCTATGTGGTGTTTCCCGATCGCACGCTCGCCGAGATGGCAATTCGCCGTCCGACCAGCGAGAATGCGCTTGGCGAGATTCGCGGGGTAGGACCCGTCAAGCTCGAAAAATACGGCGAGCGATTCCTGGATGTGTTGCGCTCCGCCGACGAAACCGAAGCCGCGTAAGCGGCGAGATAGCCGACGAGATAGCCATGGACGACGCCCTCTACTTTTCCGAGCAGCACCTCGCCATCCGCGAGATGGTCCGCGCCTTTGCCCGCGACGAAGTCGCGCCGGTTGCCGCGAAGCTCGATGCCGAATCGAAGTTCCCCTGGGAGAACGTTCGCAAGATGGGCGAGCTCGGGCTCCTCGGCGTTCCCTGGCCGGAAGAGCTGGGCGGTGCGGGACTCGATCTCATCAGCTTCATGATCGCGATCCACGAGCTCGCGAAAGTCGACGCGTCGCACGGTCTCACGATCTCCGCGCACACCACGCTCGGCACCTCGCCGATCGTGAAGTTCGGCACCGCCGAGCAGCAGCAGCGGTTCGTGCCGTTCCTCGCGAGCGGGCGCGTGATGGGCGGCTTCGGCCTCACCGAGCCCGAGGCGGGCAGCGATGCCGGCGGAACGCGCACCACCGCGGTGCGCAAAGGCGACCGCTACGTGCTGAACGGCACGAAGCGCTTCATCACCCACGGCAGCGTGGGCGAGATCTTCGTCGTCACCGCGGTGACCGACAAGTCGCAGGGCACGAAAGGCATCAGCTCGTTCATCCTCACCAAGCCGACCGACGATCCCGCCGGGGCCAGAGCGGCCGGCGTTGGACACGAGCCTTCGCTGCCGGCGATGGCCGGCTTTCGCTCCGGCAAGAAAGAAGACAAGCTCGGCTGGCGGGCGTCGGATACCGCCGAGCTGATCATGGAAGACGTCGAAGTCCCCGCCGAGAATCTGCTCGGCGCCGAGGGCAAGGGCTTCATCAACTTCATGAAAACCCTCGACAACGGACGCATCGGCATCGCGGCATTGTCGCTCGGAATCGCCGAAGGCGCATTCGAGCAGGCGCTGAAGTACACGAGTGTCCGCAAGCAGTTCGGGCAGCCCGTGGCGCACTTCCAGGGCGTGCAGTTCCAGCTCTCGGACATGGCCACGGAGATCGAGGCCGGCAAGCACCTCATGTTTCACGCAGCGTGGCTGGCGCAGAACGGCCGCACCTTCACGAAGGAAGCGGCGATGGCCAAGCTCTACTGTTCCGAGCTCGCCATGCGCGCGACGATCACGGCCGTCCAACTCCACGGCGGGTACGGGTACACGAAGGACTATCCCGTGGAGCGGTACATGCGCGACGCCAAGATCTGCGAGATCGGCGAGGGAACGTCGGAGATTCAGAGGATCGTGATTGCCCGACAGCTCCTGAAGGATCTGGTCGACTGAGCTAACTCATTGCCAAAACGCCAGTTCGCCGGTTAATTACTAACCAGTGACTGCTCTTACTGCTCCTACTGCTCCAACGTTTTCTTCCGCTCGGTTCCCGCTTCGCGACTCGAAGCGGCCCATGAGCGCTGTGCGCGCCTTCTCGGTCAACGCTGTCTTGGCCGTTTTTCGCGCGCTTGTCCTGCTCCCGGTGCACGGCCTGTTCTCACGGGCCGATCGCACGTCACTCCGTGCCATGCTGGAATCGGCTCGGGCCCAAGGGTCCGTGCTTGCGCGCCGCAGCGCATTTCAGCCGGGGTCGACGTGGACGATCACACCGGCGCTTCGGACATCCATTTCGCGAGTTGCCGTGAACGACGTGCGTCTGACACGGCTCGCTTCTCACCCTCTGGAATTCCGCCACGCCCATCCTGTCGAGTCGCCGGGATCTGGGGTCGTGCCGGTCAACGATGAAACGAGAGATTTTGATCAACGCGAACCCGCGCGAGACGCGGGTCGCCATCATCGAGGACGACCAGCTCGTTGAACTTCTGGTCGACCGCCCCGAGGCGCGCCGCATGGTCGGCGACATCTACCTCGGACGCGTCGAAGCAGTGCTCCCCGGCATTCAGGCCGCGTTCGTCGACATCGGAACCGAGAAGAGCGCGTTTCTGCACTCGTCGGATCTCGTCTACCCCGAAGACGAGGGTGACGGCGATCATGACGACGACGAGGACGACGACGAGAGCGAACATGGCTCCGGCGGACGTCGTCGCCGCGCCGAAGCGCCGCAGATTCAGGATGTTCTGAAGCGCGGGCAGGACCTGATCGTTCAGGTCTCGAAGGAGCCCATCTCCACCAAGGGACCGCGCGTCACCGCGCAGGTCTCCATGGCCGGCCGCTTTCTCGTCTACATGCCCTTCGCCGAGCGCGTGGGCGTGAGCCGGAAGATCGGCGACCGCGAAGCGCGGAAGCGCTTGCGTGCTCAGGTCGAAGAGGTGCTGCCCAAGGATTCGGGCGGCGTCATCGTCCGCACCGTGGGCGAGGACGTCACGCAGGAGACGCTCGAGCGCGAGCTGACCACGCTGATCGGCCAGTGGAAGCGCATCAAGCGGAAGACGCACTTCGTGCGCGCGCCGGCGCTGATCCATCGCGAGACGAGCCTTACGCGCGGCCTCATTCGCGACGTGTTCAGCACGAAGGTGGAGCAGGTCACGGTGGACTCGAAGCAGGTCTACAACGAGATCATCGAGTACCTGAAGGGCATCGCGCCGGAGCTGATCGACCGGATCAAGCTGTACGAGGCGGAGATCCCGCTGTTCGATCAGGCGAACATCGAGCAGGAGCTGCGCGACCTGTTCAAGCGCCGCTGCGATCTGCCGTCGGGCGGCTACCTGATCATCGAGCCGACGGAAGCGCTGGTCTCCGTCGACGTGAACTCCGGGCGCTACACGGGCAAGAAGGACCCGGAGAAGACGATCTTCAAGACGAACGTCGAGGCCGCGCGCGAAGTGGCGCGCCAGGCGCGTTTACGCGATCTCGGCGGCATCATCGTTTGCGACTTCATCGACATGGAGACGAAGGCGAACCGCGACAAGGTGCTGCAGGAGCTGCGCACGCACCTGGGCCGCGACCGCGCCCGTACCAAGGCGTTCGCCGTGAGCGAGCTCGGGCTGATCGAGATGACGCGCCAGCGCGTGCGGCAGAGCCATTTGCAGAACATGACCGAGGCGTGCCCCACCTGTCACGGCACCGGCCGCGTCTTCACCGCCGAAACCATCGCCCGCCGCGTGGAGCGCTCGGTGCGCAAGGCGGGCTTGGAAGGGAAGAAGGATCCGATGGTGGTGCGCGTGCATCCCGACGTGGCGATGTACGTGCTCGAGAACGAGAAGGATCTTCTCAAGAAGCTCGAAAAGGCCGTGGGCTTCGGGCTCGAGCTGCGCGACGATCCGCTCTTGAAGCCGGACGAGTTCAAGTTGGTGGTGAAGTCGGCGGGGAGAGACGTTACGCAGCAGTACGCTGTTGCATGAGCTCACGACTCCTTGCGCGTTAATGGCGAGGAGAGCGGTGGAATGATGACTAGCTCTCTGCACTCCGGGATCAGGATAGGAGTAACCTCGATCAGGAGTTCAGATGTCTGTCATCAAGTCGTTTCGCGACCTAGTGGTGTGGCAGAAGGCGGTGGACCTCGTCGTGAAGTGCTATGCCGTGACCAAGCGCTTTCCAGCGACTGAACGGTACGGGTTGGCAAGCCAGATTCAGCGCGCCGCCGTGTCGATCGCAGCGAACATCGCCGAAGGACACGGTCGCAACGGCCCCGCCGTATTCCTGCATCACCTGTCGATCTCTCGCGGATCGCTGCGCGAGCTCGAGACAGAACTGATCCTGGGTAACAGGCTCGGCTACATCAAAGACGAAACGTTTCACGAGCTGGCCGCGGCAACCGACGAGATCGCGCGCATGCTGTACGGTCTCAGCGCCAAGGTGTCTGCCTCTCGCTCGGTTGCCGGTTCAGACGGCAGTGAGCAGAGAGCTGACAGCAAGAGAGCCAGTTGACACAACCCACGGTATTACCTAGCTTTAGCGGCTAACCGCACTACGAATCAGAGCCCTTCCAATGCCTTACGCGATTATCAAAACCGGCGGCAAGCAGTTCCGTGTCGAATCCGGCCGCACGTACAAGATCCCGTCGATCGTCGGTGACGCCGGCGGCAAAATCGAGTTCAACGACGTGCTCCTCGGCAACGACGGCAGCAACGTCAAGACCGGCATTCCTACGCTGAGCGGCGCCAAGGTCACGGGCGAAATCGTCCGCCATGGTCGCGGGGACAAGATCATCGTCTTCAAGCAGAAGCGCCGGAAGAACTATGCGCGGAAGCGCGGTCATCGTCAGGGCTTCACCGAAGTCCGAATCAACGACATTTCCCTCGGTTGAGCGAGGTATCCAATGGCACATAAAAAGGGCGTCGGTTCCTCACGCAACGGCCGCGACTCGAATCCGAAGTACCGCGGCGTCAAGAAGTACGGCGGCGAGCAGGTCATCGCCGGCAACATCATCCTTCGCCAGTGCGGCACGAAGTGGCACCCTGGCAACAACGTCGGCCTCGGCACGGACTACACCATTTACGCCCTGATCGACGGCGTGGTGAAGTTCGAGCACAAGAGCAAGACGCGCTACAAGGTCAGCGTCTATCCGCGCCAGGTTGCGCAGACGGAAGCGACGAGCGCCGCGTAACGCAGGGTCGGGTTCACGGAATGAGGCTCCCAGAGATGGGGGCCTCTTTTTTTGTGCGCCCCATCGCGGTTTGGACGATTTGAACACGTTGCAACACGTTGCTCCACGGCGGCGAGCCGTCGCCCGAACGGCACGAAACCTCTCGCCCGGAACGACCCGTGCAACGCTGCCGGCTCCGACGTACTGTTGTCGGACCACCATGCCGGAGCGCCCCATGGCCTTACTCGATCGATTGCGTCAGGAGTTGAACCTCGCGGGAAAAACCGCGCAGCGTGCGTTGGACGAGGGCCGCCTGCGTCTCGACCTGTACCGGGCGCGCCAGTCGGTCGACCGCTTCGCGCAGCGCTTCGGCTATGCGGTCTTCCGCGCCAAGAAGGCGGGAGGCGAGCTCGCGCCCGAGGAGGTGACCTCGCACATGAACAACCTCACGGCCGCCGAAGCCGAAGTGACGCGCCTCGAGACACTCGTCGCCGAGGCGTCGAAGCAGCGGCAGGACACGCTGCTCCCCGACCGCGAGAAGCCGTCGAACGGTTGATCGACAACCGCGAGGACTATAGGTCGTCGAGCAGCCGAACGTCGTCCGTGCACAGCCCATCGACGCCGAGGTCGATCAGCTGCTCGGCGGCGTATCGATCGTTCACCGTCCAGGCGATCACGCGGCCACCCGCCGCGTGTACTCTGTCGACGAGGTCGCGGCCGATGAGCGTCCAATCCGGCCACACGTCTCTCGCTCCGGCGGCGCTCATCAACTGCTCGATGTCGGCGGGCGATTCGTCGAGGAGAATTCCGCGCGGCAGCTCGGGCGCCAGCGTACGCATTCGTCGCACGGCCTCATGGTCGAAGGCGTGAACCGCGCATCGCGTGGGCGACCCAACGAGTGCTGCCGCGACGAGCGCCTCGATCCCGACTCCCTTGATCTCGACGTACACGGTTCGGCCCGCTGGCGTGGCCGTCAACACGTCGGCCAGCCGCGGAATGCCGACGCCCTTCGCGAGCTCTACCGCGGACAGCTCGGCCCAGCTCAGACCGGCGATCGCATGGCCTCTCAGGCCGGCCGCCGACCCGCCCAGGGTCGGGTCGTGATGGACCACCACCTCGCCGTCGCGGGTGGCGTGAACGTCGAGCTCGATCGCATCCGCCCCGTGCTCGAAGGCCCGCTGGAAGGCGGCCAGTGTGTTCTCGGGAAGCTCCCGCTTGGCCCCGCGATGTCCGATTCGCTCCACAGGGACGTGCTCGCTCGGTGGGATGTATATTGTCGCCGCGGAGGAACCGCCCGGTCGCGTCCGAACGCGGCGCATGATCATCAAGCGATTGACCTTAACGGCCCGATGCCGGTGGCGTCTACCTGTTGGACCGAATGACTGATCCGGCGAGGGGAAGCGGGGGAAGCGATGATCGGCAGGATCTGGAGCTCATCGCCCGCTGGAAGGCGGGGGACGAACGTGCGGCGACCGAGCTGGTCGAGCGGCACGCGGCGGCGCTCGCGCGCTTCGCCGTCAGCTCCGGGGAGCGCAACGAGGTCGACGAGCTGGTGCAGGACACCTTCGTTCGCGCCTTCAATTCGCTCGACGGCTTTCGCGGAGACAGCTCGTTTCGCACCTGGTTGTTCACCATCGAGCGCCGGTTGCTGCTCGACCGGCGCCGGTCGGAAAAACGCCGGCGCGACAAGACGGAGATTCAGGAAGACGACGCCGCCACGGAATATGATGCGCTGGATTCCATGGTCGCCGACGAGACGCAACGCAAGTTGAAGCACGCGGTGGAGCGGCTGTCGCCCACGCAGCGAGAGGTGTTCAGCCTCCGGGTGGCCGAGGGGCTATCGTACAAGGAAATCGCCGAAGCGGTGGGAACGACCGAGGGTGCCGCCCGGGTGCATTACCACAACGCCATGCGCGCGGTGAAGGAGTTTCTCGATGAATGACTGCCCAAACGCGGAGATCCGCGACCAACTGCCGGACCTGATCCACGAGCGGCTCGAGGTGAGCATGCGCGCGGCGGTTCTGGCGCACGTGGCCGACTGCGTGGACTGTCGCGAGGAGCTCGAGCTGTTGCGCGGCGTACGTGCCGTGCTCGTGACGCAGGCGCCGCGCATCGACATCACGCACGTCGTCGCCGCGCTGCCGAAGGCGCCGGCCCAACGTCGCCGGCGTCAGATGGACTGGCGCATTGCCGCGGCGGTGACCTTCCTGGCGGTAGGCGGGAGCTCCGTCGCGCTGCTCAATCGCACTACCGGCGTCACGGTCGGAAACGGGGTGCCGCCCGTCGCTCCGGTGATTGGCCAGGCGACTCCGCTCGCGTCGAGCGCTGCGAACGCCGTTCCGGCCAATGTCGCTCCGGCCAACGACTCGCAGGCTCGTCCGGCGCAAGTCGTCGCGTCGGCGAACGAGCAGGCCGCGGCCGACGTGAGCCCGGGCGGCCGCTTCGCCGATTTGAACGAGGGACAGCTCAAGGCGTTGCTCGGTGAGATCGACAAGCTTCAGGCCGTGCCGGTGACGGAGCCCGAGCCGGTGTCGATTCGCGTCGACGCCAAGAGCCCGGCCGCTCCGGATGCGGGAGGGGGAGGAGCAGCTCATGATCGGTAAAACGCTGTCGGTCGCGACCGGAACGTTATTGGCCCTCTCGGCGGTCTTGCCCGCCCAGACGCGACAGGCCGAACGCGCTTCGGTGCAGGCCGAGCGTGCCGCCGCGCGCGGCGCGGCCGGACGAGGAGGGAATCAGCAGGCCTTGGCCATTCAGGTTCGCCAGGCGTTCGCCGGTGTCGTACGTCGAAAGCTGAATCTGAACGACGATCAGGCGCGGCAGCTCCAAGCGACGCAGCAACGGTTTCAGCAGCAGCGCAACGACGTCCAGCGCAGCGAGAAGGCCGCACGGCTTGGTCTCAAGGCAGCCATGGAGGACAGCACCGTGGCGCCCGATCAGACGAAGATCGGGCAGTACATGGACCAGCTGGTGCAGGCGCAGCACCGGCGGGCGGATATCCTGGAGGCCGAGCAGCGGGAGCTCTCCGGCTACCTGACGCCGTTGCAGCGCGCGCAATACCAGGCGCTCCACGAGCAGCTGAACAAGCGCATCCAGCAGATGCAACAAATGCAGCAGCTGCAGCAGAAGGCCGCTCCGGCGGGGCCGGTTCCCACGCCGTAAACTCCCCCGCCGACGCGTTGAGCCATCGGCGGAGAGTGGCTACATTCCTCCTGCGCGCCCGGGTGGTGGAATTGGTAGACGCAGAGGACTCAAAATCCTCCGACCCTTGCGGGTCTTGCGAGTTCGAGTCTCGCCCCGGGCATTTGGTCTGAGCGTCGGTGCGTCGGGTTCGCACCCCAGACACGATCGCCGTACGTTTCGTCGTTGACGTTTCCGGGCGCCGGGCAGTGGGCGCCCGTGTTTCTTATTGCCTCTTCCACACCCAGAGTCATGGCCACGTACAAGTTCGCCAGCGTGCCGTCGAACGGCGAGCGGATCACCTACGCGAACGGTGTTCTGAACGTTCCGAACAATCCGATCATCCCGTTCGTCGAGGGCGACGGCACGGGACCGGACATCTGGCGCGCGTCGGTTCGCGTGTTCGACGCGGCGATCGAGAAGGCGTTCGGCGGCGAGCGAAAGGTCGCGTGGATGAAGGTGTACGCCGGCGAAGAGTCGTTCACGAAGTACAACGACTGGCTGCCGCAGGAGACGGTCGACGCGATGCAGGAATTTCGCGTCTCGATCAAGGGCCCGCTCAGCACGCCCGTGGGCGGCGGCATCCGCTCGCTCAACGTGACGCTGCGCCAGGTACTCGACCTCTACGCGTGCATTCGCCCCGTGCGCTACTTCGAGGGCGTCGGCAGCCCGATGAAGGATCCGGGCAAGCTCAACATCGTCGTCTTCCGCGAGAACACGGAGGACGTGTACGCGGGCATCGAATGGAAGGCCGGCTCTCCCGAAGCGGAGAAGCTGCGCCTGTTCATCGAGACGGAACTCGGCAAGAAGATGCGCGAGCAGTCCGCGATCGGCATCAAGCCGATGTCCGAGTTCGGCTCCAAGCGGCTGATCGACATGGCGTACCGCTACGCCATCAAGCACTGCTTGCCGTCGGTGACGCTGATGCACAAGGGCAACATCATGAAGTTCACCGAGGGCGCTTTTCGCGATTGGGGCTATGAAGTCGCGCGCGAGAAATTCCCCGAGGATACGTGCACGGAAGCGGAGCTCACTAAGGGCGGACCGACCGCGCGCGCTGACGCGATCGTGATGCGGGACCGCATCGCGGATTCGATGTTCCAGCAGCTGCTTCTCCGTCCGGGCGAGTATTCGGTTATTGCGACGCCAAACCTGAACGGCGACTACCTGTCTGATGCGGCGGCTGCACAGGTCGGGGGCCTTGGAATCGCGCCGGGCGGCAACGTCGGCGATGGTGTGGCCGTATTCGAGGCAACGCACGGGACTGCTCCGAAATACGCTAACCTGAACAAGATCAATCCCGGCAGCGTCATTCTCTCCGGAGTGATGATGTTCGAGTACATGGGTTGGAATGAGGCCGCGAAGCTGATCGTCAAGGGAATGGAGAACGCAATCAAGTCGAAGCGCGTCACCTATGACCTCGCGCGCCAGATGCCCGGTGCAACCGAAGTCTCGACGTCAGGATTTGGCGATCAGGTGATCGCTGGGATGAAGAGCTAGATAGTGCTCTCCGTCAGCCTGAACTCGGTCAACCCTGCGGAAGTCGGCACGGCACTCCTTGTAGTCGCTCTCCCCGAGAATCCGACGCTCGCCGGAATCGCTGGCCTCGACGCGGCGACGCAGGGCGCGCTGACCCGGATCATCGAGAACAAGGATTTTCGCGGATCGCGCGACGAGACGCTGCACCTCACCGGCGTGGCGAAAGGTCCGCGGCGCATGTTCCTCGTCGGAATGGGGAACGTTACCGATCGGAAGGCATCGTTTCGGAGAGCCGCCACGCTTGCCGCGCGCAATGCCCACCGACTCGGTGTTGGCGAAATGGTGTGGTACTCCGGTCAGATCTCACCCGATGAAACCGAATCCATCACCAGCGGCTTGATCGCCGGCGCGTGGGAGTACCCGGACCTCAAGTCGCCGGTACCAGAGGCGGAACGGAAGAAGCCTCTCGAGAAAGCGGTCATCATCACGAGCAACACCGACGACAGCCGGCGCGGTCTCGCGAGCGGCCAGGCAATAGGCGCGGGCCAGAGTCTGGCGCGCACCCTCGCGATGATGCCCGGCAATCTCTGCACGCCCGAGTACCTCGCTCAGACCGCCACTGACATCGCGAAGCGCTACGGCATGGGAATCAATGTTCTTGGGCGCAAAGAGATGGAAGCGGAGCAGATGGGATCCTTCCTCGCGGTCGCGCAGGGAACTCCCCAGGACCCCAAGTTGATCACGCTCGAGTACAAGGGCGGCAAGCCCAACGCGAAGCCTGTGGTACTCGTCGGGAAAGGACTCTGCTTCGACAGCGGCGGAATTTCCATCAAGCCCGCGCAGGGAATGGAGTTCATGAAGTTCGACATGTGCGGGGCCGCCGGCGTGCTCGGCACGTTCGAGGCGATCGGACAGATGAAGCCCGAGGTCAACGTCGTCGGCATCATCGGCGCGACGACCAACATGCCGTCGGGCACCGCCATGAACCCCGGGGACGTGGTCAGGGCGCAGAACGGCAAGTCCATCGAGATCATCAACACCGACGCGGAAGGACGGCTCGTTCTCGCGGACTGCCTCTCGTACGCGAAACGCTTCCAGCCCGACGTCGTGATCGACGCCGCCACGCTCACCGGAGCGTGCGTCATCGCGCTCGGTCACAGTGCGAGCGGAGTCTTCTCGACGGACGACGCGCTCATCGCGGAGCTTCTCGCCGCCGGTAAGCGCGCGGGTGAGCCCGGCTGGCCGTTGCCGCTGTGGGACGAGTACAAGGATCTCATCAAGTCGGATGTTGCGGACATAAAAAACTCTGGCGGCCGGCCTGCCGGCGCGACTACGGCGGCGATGTTTCTAAAGGAGTTCGCCGAGGGATACACCTGGGCGCACATGGATATTGCGGGAACAGCCTACTCGGAGACGGACCTCGTGACGATTCCGAAAGGACCGACGGGCGTTCCAACGGGTACGTTCATCGAGTTCATTCGCGGGAGAGTACGCTGAACAGGTGCACGGGGCGCAGGCTTTGCCCAGCCCGCCTCGGCCTTCTGGCCGGGGCGATTTTGTACGCGGGCGTTTCTTCCGCGGGCGCCCAGGTGGTGACGCCGCCGGTTAGTCAGGTGCCGATCCCGCCCAGGCCGGATTCCAGCAAAGACAGCGCGCGAGTGAAGTCAGACAGCGCTCGCGCGAAGGCCGATTCAATCAAGGCCGACTCCATCAAGCCGCCCATCGGAAGGTCTGCTGATCCGCTCACTTATGAGATCGGCCCGCAATACGACTGGAACCGCGCGCAGCTTTTCGCGACCGGTGCGCTCACGCTCGTCGACCTGCTCGATCGAATTCCGGGGATCACGACCTTCCGCTCCGGATGGCTCTCGACGCCGCAGACGGCAGCGTTCAACGGCGATTTTCGCCGCGTAAGAGTTTTTTATGACGGCATCGAGATCGACAATCTCGACAACACCAGCGGGGGGGTGCTCGATCTCTCGACGATCCAGATGTGGTCACTGGAGCACCTCACTATCGAGAGAAGCGCAAACGAGCTGAGACTGTACATGCGTAGCTGGCGGGTCGACAATACAGATCCGTACACGCGCGTCGACGTCGCGACGGGCAACGAAGACACCAACCTCTACCGCGGCTTCTACGGCAAGCGATACGACAACGGCGCTGTGTTCCAGCTGGGGGGTCAACAATACGGGGTAGCGAGTCCGAGGTTCTCCGGAAGCGGCGACGCCTTGTCCCTGCTTGGCAGAGTCGGGATTGCGCGCAAACGCTGGAGCATCGACGGATTCGTCAATCGCTACCACGCTACACGCGATATCGAGCGTGCTGCACTCGGACGCCCCCCGATCCTGTCGCTCGACCAGACGATAACGAACGCATACCTGCGGGCCGCAGTGGGAGCGGCGAGTGGCGGACCGTGGGCACAATTCACAGCGGCATCGCTGGCATTCAAGGGGACGACCGGACCCGACCGGAACGTCGCTGCGACGAGCCAACCCGACACACTCCAGCGGAAAATCCTGGAGAATCAGTACAATGTGAGCGCGGGCTACACCGCGGGACCCGCGCGACTGGAGATCAATGATCGGCTGCGCGCGAGCGGCGGAACCAGCACGAACGCGGTCTCCGGCAGACTCGATTTTGCGACGCGACTGGGCGCCCTCAGTGGATTCGCGGAGCACGACGGCTTTCGCGGCACAACCAACGCTGACGTGGGGGCTCGACTCCAGTCGCTGTCATTCCTCGCCCTATCGGGGTCGGTCGCAACGTCGAAGCCTAATGGCGGTGCGTCCACGCTGGCGAGCACGACGACCTTCCGCGGCGAAGCCGGACTCAGGATTCTGGGACCATGGATCTCGGCCGGAATGATCACGACCGACAAGACCCAGGGCTTGGCACCGATCGTGTACGACACGCTGCTTCTTCCCACGCCCGCCGGTCGCGCCACCGCTCGCACCGTGTCGATTCGCGGTCCGCTCGGCCGGGGATTCGGAATCGATACCTGGCTTGCCAGCTGGGACCAGGCTCGCGGGTACCTGCCCAAATACCAGAGCCGCTCCGAGATAAACTTCACCAATAATTTCATCAAGCGGTTCCCGAGAGGGGACTTCGAGATGCACGCGGCTGCCGCGTACGAGTATCGGGAGAGCACGCTCTTTCCGCTCGCCGCGGGAGATGTGCGTACGCCGACGGCAAAGACGATTTCGGCCCTGCTGGAATTTCGGATTCTGCGCGCGGTGATCAGTTACCAGCAGCGAAATATTCTGGGCTACCAGTACTCGGTTATTCCGGGATTCGACATGCCGCGAGTGCTCGCCATCTATGGCGTGAGATGGGATTTCTGGAATTGACAAACCTGTTGTCGTTCCGTAGGTTAGCCCACCTCACATGATATCCAGCATGACTGGTTTTGGCGCGGCGGACGGGTTGGTTGGCGACGCGCGCGCAACCGTCGAGATCAGGACGGTGAACCATCGGTTCTTCAGCCCCAACCTCAAGCTGCCCTCGGCGTTCGGCCGCTGGGAGGGGGAGATCAGGGAGCTGCTGCGGCAGAAGATCGCCCGGGGACATGTGACTCTCACGGCGCGAATCGATCGCGACTCCACGGCTCCGGTGATCGATGAGACGCGGCTGGCGCACTATCTCACCGCGCTGAAGGCGCTGCAGAAAAAGCACAAGCTCGCCGGCGAGCTGGATCTCTCTACGCTGCTGCGATTGCCGGATGTGATCGCCGCTCCGAGCGACGAGATCGAGCCCCGCGATGGCGATGCTCTGGTGAAATTGGTGGCGAAAGCGGTCGAGAACCTCACGGCGATGCGCAAGGTTGAGGGCGCACAACTGTCCGGCTTTTTGCTCGAGCGACTGGATGCGATCGAATCCAGACTCGCCAGGACGGAGAAACGGGCTCCAATCCGGCTCAAGGAACAGCACGACAGGGTAAAGCGCACGGTGAGCGAGCTCATTGGGGGAGCGGGTGCCGATCCTCAACGCATCGCGCAGGAAATCGCGATCCTCGCCGACAAGCTCGACATCGCGGAGGAGCTGGACAGGTTCAGGGCGCATTTGTCGACTTTTCGAGAAACGACGCGGTCGAAGACCAGCGACCCGGTGGGCAAGAGGCTCGGATTCATCCTGCAGGAGATGGTTCGCGAGGCCAACACGATTGGCAGCAAGGCCAATGACGCGCCCATACTCGAGGATGTCATCGCGATCAAGGAAGAGCTGGAGCGGATCCGCGAACAGGTCGAGAACCTCGAATAGTGCCGTTCCCGATCATTCTTTCCTCGCCCTCAGGAGGAGGCAAGACCACTATCGCCCATCAGCTCCTGGCGAAGAGGCAGGATGTCGGCTACTCGGTGTCGTGCACCACGCGTCCACCGCGCGACGGCGAGGTCGACGGCCGCGACTACCATTTCCGGACTCCGGAGGCTTTTCGGAGAGGTCAGGCGGCAGGCGAATTCGCGGAATCGGCTGAGGTTCACGGGCACTTGTACGGGACGCTCCGGGCAGAGGTCGATCGCGTTCTCTCGGAAGGCAGGCACGTGATCATGGATATCGACGTCCAGGGGACGAAGCAGTTCGTCGCCGCATTTGCCGAGTCAGTGCTCATCTTCATCCTTCCCCCGTCGGCTGAGGCGCTGGTTGAGCGCCTTACTGCACGCGGGACCGAAGACCCCAAATCGCTGATTCGACGATTGAGAAGTGCCAAAGACGAGCTGAAAGCGGTAGATTTGTATCCGTACGTCGTGGTCAACGATCGAATCGATTCGGCGGTGGCTACGATATCCAGCATAATCGACGCGGAAGGCGTCAAGCGCTCCCGCAACCGCCGCACCTTGGCTACGCGCATCAAGAAGCTCGAGGACGGGATCCAGCGCGCCATCGATCATTATTCAGTGAGGAAGTAAATGCAGGTTTTCATCCCGAACGAAGTCGCGAAGCACGCGACCAACAAGTATCTGGGAGTTCTGGTCGCGGCCAAGTACGCGCGCGTCCTCAATGAATTCCCCCGCGATCGCTCGGCCCCGGGCGAGAAGAAGCTGACGACTCGCGCTCTCGAGGAGCTCACCGAGGGTGAGGTCGAGTACCGCGTAATTCCGCGCCGCCGCACGGAGTAATTACCGCGCGCCCCTTCGCAGGCAACCGCATCCTCCTCGGTGTTACCGGGGGCATCGCCAGCTACAAGTCAGTGTGGCTGGCGCGTTTGCTTACGCAGGCGGGCGCTGAAGTCGACGTCGTGATGACGCGCGGTGCCCGCGAGTTCGTCGGACCAATCACGTTCGAAGCCGTTACGGGGCGGCCAGTCCACACGGAGATCTTCGGTCCGGGTCACGCGCTGGATCACATTAGACTCGCGCGCGAAGCAAAGATCATCGTCGTCGCGCCGGCCACCGCTGATTTTATCGGTCGCGCCGCGCATGGTCTGGCGGACGATCTGCTCACCGCCTGCCTCCTGGCCGCGCAATCGAAGGTTCTGCTGGTCCCCGCGATGAACGACCGCATGTGGGCGCACGCGCAGACGCAGCGCAACGTGGCCCACGTACGGTCGCTGGGCTACGAGATTCTCGAGCCCGCCGAAGGTCCCTTGGCGGTCGGAGAGGGAAGCGGGCCCGGCCGAATGCCGGAACCTGAAGAGATCGTGAGCCGGATCGGACGCTTGCTCGAATCGAAGTCGTCTTTGTCAGGCAAGAAGTTCGTGGTCACCGCTGGCGCGACCCGCGAGCCCATTGATCCGGTGCGATTCATTTCCAATCACAGCAGCGGAAAGATGGGAGTCGCAATCGCACGAGCCGCGTGGCGCAGGGGAGCTGATGTAACGCTCGTTGCAGGGCATGTCGATATCCCGCTGCCAGGCGAGCTCACGACAGTTAAGGCGGAAACGGTTGAAGAGATGTCGAAACTCGTAGCGAAGGTGCTGCCATCGACCGACGTCCTGATCATGGCGGCCGCGCCCGCTGACTTTCGTCCCGCGGAGAAGGCGAACACAAAGATCAAGAAGGGTCGTGGCGCGACGAAGATCGATCTCGAGCAAACCGAAGACATTCTCAAGGCCACCATCTCGAAGCGGAAGAAAAAAAGTCTGGTGGTCGGTTTTGCGCTGGAAACAGGAAATGGCCTTACGAATGCCCGAGAGAAGCTCGAGTCCAAGGATCTGGACATGGTGGTTCTCAACGATGCGACCGAGCCCGGCGCGGGTTTCGGCGTCGACACGAATCGAGTGACCCTCGTCGACCGTTCCGGAACAGAGGAAGAATTGCAGCTGATGTCGAAGATCGACCTCGCCGAGATAATTCTCGACCGAATAGAAGCGAAGTTGAATGGACGCTAAGGAGCTTCTCCGCCGCTACATCGAGCAGCGGCGCGAGCTTGGGGAGTCGGAGCTGGTGCTGGACAGCCTGAACGTGGAGGACGTGCTCCGCGTGATCGGCGCAGCTGGAGCGTCGCGGCCTTCTCGCGCTGCGCGAGCCGCACAGGCGGCATCGCCGACCGTCCGCGAGTTTGATCCAGCGGATACACGTGACTGGCGAACATCACTCCGCGATGCTGGCGTGAATGTTGACACCCCAATCACCGCCGCCACGCCACCGGTTGACGTTTCGCCGAAGCCAGAACCGCCCGCAATCACAACGACCGACGACATGGCATTCAAGAAAGGGATTGTCGTAGCATCCGATGAAGCGGACCTGATACCCGACACGATCCTCAAGCTTCGCTCGCTTGATGAGATCGCGGAGAAGGTCAAGAAATGCAGACGCTGCCCACTCTATGAGACGGCTACCAACGCGGTGCCGGGCGAAGGTGATCCCCACGCCGAGCTCGTATGCGTGGGCGAGGCTCCCGGCGCAAAGGAGGACGAGACCGGACGGCCTTTCGTCGGCCAAGCCGGTCAGCTGCTCACCAAGATTCTCGCGGCGATCGACATGACGCGGGAACAGGTATTCATTTGTAACGTCCTCAAGCACCGGCCTCCGGGGAATCGGAATCCGCAGCCCGAGGAAGTCGAGGCCTGCAGTCCGTACCTGATCAGGCAGCTCGAGCTCATCAAACCGAAAGTAATCGTAGCCTTCGGGACTTTTGCGGCACAAACACTATTGCAAACGAAGACCCCTCTGGGACAACTTCGTGGGCTCGTCCACCGGTATCATGGCATACCGCTGATCGTCACCTATCACCCCGCCGCGCTGTTACGCAATCCGGCCTGGAAACGCCCCACTTGGGAAGATGTCAAGCTCGCCCGTAGAATTCTCGATAGCGCCCCCCGCTCGTGACCCATACAAGGATCGACGGCCACCGTACTCCGAAGATGCGGAGCAGGCGGTGTTGTCGGCGATGCTCATGGATCCCGACGCAATCATGCGCGCGACCGAGTTCCTCGATGACACGATGTTCTACCGCGAGGGCCACCGGCGCATCTTTCGCGCGATGGCCGCGCTGTCCGACCGCGGTGATGTAGTAGATCCGCTCACGCTCTCCGAGGAGCTGCAGCGCGCGGGCTCCCTCGAATCGAGCGGCGGCAAGGATTACATCGGATTTCTCGTCGACGCGGTGCCCACCGCCGCCAATGTCGAGTACCACGCCAAGATCGTTCGTGAGAAAGCACTTCGCCGACGCCTGATCGAAGTTTCGACGGCAATTGTTGCCGAGGCATTCGAGTCGGCCGCCCCGGCGACAGAGCTGCTGGACGAGGCCGAGCACAAGATCTTCGAGGTCAACCAGAGTCGCGGGTCCGAAGGCTTCATGCGCATCAAGGAGCTTTTGTGGCCGACGATGGAGCGCATCGAAGAGATCCAGCGTGGAAGCGGATCGATTACGGGTGTGGCGAGCGGGTTCAAGGATCTCGACGAGCTCACGGCTGGTTTCCAGCCGTCCGATCTGATCATCGTCGCCGCTCGTCCCTCGATGGGAAAAACCGCTTTCGTGCTCAACATCGCTCAGAACGCCGCGCTCGATCACAATGTCCCGGTCGCTTTTTTCTCTCTGGAAATGAGTAAGGAGCAGCTCGTCCAGCGCCTGCTTACTTCCGAGGGCCGCGTCGATGCGCAGAGACTCCGCAAAGGCAAGCTGCACGACGAGGAATTCGTTCGGCTCGGGCGGGCCGCCGGAATTCTGAGTCACGCCCCTATCTGGATCGACGATACGCCGGCGATGACGCTGCTCGAGATGCGCTCCAAGGCCCGCCGTCTCAAGATGGAGAACAACATCGGTATGGTCGTGGTCGACTACCTGCAGCTGATGCAGGGTCCAACCAACACCGAGAGCAGGCAGCAGGAAATCAGCTATATCTCGCGTTCTCTCAAGGCGCTCGCGAGAGAGCTGCGTATTCCAGTCGTCGCGCTGTCGCAGCTGTCGCGCGCGCCCGAACAGCGCACCGGCGAAAACAAGCGCCCACAGCTCTCCGACCTTCGCGAGTCTGGCGCAATCGAGCAGGATGCCGATCTGGTCATGTTCATATACCGGCAGGAGATGTACGAGCAACCCGGCGCGCTCGACAAAGATGGAAACTCGCTCGAAGGCCGCGCCGAGATCATCGTCGGCAAGCAGCGCAATGGACCGACCGGATTCGTGAATCTCTACTTCAACAAGACCTACACGCGCTTCGAGAATCTCTCGCCCCGTCTGACGCAGTGAGCCCCAAGGCAAAAACGGTATATCGTTGCACCAGCTGCGGCGCAGACCATCCCAAGTGGGCTGGCCGCTGCGATACGTGTGGCGAGTGGAATTCTCTCGTCGAAGAGATGGCAACTCGCACTTCGACGACTGCCTCGGGCCGACGCATCTCAGGGCAGAAGTCGATGGCGGAGGGTGGCAGCGTCGCGCCGACCGTACGACTCCGTGACGTAAAAAGCTCCCAGGGCCGACGGCTGAAGACGGGGATCAAGGAATTCGACTTCGTCCTCGGCGGTGGGATCGTGCCGGGCTCGATGGTTCTCGTCGGTGGAGAACCGGGCATCGGCAAGTCCACACTTCTACTACAGGTGGCGGGAAAGCTCGAGGAGCTAGGTCACTCGACGTTGTACGTGTCAGGGGAAGAATCGGCGCTGCAGGTGAAGCTGCGCGCAGAGCGCCTTCACGGGTCGGCCGAAAGCGTGTCGCTCCTCAACGAGACGCTGCTCGAGACGATTCTTGCGACGGCTGGCTCAATGGAGCTCGATG
>JAQBQB010000016.1 GCA_028287235.1 Gemmatimonadota bacterium | reverse complement strand
CTGGCGACTAGAGCGTAGGGGCCACACTCGTTCCCATTCCGAACACGATCGTTAAGCCCTACAGCGCCGATGGTACTCCGCTCGCGAGAGCGCGGGAGAGTAGGCCGTCGCCGGCACCTCATGCAGTACCCTGCAAAACCCCCGAGTCAGTACTGACTCGGGGGTTTTGTGCTTTTCAGTCCGGTTCTTGCGTTCGATCGCCCCCATGACGAACCCGCTCCCGCTCGTCCTCGGCGCCGCCGGCGGCGCCCTTCTCGCGCGCGAACACAAGACGCGCGTCGCCATGGAACGGTTCGCCGGCGCCGCGCTCGAGACACTGCTCAACGCCATCGAAGCCAACGACCCCGACACCGGCATGCACGTGCGCCGCGTCGCGGCCTACGCCATGATCATCGCCGAAGCCGCGGGACTCGACGAGCACCGGCAACATGCCGTCGAACGCGTCGCGCTCTTTCACGACATCGGCAAGATTCACGAGGCGCTCTTCGACATCGTGCACGAGCCGAACAAACTCACGGCCGCCGAGCGCCGCGCCATTGCCACCCACCCGGCGCGCGGTGCGCAGGTGTTGGCTCCCCTCAAGGCCTTCTATCCCGAGCTGCCCGCGGGCGTGCTCGCGCACCACGAGCGCTGGGACGGCAAAGGCTACCCGCGCGGACTGCGCGGCCGACGCATTCCGCTCGAGGCGCGCATCGTCACGATCGCCGATACCTTCGACGCCGTCGCCCACACGCGACGCTATCGCCGCGGCACCGGCGTCGAGAAGGCCTTCGAAGTCATCGCCGAAGGCCGAGCCACACAGTTCGACCCCGAGCTCGTCGACGTGATGCTGTTGCCGCCGGTGAAGGAGCAGATCGTCCGCGAGTTCGACACGCGCATCACGCCCCATGGGCAGCGCGGCGGACGCCGCGCCCGCCGCCACGAGTCCATTCCCGACGTCACCTTTCGGTGGCGCTCGCAATCACTTGGGTCGAGCCGGCTCCGCGCGGCGCACCGCGTCGACTGAGTCCCAGGCCTTCCTCGCCTCGAGCTTCGCCTTCTCGTGCGCCGCGAGATCGCCGCGAAACTCGTGGTGGCCGTCGGGGAAAGCGACGAAATACTTGTACGGCACGTTCGCCGGATAGAGCGCCGCCTCGATGCTCGCGCGCCCGGGCGATGCGATCGGTCCCGGCGGAAGCCCCTTGTGCTTGTACGTGTTGTACGGTGAATCGACCTCGAGATCCTTGTAGTACACGCGCGCCACGTGCTTGCCGAGCGCGTACTGCACCGTCGGATCGGCTTGGAGCAGCATGCCGTCGCGCAGCCGGTTGAGGTACACGGCGGCGATGACCGGACGCTCCTCGGCGAGACGCGCTTCCTTCTCCACGATCGCGGCCAGCGCCATCACGTCGTTGCGCGACAGATGGATGGTGTCGAGACGCGCCGTCCACTCCGGTTTCCACACCTGCTCGAAGCGCTTCACCATTGCGTCGACCGCGGCGCGCGCCGTGGTGCCGTCGGCAAAGGTGTAGGTGTCGGGAAAGAGATAGCCTTCGAGCGTGGGCATCGGCACGTCGAGCCGGTGCAGCAGCGCGGTGTCGCGCGCCGCCGCATCGACCGAATCCGCCGACTGGCCGAGCTTCGACGCGAGCGCGGACGCGATCTGACTCAGCGCCCAGCCTTCGGGAATCGTCACGACGTGCACGATCCCCTTGCCGCCGTGCAGGTCGTCGAGCACCGCGCCCCAGCCGGAATCGCGGTGCAGCAGATACGTCCCCGCTTTGATCCCGCGGTCGCTCCGCTTGAGCGATGCGTAAACTCTAAATAACGCCGCGGAGCGAATCACGCCGGCCTTGGCGAGCGAGTCGCTCGCGACGCGCATCGTGGCGCCGGCCGGAATCGTCACACGCACCGCGGGTCCGCTGCCGGTGCCGCAGGCCGCCGTGAACGAGGCGGCGAACACCGCGGCGACGACGCGCGCGCGCCGGCTAGCCGACACGATGCAGCGCTTGTTGGAGAAAGACGGCGGCCGCGAGCGCATCCACGTCGCCTTTGCGGTCCTGGGTCTTGCCGCCCATCTCTCGAATGGCGCGAAGCGCGGCGGCGGTGCTGTACCGCTCATCGATGAATTCGACCGGCAATCCGGTTCGCTTCGCCAGCTCGCCGGCGACGACGCGCGCTTCCGTAGAGCGCGGCGTCTCGTCGCCGTTTCCGTCGAGCGGCAATCCCATCACGAAGCCGCGCGCCTCGAGCGCCTCGGCGCGGCGGATGATCTCCGCGACGGGCGGACGCTTGCCCGCGCGGCGGACGATCACGCCGGCCGGCGACGCGATGGTGCCGGTCGGATCGCTGATCGCCAGGCCAACGCGGCGCTCGCCATAATCGATGCCGAGAAGTCGTCCGCGGTCCGCGGTCACGAGAGGGAGCAGATGTGCTAACCGTTGACCATCTGCTGGAAGAACTCCTTGTTGTTCTTCGAGCGGGACATCTGCTTGAGCAGAAATTCCATCGCGTCCACCTCCGGCATGTCGCCGAGGAAGTTGCGCAGCAGATAGACGCGATTGAGCTCTTCGGTCGTGAAGAGCAGCTCTTCCTTCCGCGTGCCCGACTTGTTGATGTCGATGGCGGGAAACACGCGGCGTTCGGCGATCTTGCGATCGAGGATGAGCTCCATGTTGCCCGTGCCCTTGAACTCCTCGAAGATCACCTCGTCCATGCGCGAGCCGGTCTCGATGAGCGCCGTCGCAATGATCGTGAGCGAGCCGCCGCCTTCGATGTTGCGCGCCGCGCCAAAGAAGCGCTTCGGCTTCTCGAGGCCCTTCGCGTCGACGCCGCCCGACAGAATCTTTCCCGAGTGCGGCACCACCGCGTTGTGTGCGCGCGCCAAGCGCGTGATCGAGTCGAGCAGAATGACCACGTCCTTCTTGTGCTCCACGAGGCGCTTCGCCTTCTCGATCACCATCTCCGCCACCTGCACGTGCCGCGTCGCTTCTTCGTCGAAGGTCGAGGCGATGACTTCGGCGTCGACGTTCGCGATGGTGTCGGTGACTTCTTCCGGCCGCTCGTCGATGAGCAGAATGATCAGCGTGACTTCGGGATGATTTTCCCGAATCGCGTTGGCGATCTTCTGCAGAAGAATCGTCTTGCCGGCGCGCGGCGGGGCCACGATCAAACCGCGCTGCCCTTTCCCGATCGGCGCGATGAGATCCATGATCCGCATGCTGAGATCGCCGTCTTTGGTCTCGAGGCGCAGGCGCCCTTCGGGATAGCGCGGGCGGAGGTTGTCGAACCCCGTGCGCGACTTCGCCACCTCGGGCTCGTCGCCGTTGACGGACTCGACCTTCAACAGCGCGAGATACCGCTCCCACTCCTTCGGCGGACGTACCTGTCCCGACACCGTATCGCCCGTGCGCAGGTCGAACCGCTTGATCTGCGACGGCGAGACGTAGATGTCGTCGGGGCCGTAGAGATAATTCCAATCCTGGCTGCGCAGGAAGCCATAGCCCTCGGGCAGAATCTCGAGGACGCCCTCGCCGGTGAGCGCGACGCTTTGGTCGAGCAGTTTTTGCTCGATGCGGAATATGAGTTCTTGCTTGGTGAGTCCAGCCGAATTCTCGATGGAATGGCCGTCGGCCATCTCTTGGAGCTCGGGGACTGTTCTGCGCTTCAGCTCGGCGATGTTCACAGACGTCATCGCGACACCAACGGGCGTCGCCGGTCCGGTAGGGGAGGGTGTTTGGCCCGGAGAGGGAGCGGGGAGGGGAGGGGGAGACTCGAGCTGCGGACCCGCACTCTCGGCGGTCTGCGTAGCGGCGCGCGGTCGTCGCGGTGGCGGCGGCGGGCGAAGCGATGTGCTTGAGTTCATGCGAAGGTATAGGTGCTGCGGAGGGGGGTCAAGGGCGCGCGCGATCGTTCGGGTGCAATGCGCGTGCCCCGTGTCGTCGTTCAGAAAACTATGTACCGGAAGGGATGCTGCTTGACGGCCGCGAAGAGCGAATCCAGCGACATGATGTCGCGGTGAATGTTGCGCACGATTACCGAATCCGTGCGCATGCGCCCCACCGTTCCCGTAGGGCTCTCGGCGAGGCGCTGCACGTCGGCGAGCTCGCTCCGCACACGGGTGATCTCCAGCACGAGCGTGGAGTCGCGGCGAAAGCGGCCAAGGGAGTGGTCGTTCGACGCGAGCAACGCGCGAATGGAATCGACCTGGGTCATGGCGGCGGCGGCGCGCGCCTGCAGCGCGCCGGACCCTCGCATGGCGAGGCCGAGCGTGCCACGCGAGCTGAATGCCCGGCTCACGAGCCGGGTGCTTTTCATGCGCGCGATCGCGATCTCCGGGCCGCCCTTCTCGATGCCCAACGCGCCGAGCGTTCCCTTGGCCGTCTGCAATTGTGCCGCGAGGAGCTTCACGTTCTCGAGAATCCCCGGGAACTCGCGCGACGCGAGCGCCACGTCCGAGGTCACCTCTTCGACATCGGCTTGGATGCCGCCGTGAATCGTATCGCCGGGCAAAACCTGGCGCATCTTCGCCGTGCCGCTGCTCAGATAGACGACTTGATCGCCGATGATGCTGGTGCCCGAGCGGATGTCCACCTTGGAATCGAGCCGCAGCTGTGAGAGCGCATCGTCGAGCACGTCCATCGAGATGACGAGCCGTTCACTCGGCTTGGTGGACGGTGGGCGGAACACGATGCCCGTGACCAGGCCAACCTTTTGGCCGTCCAGCCAGACCTCGGTGCCGCCGATGACGCCGCGGGCGGCGTCGCTGGTGGCGAACAGGGATACGGTTTTCCCGTGCAGGCGACCCGGGCGGCCGAATACCAGAATCGACAGTCCAACGCCGAGGATGGCGCAGACCGCGAGCAATCCAATGATGAGGTCCTTCCACGTGGTGCGACGGGCCATGACTACACCGAGCTCGGCAAAGAGCGGACCAAGAACGAGGGTTTAGCGCCTAGAGTGCAAGGTTTAGGGAGGGTGCGCGAGCTCGGAGCTGTGCTCCGAGCTCGCCAAATGAGAAGCGGGATTCGCGCGCAGCGCGAATCCCGCTTTCTTCCCTGATACCCTAAACCCGATACCCTGAACCCTGCTGTTGGTGTATGCGCACGGAGGGATTCGAACCCACGGCCTCTACCTCCGGAGGGTAGCGCTCTATCCAGCTGAGCTACGCGCGCGCGGCTGCCGGATGTCTCCGAGCAGCAATCCCTCTGCGCGCACAGCGTATCGTGGTAGCGCGGGCAGAGGGATCAGACTGTAAAGATGACAGGTTTACGCTCTCATCTCAAGGCTACTCGTCGTTATTCGGGGTAGGCCGTGGTGGCATCGGAGGCGGCGCGGTCCAGAAGCCGGGCGTGGCCTTGGCCTGGTCGGCCGTCTCCTTCCCAAAGAACAGCGCATTGAAGATCATGCGGAACGAGCCGGTGGGCTGGCCGCGCCAGTTCGGGTTGAACGACATCAGCAGCACGTGGCCGCTGCCGTGCTTCACGTCGAGCGCGGCGGCATAGCCGTCGAGGTATTTCTCGCCGCCGGGAGTGAGAAAGCCCGAGCGCAGCGGCGACGCGCCGGTGGGGAATTTCGCGAGGACGGCGCCCTCGAATCCGTCCGTCGTCGTGAAGGCCGGCGGCTGGTTCACGGTGACGTCGGCGCGCTCCGGCATTCCGGCCATCACCGGGTGGGTCGCGTCGACCAGCACTTCCATGATGGACGTACCGGTGAAGTAGTCCTTGCGCGGCAAACCGGCGGTGATGTTTTGCACGGGCAGTTGAAGCGATTGCGCGATGCCCGCCGCGCCGGCGCCCCATGAGAGCACGGTTCCACCGGCTCGCACGAACTCGTCCACCGCCCGCGTGGCCGCATCCGGACCGGCTGCCGCGCCGACCGCGCCGCCGCCACGACCACCGCGCCCGCCGCCGCCCAGGCCACCGGGGAGAATCAGCACGTCGAACTTGGATGCGAGGTTGCCGGCCTGGAGATCGGCCGGAAGGACCTTCGTGTAGTGGACGTCGTGCGTGTCGAACAGCCATTCGGTCCAGCCGTCATTTCCCAACCCGATGCGCGGCGGAGTGCCGGTCACGGACGTACCGGTCACGCCCGAGGTACGCTCGCCCGTGACCCACAGCTCCGAGGCCCACGAGTCGAGCTTTGCGGGAGCGAGGCCGGAGAGAACGTAGCGGCTGCGTCCCGCCGGTCCGTTCTGGAACGAGACCTTTCCTCCCGCCGCCAGCGCGCGCGCGATGAGTGTGAACGAGTTGTTCTGAGCCGGGTCGAGCAGCACTTGTTCGCCGGTGCCGGTGAAGCCGCCGGCGCGCGGGACGATTCCGGCCGCCGTCGCGTTCATCGTGAACGGTGCGTCGGGCGCCGTATGCCAGTCGACTGCTTTGCCGGGAACCACCGGCTTGAGCGCCGCACGAAATTCCGTGGAGAGCGGCGCGGTAGCTTCGACGACGTTCACGCCCATCTGGAAGGGCAGCGTCCAACCGGCGGCGTCGTACGGCGTGTCGTCGCCCATGTCGGGATAGTGTTGCACCTCGAACACCTCCTGCACGAGCGACGCGAACTCCTGGTTCATCGGGATCACCCACGTGCCCTTGGGATACGTGGTGCCGTTGTAGGCGGCGTCGCGATCGAGCTGGTTGATGCGTAGGCCGTGGAAGGCGAACCGGCGCAGCAGCTCGACTGGCGCCACCGGGTCGCGCTGATCCTGCGGAACGATGTAGGCGAACGGGCCGCTTGTGCTGTACTTCTTGATGACGTCGCGGCCCGACTGGTACCGGTTGTACAGCACGTCCTCGCGGAACTTGGCGCCGTAGCGCAGGGTGGCGATCGACGCGGTGACCATGGTGTTGACGGCGTCGCGCAGGCTCCATTTGCCCTCGAGCCACGGATTGAGATACAGCGCCGACGGGCGCGTGTCTTTGTAGTCCTTCGGCAGATCGGCGAGCGTGGTCGTGCGCGTCGTGGCGCAGCCGCCGCCCTGCGTCTCCGTCCACCACGCGGGAATGTTCTGGTAGACCGGCATGTAGTCGATGTAGCCGGGATAGTACGCGTCGAACGTCGCGAGCGCGTGGGCCGCGCCGGGCTGGTGGTTCGCGTCGAGCTCCTGCGCGATCAGCGTGCCGATGACGTTGATCTCGCTCGCGGGAATCGCCGGCGCGCGGAGTCCCACGGGGTCGGCGAACGGCGGAATCCAGATGCGCGTGGGGAAGGGGGACGACTGGTGGTGCACGTAGATGATGTCGGGCTCCCACTCGCGCCACACGCGTTGGCGGACGCGCGAGTCGATGCCGTTCATCATATAACTGTCACGGTTGTTGTCGTGCCCCATGTACTTCTCGTAGGGCTCGTTGGTGGCGGGCGGCCGGCCGAACATCGTCTCCCGGCAGTTCTTGACGACGATGTCCTGTCCATCGGGGTTGATGGTGGGCCAGAGGAAGAAGATCACGTTGTCGAAGATCTCCTTCATCGCCGGGTCGTTCGCCTTGGAGAGCAGCTCGTACGCGAGCTGCGGCGTGTGTTGCGAGCCCGCGATCTCGGACGCGTGCAGGCCACCGCTGATGTCGACGATGACCTTTCCCTCGCGCGCCAGCTTGCGCGCCGCCGAATCGGTGAGGCCTTCCGGATGGGCCAGCCGCATGTTGATCTGCCGGTAGTGATCGAGCTTCGCGTAATTCTCCGGCGACGTGATGATCGCGGCCGTCCAGGGCCGGCCGAACGAGGTGGTGCCGACGTTGATCAAGTGAATGCGGTTGCTCGCGGCCGCCAGCTTCTTGAAATAGCCGATCGACTGTTCGTAGTCGACGAGATTGCTGTCCTTGCCGATGGGGAACCCGAACACCGATTCCGGCGTGGGAACCGAAGCGGCCTTCTGCCCGATTACTCGAGCGGGGGTTCCGGCAAATACCACCACGGCGGCTGCGCCGACGGCGAGCACGCGCGTGTGAACGTTCCGAAGCATCGAATTCTCCTGAGTCGTGGTCGCGCGGCTACGCGCCGCCGCGCGCGGTGCAGGTGCGAAAATGCGCATTGTCCTGTCGTCGCACCAGTCGTGCGGTCAAGGTCGGTTCGGCGTACGGGAAGCGTACGGTTGGCTGCGTGATGTGACCGAATGTCTGGCACCCAAGGTTCTTGACGTGACTGTTCCGGCCATGTAGCGTCCGACGCCACGACCCCACCCCGCGAGCACCGCGGTCTGTTCCCGTTCCCCATGCAGTCGTAGCTGGGCCCATGCCGACTCTCGTCGGCGCCCTATCCTCGTTGTTGTTCGTTGCCCCGCCCGCCCCTCCCTGGAGGAGAAACGATCATGACATTTGGACGCTGGAGAATATCCGCGGCAGTTGGCGCCGCGCTCATGCTGCTGACTGGCGCAGCGCACCACCTGCAAGCGCAAGGCACGATCACCGGGCGCGTGACGGGGTCGGGTCAGCCGCTCGCCGAGGCGCGCGTACTCGTCATCGGTACGACGATCTTCGGCACGACGAGCGAGGACGGCAGGTTCACACTCCGAAACGTTCCAGCGGGATCGACGCAGCTCCAAGTGCTGCGCGTCGGATTCCAATCGCAGAAGAAGACGATCACCGTCGCCGCGACGGGAAACACCACGGCGGATTTCGAGCTCCCCGTCGCGGTCGCGCAGCTTCAGGAAGTCGTCACGACTGCGACCGGCCAGCAGCGGCGTGTCGAGCTTGGAAATTCCGTTTCCACGCTTGGCGACGTCGGCAAGCGGGTGGAAGAGATGCCGACGCACAATCTCACCGATCTGATGATCGCCAAGAGCCCGGGCGTGACGCTGCTTCCCGGCACCGAGCTTGGCGCCGCGCCGACGGTGCGCATTCGCGGTGTCTCGTCGATCAGCTTGAGCAACGCGCCGATCTGGTACGTTGACGGAGTGCGTTACGGGGCCAGCGCCCTGTCGTCGGGCACCGACGCGGGCTTCTCGCTGCTCAACTCGCTGAATCCGGAAGAGATCGAAGACATCGAAATCGTGAAGGGTCCGTCGGCGGCAACGCTGTACGGCACCAACGCAGCCAACGGCGTCGTCGTCATCACGACCAAGAAGGGCCGCGCCGGAACCACGCGCTGGAACTGGTCGGCGGAAGGCCGCACGGTCGACGACCGCGTGCCGTATCAGGACATGTACGCAAACTTCGGCCATGACTCGAAGGGCATCGTCTCGCGATGCCAGCTCGCGACGATGACCACCTCCAAGTTCACCGGCTCGTGTACGTCGGACAGCGTGACCAAGTACAACTGGATGACGGATCCCGCCGCCACGTTCGTGAAGCTCGGTCACGGCAGCCTGTTCGGCGGCAACGTGAGCGGCGGAAACGACGCGGTGCGCTTCTTCGCCAGCGGCGACATGGACAACGAGATCGGCCCCATCCAGATGCCGAGCTACGAGCTTGCCCGCTTCGATTCGGCGCGGACGCCCGTGCGTGACGAGTGGTATCACCCGTCGGCCCAGCAGCGCGCATCGTTTCGCGGCAACATCAACGCCAGCTTGAGCCCGAAGTTCGACCTCAACATCACGAGCGGATTCTCCAAGCTCGACAACCGCATTCCACCCGAGAGCGACTTGATCATCGCGCTCTACTATGTGGGCATGCAGAACTACGGCTACAAGGGCTGCCCCACCGGCAAGTTCCCCTGCGGCCTCGACAAAGATCCGAATCAGGCCGACGGCGTGTATCTGCACGACGCGCTACAGTTTGCGCCGGGCGACATCATGCAGGTCACCCAGAATTCCGACGTGCAGCGCTTCACGGGCAGCACGACGGGCACCTGGCGTCCGCTCAGCTGGATGCAGAACGAAGGCACCGCAGGCCTCGACCTGTCGGCCGTCGATTTCTTCCAGCTCTGCCGCCTCACCGAGTGCCCACCGCAGAGCGCGACGGCGAAGCTCGGTCGCGTGACCGACAACCAGACGAAGTTCCGCAACTTCTCCGCGAAGCTTGCGAGCACGTCGACATGGAATCCGCGCACCTGGATGAACGTCAAGACCAGCCTCGGCGCCGATTACACCAACCTCGAAGTCGACTCGGTGCGCACGAACGGCACCACGCTTCCTCCGGGCGCTTCGACGGTATCCGCTGCGTCCACGCGCAACGGATCGCAGGGCCAGCCGACGGCCGTGAAGACGCTCGGTCTCTACGTCCAGGAGCAGGCGGGCATTCGCGACCGGTTGTTCCTCACCGCCGCCGTGAGAACCGATCAGAACAGCGCCTTCGGAACGAACTTCCAACAGGTGTACTACCCGAAGGTCAGCTTGTCGTGGATCGCGTCCGACGAGCCGTTCTTCCCGCAGTATTCCTGGCTGAATCAGTTCCGCGTGCGTTCGGCTTACGGGGCCAGCGGCGTGCAGCCTGGCGCGACGCAGGGGCTCGTCACGTTTAGCCCGGCCACCGTGGCGCTGACCGGCCGCAACAACACGACTGAAGTCGACTCTCCGGGTTTGACCGCGAGCCAGCCGGGCAACGCCAACCTCAAGCCGGAGCGGTCGGCCGAGTACGAGGCAGGGTTCGACGCGCAGATGCTGAGCAACAAGCTCCACTTCGAATACACGTTCTGGAACAAGAAGACGACCGACGCGCTGGTGAACATCAACCTCGCTCCGTCGTCGACGGCGTCGCAGCTGTCCCCATTGCTCAACGTGGGATCGACGCAGGGTTGGGGTCACGAAGTGCAGGCCAACGCGCAACTGATCGACCGCCGCCAGTTCGGCTGGGACGTGCTCGTCAACGCATCGCATTTCAGCAACAAGATCTTGAGCCTGGGTTCTGTGTCGAGCACGTGCGTCCTCTCGGCGACCGAGACCGTGCCCTGTCTCAGAACGACGAGCGGCAGCACGAGCGGCGAAGCGCGTCAGATTCCCGGTCATCCGATCAACGAGCAGTGGTATCGCCCGTACACGTATCACGACGACAACGGCGACGGCGTGTTGCAGATCTCTGAGGTGCACGTCGACTCCGGCTTCAAGTCGTTCGGCTACCGCGTGCCGCGCGACATCATCTCGATCCAGAACGGCTTCGACCTGTTCTCACGCCGCCTACGCCTGCAGTTCATGTTCGATTACAAGGGCGGTGCCAGCATTCTCGACGGCGCGAACAACTTCCAGTGCAACACCGGTCCGTTCTCCTGCCGCGACACGCAGGACCCCACGGCGCCGTTGGACCGCCAGGCTGCCGCGATCGCCAAGACGTTTGGCACCGTGGTCGCCGGCACGAACTACAAGTCGTCCGTCGGCTACTTCCAGAACAACCAGTTCTGGAAGCTGCGCGAGTTCTCGGTGGTTGCGCAGCTCCCGAGCATCATCACGTCGCGGCTCCGTGCACAGCGCGGCTCGACCCTCGTCTTCGGTGCGCGCAACCTGCACACCTGGAGCTCCTGGACGGGCATTGATCCGGAAGCGAACTACGGCCTCACGCAGTCGGAAGCGCAGAACGAGTTCCAGACCACCGGCCTGCCGACGTATTTCACGCTCCGTCTCAACCTCAAGTACTAACCCTCTCGAGGACGCAGATAAATGAAGAATCAGATGCAAAGCGCTCGAGGGGTTACGCGCGCCGCGGCGTTGCTTGCGGTCTTCCTCGTGCCTACAGCATGCGACGTCAAGAACGAGTTGCTGCAGCCACAGAACCCCGGCGTCGTGGACCAGACGGCCGTGGGCTCGCCCGCCTCGGCGGCGGCGCTGAAAATCGGCGCCATGGGCCGTCTCAAGTTCGTCGTCAGCGATCCCGCGGTTGCAGGATTCGCCGGCTCGTCGATCTGGGAGGCCTCGGGTCTCCTGACGGACGAGTTCATGAACTCGGATTTCCAGAACTCTCAGAACGACGTCGATGCCCGCACGATCAGTCCGGACAACTCGGCCAGCAACTATACCCGGACGACGCAAGCGCGCGGCTACATCCGTGACGCTATCGTCGCCGAGCTCAAGTTCGAGCCGACGAAGACCGCGGACATCGGCGAGCTGTACATGGCACTCGGTTTCCTCGAGATGACCCTGGCCGAGAATTTCTGCAACGGCATTCCGCTCGGCTTCAACACGCAGGGCGTCGTCGATTATTCGCTGCCCGACTTCAAGCCGCGGACGAACGCCGAGGTGTACGACGTTGCGCTGGCGCACCTCGACAGCGCGCTGACGATCCTCGGTGCCGCCACGGACGTGAACGCCGTCGCGGTTCGCAACGCGACGCTGATCACCAAGGCGCGCGTGCTGGTCGACAAGGGACAGTATGCCACCGCGGCCGCACTCGTCCCGGCGGGGACGATTGCGTCGTCCTATCAGTACGTGTTCATCACCCAAGCGTCGAGCAACACCGACGACCTGGGTATCTGGACGCTGAACAACTCGATCGCGCGCTATTCGGTCGGCGACAGCGTCGTGAACTACGGCGGCAAAACGTTCCAGACGATCAACGCCATTCCATTCGCGTCGCTGAACGACCCGCGCGTTCCGATCGTCAGGGGCGTCGACATCAAGCTGCCGGCAGAAGACGCGGGCCAGACGCCGCTCTTCATCCAGCAGGTGTACAAGAACCGTGATGATCCGATTCCGATGGTGTCCGGCATCGACGCCCGGCTGATCGAAGCCGAAGCGCAGCTTGCCGCCAGCAATTTCACCGGAATGATGGCCACGCTCAACGCGCTGCGGACCGCCCCGCCGAAGATCGGCAACTTCCAGGCGGCTACCATGCCTGCGATTGCCACGACGCCGGCGACGAAGGATGCCGCCGTCAGCCTGTTCTTCCGCGAGAAGGCCTTCTGGCAATTTGGCCGCGGCTATCGGTTGAGCGACTTGCGCCGGCTCATCAGACAGTACGGTCGCACGCAGGACAAAGTCTTCCCAACTGGGTCTCAGTACAAAGGCGTTCCGTACGGCACCGACGTGAATTTCCCGGTGCCCGATGCCGAGCGCGTGAACTCACAGTTCAACGGTTGTATCGACCGAAACGCGTAATTTGGCGAGACGATGCACCATGGCCCGCGGCAGCAATGCCGCGGGCCATTTGCTATCCGTCATTGTCATTCGCCGCGCGAAAGAATATGATCTTGGCGATCCTCTCATTCCTCCCCTCGAGGCGCTTCATGCTCCGCGCAAACCGCTACGCCGCTGTCCTCCTGTCCGCGGCTGCTCCCCTCGTTGCCCACGCGCAACACGCCACGTCCCCGGCTGCATCCGCGACCGCCGCACTCGGGCCCGCCGACTACGCCATGTGGGAGACGCTCGGCAATGGCGCCCTCTCTCCCGATGGCAAGTGGGTCGCGTACGACCTGCGCCGCGGAAACGGAAGCACCGAGCTCCGCTATCGGACGGTCGACAACGAGACGGACCATACCGTACGCTCCGCGACGGCGCCGCAGTTCACGACCAACGGCCGCTGGCTGCTGTATACGATCCTACCCGACACGGCGGGCGCGGGCGCTCGTGGCGGACGAGGTCGCCGCGGTGGTGCGGCCGGCGGAGCGAACGCCGCGCCGGCCGCGAATCGGAACAAGGTCGGCGTCGTCGACTTGCGCAGCGGCGTCGCGACTACCTTCGACGACATTCAGAGTTATCAGCTGAGTAACGACGGCTCCCATGTGGCGCTGCGCCGCTACGGCATTGCGGGGCGCCGAGGATCGGACGTCATCGTTCGCGACCTCGACGCAGGCACCGAGCTCACGCTCGGCAACGTGGCCGAGGCGGTTTGGAACGAGGACGGCGGTCTGTTGGCGATGGCGATCGACGTCGACGGAAAGACGGGCAACGGCGTGCAGCTGCTCGACGCGCGCACCGGCGCCATTCGATCGCTCGACGCGGCCGAGGCGCACTACACCGGGCTCCAGTGGCGCGCCAAGAGCGACGATCTCGCGGCGATGCGCAGCAGAATCGACACCGCGTTCATCGATACGAGCTATACCGTGCTCGCCTGGCGCGGCGTGTCCGCGCGCGGCGCGAAGCAAGCGTATGACTTCTCGAGCGACAACGCGTTTCCGAGGGAGATGCGCGTGGCCGGGTACCGCGCGCCGCAATGGTCGGAAGACGGAAGCACGCTGTTCTTCGGAATCGCGCCGCGCGAGCCCAAGCCGGCACCCGCCGGCGCTCGCGCCGTCGGCGACTACGCTCCAGCGCGCGTTCAGATCTGGCACGCGAAGGACGTGCGCCAGTTCCATCAACAGGAAGTGAACGCCGCGCAGGATCGCCAGCGGACGACGGCGGTCGCGTGGCACGTCGGACAGAACGGCGTGGCGCGTCTCACGACCGACCCGTACGAGACCGTGCAGATCTCCGAGCTCGGCAACGTCGTGCTCACGCTCGACGACGCGCCGTATGCCGCGGAGTACATGTCGGGCCGCGACGTGCGCGACGTGTATCGCGTCGATCCGGCAACGGGCAAGCGCGACAAGCTGCTGTCGAAGTCGCGGTTCGGCGCGACGCTCAGCCCCAGCGGCCGTGTGGCGATGTACCAGCAGGACGGCCAGTGGTGGTCGGTCGATCTCGCAAGCGGCGCGCGCGCGAACGTCACCGGCAAGATCAAGAGCGCCTTCGTGAACATGGAAGACGATCACCCGGTTCCGGAACGCAGGGCGTACGGCATGGCCGGGTTCACGACCGGTGAGAAGTCGGCGATCGTCTACGATCGGTTCGACCTCTGGCAGGTGAACCTCGACGGATCGAACGCCGTGCGGCTCACGCGCGGAAAGGAAGATTCCACGGTGTACCGCTGCGCGAGCGAAGGCGGCGGCTTCGGTGGCGGCGGCGGTGGTCGCGGCGGCAGCGCGGCGCGCGCGGCGACGCCCTGTTCGCTCGACGGCGAGGGCCGCGCGATCGATACGAGCAAGCCGCTCATTCTCACGGCGACCGGTGAGTACAACAAGAAGAGCGGCTATGCCAGGCTCGCCGTCGGCCAACCGGTGCAGCGGTTGGTGTGGCTCGACAAGCAGGTGTCGAGTCTCAAGAAGGCGAAGAACGCCGATGTCTACCTCATGGAAGAGCAGACGTACGAGGAGTCGCCGAACTTCTTCGTCGCCGGCTCTACGCTCGCCGACGCGAAGCAGGTGTCGCACACCAATCCGTTCCAGAAGGATCATGCATGGGGCAAGCAGGTCCTCATGGATTACTCGAACAAGCGCGGCGACAAGCTGCAAATGATGCTCACGTATCCGGCCGACTATCAGCCGGGCAAGAAATATCCAATGGTCGTGTACTACTACGAAAAGCTCTCACAGGGCTTCCATCAGTACGTCGTGCCCAGCGAGCGGAGCACCTACAACACGTCGGTGTTCAGCCAGAATGGATACTTCGTGCTGCGCCCCGACATCGTGTTCCAGGCGCGCAATCCCGGCTACTCCGGTCTCGACTGCGTGACGGAAGCGGTGCACACGGTCTTGGCGAAAGTGCCGGACATCGACGGCAAGCACGTGGGCAACATGGGCCACTCGTGGGGGGGCTATCAGTCGGCGTTCTACGCCGTGCACAATCCGGGAACGTTCGCCGCGTCGATCGCCGGCGCGCCGCTCACGGATCTGATCAGCTTCTATGGCTACACGTCGGGCAACTCGGGTCTCCCGGAGACGGGGCACTTCGAGACGGGCCAGGAGCGCATGCAGGTGTCGCTGTGGGAGGATCCGCAGGCGTACATCCGAAACTCCACGGTGCTGTCGATCGATTCGCTGCACACGCCGCTGTTGCTCGAGGAAGGCGACGTCGACGGCAACGTCAATCCGTTCCAGAGTCAGGAGCTCTACAACTTCGGCCGCCGGCTCGGAAAGAACGTGGTGTATCTCGTGTACGAGGGTGAGAATCACGGCGTCGCGCGTCCCGAGAGCCAGGCGGATTACCTGCGTCGCCAGCTCGATTGGTTCGGCCATTATCTCAAGGGCGAGCCGGCGCAGCCGTGGATCACCGACGGCGAGAGCTACCTCACTCGTCAGAAGATGCTCAAGGGCGCTTCGGGAACCGCCGACGTGCCCGCCGTCCAGGCTGGCGCGCCCGCGCGGCCGGCCGGCAGCCCGTGATCCGGTCGGCACGGTACCGGCGTAGCATTCCCGCATGCGACTCAAACCGATCGACCCGGCGGACAGCATCAAGCTGCGCGACAGCGACGCGCATCCGCCCAAGAGCGCGCCCTCGGACGGGCGGCTCAAGGAGCTGATCGACGAGGAGACGGAGCGCATCTCGCGACTGCAGGAAGTGTTCTACGCCGACGGCCGGTTTGCGATGCTAATCGTCCTGCAGGGCCGCGACGCGTCCGGAAAGGACGGGACGATCCGCAAGGTGTTCAGCGCGGTAAACCCGCAGGGCTGTCAGGTGACTACCTTCAAGAAGCCCTCGGAGCGCGAGCAGCAGCACGACTATCTCTGGCGCGTCCATCAGGCCGCGCCGGCACGGAGCATGATCGGCATCTTCAACCGCTCGCACTACGAGGACGTCCTCGTTCCACGCGTGCATCACGAGCTGCCCAAGCGCGAGTGCGCTGCGCGCTACGAGCAGATCAACGATTTCGAGCGGATGCTGTCGGAGAACGGAACGGTCATTCTCAAGTTCTTCCTGCACGTGTCGCGCGACGAGCAGAAGCGGCGGCTCGAGGAGCGGCTCGCCGACGAGACGAAGAACTGGAAGTTCCAGGTGGGCGACCTGGACGATCGCGCGAAGTGGAAGGAGTACACGACGGCGTACAAGGATGTACTCCGCGAATGCAGCACCAAGTGGGCGCCGTGGTACCTCGTGCCGGCCGACGACAAGAACCTGCGCAACTGGCTCATCGCGCGTCGAATCGCCGACGTGATGGACGACCTCGGCTTGCGCTATCCGGAGGCCAGTCCGGCGATCCGTGGACTCAAGATCGTCTGAGCAAGACGGCGCTCCTGGCCGCCGCACGCGAGGCCCGGGCGACTGGCAGGCGATTGGGACGTAGGGGTGCAACGAGGGTGGGGTGTCAGCCGAGTGTCCGACCCCGGAAGACCGACTTCGGCGCTCGGCGGTCGTCGTGGTCCACGATCTGCGCAGTCACTGGACGAGTGCCACAACACACCAGGAGCTCGAATGGAAATGCCAACGAACGTCATGCCGGTGGTGAAGGCCGCGGCCCGGCTCGCCATGGTGATCGGCTCCCTCGGCGCCCTGGCGGGCTGCGCGTCGATTCCGCAGCGGGCGTGGGCGAACGGCCAGGCCATGTCGTCGAGCCGCGCCTTTCAGGCCGTCCAGAGCGGCGATCAGAGCATCGACGCGCACCGGCGGTTGCAAGGAACGCTCAATCCGCGCCTGTTGAACTATCGCGAAGTGGCGTACCCGGCGTTTGGGACGTGGTGGTAGCCGTTCGCGGTTTCTAGCGCCGATCGACACAGGCTGCCATCGCGCGCGTTGTGCGCGGTGATGGTCGACGGCGACGCCGGGACTCGCCGAGGAATCGGAGGCCGCATCGATGTCGATCACTGCGGCGCAGGTGGGCAGGGCGGCACCGTGCGCGAAATTCAAAACCCCATTGTCACCGCGGTGACAATGGGGCTTTGAATCATGATCTTCCAAAAATGGTCGGGGCGACTGGATTTGAACCAGCGACCTCCTGCTCCCGAAGCAGGCCAGGCGACCGATCGTGGTCAAGCAGCGCAACCCCAATCCGCGCCGAGACATCCCCGTATCTCGATGCGAAATCAAAACATAACCGTGTTCGATTCTGAGGGAGTTCCGAGCGTCGGCGCCGGACTCTCCCCGCACGGAGGATGGGGTTCGGTGGGAGAACTAGGGAGAAACCGAGGACGGAATTGGTCGGGCTCGTCGTTGTGGTTCGCGCGGGGTCAACTCGCCGATCGAGCAAACGGAGGGTTGGGGAGCCCGAGCCGACGACATGCCGTCCCTTAGTTCGGCTCAGCTAAGCGCGCCAAGGACGACCTTGTCAGGGGCGGCCATCCGTCTAGGTATTCATATTTGAACGTCTAAACAATTGTCGAAGAAATCTTTAGCGTTACGCTGACCTATTCAGAACGTTATTAGCAGACTACTATTGCGCGCACCGGCCGTTTCACTACATATAGATCGCCCGCGAGCAATCGCTGACATTTGTGCGGCGCGGTATGACGGTCCATTTTCCTCCTCGGTGCGCGATGTTCGTCTCCTGCACGTGGTTTATTGCGATGCGCCGAATGCGTGGCGCGCTCGCGACTGTCGACGCGCTGGCGCACGCTCGACCCGAGTGTGTCGCCGTACGCGTCTTCGTCGCCCTCGCGTTGGCCACCGGCGCCGCGTGCGCCAGAGACTCCGCTCCCACCCAACCACGCGAGAGCGCCGCGCGCTTTCGAACACCGGCTGTCGCGTCGAGGCCGAGCGTGGCAGGCGTCGCTGCGTCATTCGCGGTATCCGCTAGTGCAGCCGATCACGTCGCTGCGCTGGCTAACTCCACGCAGATCACACGATGGTTCTACTTCCAGGACGGGTCGCAGCGCTGGTTTATCGTCGATGGTGCCGGGAACATCTATTACCTGGACAGCACTGGTGCGCAGTACTCGGGCGGTATCGGATGGCGGCCGGTGAACTCAGCGGATGGCACGCCTTTGACCTATCCCCCCTTCCCCGCGGCGGGAAGGAATTTCAACGTCGCCATTTCCGCCGACGGCCGAACGGTCACAATCGGCGTCAACGTTGGAACGACCTTGCCTGTGCAGGGAGCCACGCTTCCCAGTTCCACTCGTGCGGTGGCGTGGCTGTACTTCCAGAATCCCTCGACCGGGTGGTACATCACGGACGCGACAGATGCATCGCGCGTCTATTTCCTCGACCGTGCAGACCCGTCGATCAGCGGGGGTATTGGTTGGCAGCCAGTCTCAAACGCGACCTATCCCAACTACTCTGATGCCGGCCAAATATTTTCGAGTATCGTGCACGGTTCGGGAAATCTCTCTACTGTCTTCGGCTCAGCAGTCCACGCCACACTACCGACGGTCGCCGTAAGCGTCTCGCCAGCAACCGTTTCAGCCGGTCAGAACGTCGTCGTGAGCTGGAGTTCCACCGGCACAACTTCGTGTTTCGGTAACTGGTCGGGCGCTGCAAGCCTCGCCCTTTCCAGCTCGGCGACACTCACGGTCACTCAAGCGACAACCTTCGCAGTGACGTGTTCTGGTCCTGGCGGGACTACCTCTGACTCGAAGACCGTGAGCGTCACTTCCGTCGGCGGTTCTCTCTCCTCCCCCACGCTCAAAACACCGACGAACGGCTCGACGACTGTATCGATCAACCCGACGTTCGCTTGGTCGAATGTCTCGGGCGCAAACCGCTATTGGCTCACAGTAGCCGCGAACGCCGCCGATCTTCCCACCAGCGTGACCGCAACAAGCTGCGCAAACTGCATCATCAGTGGAAACACTGATCAACTCACCTACACTACGCCGAGCGCATTTCCCTTTTCCTACCATTCGCAAACCCTTGCTCCGGGCACTACCTACTACTGGAAAGTCCAGAGTTACGTACTCAACGGCGCTCAAGGGCCCTTTTCCTCGGTCGGAAGCTTCACCACGGCACCTGCAAGCGGCGGTAATTATGTCGATGACTACCCGTTTCCGACTCAGTCGCCCGCCCTGAGTGATCCATACACAGTTGTCGCCGGCCAGGGATTCTTTTATCGCGAGTGCACGTCGTTCGTTGCTTGGAGACTCAATCGCGATGCTGGCACAAAGAACGCGCCTTATTTTTTCACTAACCACATGGGTGGTGGCCATTGGGGCGACGCTTCGACTTGGATCGCCAATGCCCAATCTCTTCATTACACCGTCAATAAGTCTCCGGCTGTTGGTTCGGTCGCATGGTTCTCCTACGGACATGTCGCGTATGTCGAGCGCGTCAACGGCGACGGAACAGTCGATGTCTCTGAATACAACTATCATAAAGACACGAATCCTCACACGTACAGCGCGCGGCTTGGGCTTTCAGCGGATTGGTACATCCATGTGCTTCGGTAGCGTGGTTGGCTCGTCTCGCTGCGTTGCAAGCAAGCGTCGTGCGATAGCACGATACTCCGCCGCTGAGACAACAATGCCGGCTCGTTGCCACAAACAGCAATGAGCGGAGAACATTACGAGCGACGGCGTTCCCGCGCCCGCGCCCTGTTCTTCGCGATGGGCGTGGGGGCATGCGCGAACGGGTGCGCGGCTTCGGCCGTGTCCGACGCAAACTCATCAGGCCCGACGCAGGGCGGCCGCGTTGCGTCCGTCAATCTGACGCCGCGGAGCGCAACCCTCTTCGTGAACGATAGCGTTCAGCTGGTGGCCGCAGTCATCGCTGATGCTGGCGTCGATCAGACGGTAGTCTGGGCTTCGAGCGACGGCACAAGAGCCTCCGTCACGCCGAATGGTCTCGTTCGCGCCGTCTCACCCGGATCAGCGACCATCTTCGCGACCTCGCGCGCAGACGCTACGAAATCCGCGTCCATCGTTGCCACGGTCATTCCGCGGCAGTCCACGCTAGTCGCCGCCGGCCTTACGATTGTCTCAATTAACTCCGCGACAACGTCCACGCCCGCGAATCTCTCAGCCGTCGCGGGCTCCATCACCGTCGCCGGCCAGCTTACTGCGGGAAGCGTCGCGTCGGATCACCTTGAGCTCCTCGTTTCCATCGGTGGCCGCGACTCGATCGTCAGCACTGCGAGCACTTCGGCATCGCAGCCGGTGGCTAGCGCGAGTTCTTTTGCAATCACGTTCACCACCGATGCGAGGGATTCGCGCGGATCGTTCCGGCTCGCCAACGGCACGTACGGGATTCGCGTGCGAGCGATTGACTTGGTCGGTAACGTCCTGGCAACTAGCTCGACTATTTCACTCACGCTCGCCAACCTTGTTCCGGTCGCTGCCATCTATGTGAGCCCACAAATGACCCTACTCGCCGTTGGCGCCACGGCACAACTCATTGCCGAGCTTCGGGACGCCAACAACGTCGTGGTCACTGGGCGCACTGTCACCTGGACGAGCAGTGATCCAAATCGCGCCACCATATCGTCGACGGGGCTCGTGACGGCCATCGTTGTGGGACCGGTCACGATCAGCGCGGAGTGCGAAGGGCAGCGCGGATATGCCACGGTGGACGTTAGTCCAGCCATCGTGCCTGTCGCGAACGTGTCGCTCTCTCCGTCGAATCCCGCCATCACAATCGGGACGACAGTGCAATTGACCGCGACCACCACCGCCGCGAACGGAAACATTCTTTCGAACCGCATCGTGACCTGGTCATCCTCAGACCCCTCCAAAGCGGCTGTGTCGAATAGCGGAGTCGTTACTGGAATCGCCATAGGAACAGCAACGATTTCCGCCACAAGCGAAGGTAAGACCGGGGCGACTAGTGTGGCGGTAGCGGCCGCGCCTCCTGCACCTGTGTCGTCTGTCACGGTGACTCCGTTTTCGCCGAGTCTCGTTGCGGGAACGACCATTCAGATGTCCGCAACGCCACGCGATGCGAGCGGCAACGTCCTCATCAACCGCGTAATCACCTGGGCGTCATCCGATCCATCGCACGCCAGCGTATCCCAGACGAGCGGCCTCGTCACTGGCGTCGCTACCGGAAGTGCCATCATCACTGCGACCAGCGAGAATCAAACTGGCTCGGCAACTGTCACGGTCACCGCAGCTGCTTCGGCGCCGGTCGCCTCCGTCATTGTTACTCCGTCGAATCCGAGTATTGTCGTCGGCGGAACGATTCAGATGACGGCCGTACTGAAAGACGCCAATGGTAACGTGTTATCGAACCGGACTTTGACTTGGGCGTCCTCCGACCCGGCGCGTGCGACAGTCGGACAAACCAGTGGTGTTGTTACTGGCATCGCGGTCGGGACCGCGACGATCACCGCGACGAGCGAAGGCAAAAGCGCCTCGACGGTCGCCACTACCACGGCGCCAGCGCCGACGGTCGCAGTCACGGTGGCGCCGCTGTTGATCACGATATTCGATAGCGTAACCGTAAGCTGGACGTCCACAAACGCCACGAGCTGTGCAGGTCAGTGGGACAACTTCATCGCGTCCCTTCCAACGGCTGGAAGCCGCCGCTTCCAACCAACCTCCAACACTACTTACGTCGTGCAGTGCACAGGTCCAGGTGGTACCGGAAGCGATTCCAAGGCCGTGACGGTCGCCACGTCCGGGACGCCGGCCACAGTCACCGTGACACCGTCGTCAAATACCCTGTTCGCTGCGTGCCACGTTCAGCTCAACGCCCAGGCCAAGGATTCCAACGGAAATCTCCTTTCCTCGGCCGCGGTTCAATGGTCGACTAGCAACAACTTCGTCGCGAGCGTCTCACAGAGTGGCCTCGTGACCGCGAATGCTTCCGGAAGCGCGACGATCTCTGCGACGTCCGGTTCGGCTTCAGGGCAAGCGGCGGTGCAAGTTCAGTCTGCGCTCCCTGGAACTGGCTCGGGTTGCTGATACAAATCTCCCGCATGCCGGTACTTCCGTGATGACGCAGGACATTAGGCCGTCAGAACCTCGAATTGACGCGGTTATGATTATGGATTCGAGACTTGACTGCCCAAGCGACGACTCGATGCCGCGACGTGTTCGCTCGTTGGATTCTCGCACTAGAGAAGCGCTCCGGCCGCTCGAAGCTGGACGGTGGATTGCTCAACACATGCCGTTGTAAGTGGGCGACGGAGCGGAAGAACCTCCCCGTGAAGGACGTGGCCGCAGCGGACGGCTGGAGGGATGTAGGAACGCTGCTCACTTGCTACCAGCAGGCCGATCGTCAGACGGTGCTTGTAATGGAATCGCGAAAGGTGACTGAGGCGAGTGTTGCGGAATCGAGGACTTGGATCCTCGATGCGATCAAATAAACTGGCAGTAGCCTCGACGTTTCCCGGCCCGAATGGTTCCGCTGTCCGACTTCTTCGACCAACGCGCGCTTCTGGTTGTGTGGCGCCACTCTGGTTGCTGGTAGCCGCGCGAGCAGTTGGCCGCGCAGAGGAAGCGGTCGTCGCAGAGATGAGGGTATCGAGCCTTCACCCGATCGTAGATGTCGTGAAGATGGTCCTCGCCTCGTGGTACGAAGTCAATTCGGTATTGCGCAGTTCGCGGTAAAGCTGGGCTACGTCGGCTCTCGCCATCGTCGTCTCCCGGTTGAGAGTTCTTCTCTACCGTGAACGATCGAAAACGTCGAGAAACTGAGGACTGGCTTTCGGGACACGAAAAAGCCCCACAACGCAAAACGTTGCAGGGCTTGATCTTAAATGGTCGGGGCGACTGGATTTGAACCAGCGACCTCCTGCTCCCGAAGCAGGCGCGCTACCGGGCTACGCTACGCCCCGCCGTACTGTCAGCTCTTGATCTCGGCCGCGAGAATGCGCCCAGAAGGACTCGAACCTCCAACCTTCTGATCCGTAGTCAGATGCTCTATCCAATTGAGCTATGGGCGCGTACACACGACTGCCGCTCGATCTTCCTTAGCGGCCGAGAGCGCCGTACGCGAAATCCATCGACCAAAAGTCGCTCGAAAACCTCCACACAAGCGACTTCGCGCACAGACCGCAAAGCTATTTCCGCACTATAGTCGAGTCAAGGTGGACGCAGCGTGGTCACTGGTGGTGACGTTGCGTTCCGACATACAGTTGCGCCTTGAACAAACACGGACAAACGCTCGACGTCCTGCTCCGTACTACACCATATCCTGCGCGCTGTACGGATTTCCAAATAAAAAACCCTGCGGATGACCGCAGGGTGATGGGCGGTACAAGACTCGAACTTGTGACCTCCACGATGTCAACGTGGCGCTCTAACCAACTGAGCTAACCGCCCGAACACCAGGGTATAGGGTTTGGCGTATCGGGTTTCGGGAAGGTATTGTCGCGCCTGCGGCGCGACGTGATGAGAGAGACCTGTCGGCATCCCCATATCGAGCGGCGCGCGCACGCGCCGCACACCTTCCCTCAACCCTTTACCAGAACCCCTACACCCTGCCCTTAAGCGGGAAACGGGACTCGAACCCGCGACCCCAACCTTGGCAAGGTTGTGCTCTACCAACTGAGCTATTCCCGCAACTCGATGACGCGAAATGCAACGACACAGCATACTCGAAAGCCGACGGCCAACCGCCCTGCGCGCGTCGTGGCAATCTTCCGAGCTTGAATCCAACGGGGCATCCTGCTCCAACTCCCCCGCCATGGAGGCGAGCGGGATCGAACCGCTGACCTCTTGAATGCCATTCAAGCGCTCTCCCAACTGAGCTACGCCCCCTCGCCCCAACCGTTTCTTCGATCGTGCTGAAGAATATGGCCAGGAACCACGAACTATAGCCAAGGGTATACCGAGTGTCAACGAAATGGGGCTGGCGCAAATCTCATAGGCCAGTATTTTGCAGCGCCTTTCCGTGACTCGCTCCGGAGGCCTAGCGCAACTATGTTGTCGCGCTTGACCGTGCACCAAAATAACCGAAGCGATGCGGATTCACTCTGGCCGCCGCTCGATAGATGCCGAACTTCAACGCGCTCTCTGCGCGAGGCAACAGCAAAATGACTGAACTCAAGCGTCGTCGCCGTCGTGCGGCCCCCGCTGGGATCGCTCCGAACGAACCGGAGCGCGATATTCTCGACCAGTACCTCTACGAGGTCAGCACCTATCCGCTCCTCAAGGGAACGGAGGAGATCGACCTCGCGAAGAAAATTCGCGCCGGCGATCAGGACGCCCTCCAGGAGTTGGTGAAGCGGAACCTCCGCTTCGTCATCTCCGTCGCGAAAAAGTACCAGAACCGCGGCCTGCCCCTCATCGACCTCATCGGTGAAGGCAACGTCGGTCTGCTCACTGCCGCCCGGAAGTTCGATCCGGACCAGGGCGTCAAGTTCATCTCCTACGCCGTGTGGTGGATCCGCCAGGCGATTCTCTCCGCGCTCGCCCGTCAGGGCCGCACCGTTCGTGTGCCGCTCAACCGTACGGCCGACCTCTCGAGAATCATCAAGGCGTCCGAAATTCTGCGTCAGAAGCTCAACCGTGAGCCGAGCCCCGAAGAGCTGTCCCAGCTCACCGGTCTCTCGGTGGACGTCGTCCAGTCGCTCGCCGCGCTCAATACCAGCGACGTTCGTCTCGACGCGCCCATGGATCCCGAAGGCGACCGGTCGCTCATCGAGCGCTTCGTTGCCGACGAGATGCCCGACACGGAAGAGGAAGCCATGAACCGGTTCCTCACCGACGAGATCGAGCAAGCGCTGAGCACGCTTCCGCCGCGCGACGCAAAAGTGCTGCGTCTCTACTTCGGCCTCGAAGGCGGACGCGAGCATACGCTCGAAGAGATCGGCTCCATGCTCGGCGTCACGCGCGAACGGGTTCGCCAGCTTCGCGATCGGGCGCTCAAGCGCCTCCGTGAGGGAGACGTCGGCCGCGCGCTGGGTAGTTTCGCAGCCTAACGCGTGGGGCGTTGAGCGTGGGGCGTGGGGCGCAAAAGGGCCAGCAAAGTTGCTGGCCCTTTTTGCGTCGCGAGATCGCCCTAGCTTAGCAGCAGCCGGCGGATCACATTTCTGTTGTCGCGCCCCACGCCCCACGCCCCACGCCCCACGCCCCACGCATGTGATTCGCCTCATCGACGTCTACAAGTCTTTCGGCCCCAAACGTGTGCTCGAAGGGTTCACCCTCGACGTGGTCGAGGGGGAAACGATGGTCATCATCGGCTATTCGGGAACAGGGAAATCGGTGGCGATCAAGCACATCGTCGGCCTCCTCGAGCCCGACTCGGGCCAGGTGATCGTCGACGACTTCGAGGTCCCGAAGCTCTCGCGGCGAGAGCTCTATCAGCTCCGCGCGCGCATCGGGTACGTCTTCCAGTTCGCCGCGCTCTTCGACTCGTTCACGATCGGCGAGAACGTGGCGATGGGCCTGCGCAAGCAACAGGAGCTCACCGAGAGCGAGATCCAGGCTCGGGTTCGGGAAGCGCTCGAACTGGTCGACCTGCCGAACGTCGAAAATCGCTTTCCCGCCGAGCTCTCGGGCGGGATGCGCAAGCGCGTTGGCATCGCGCGCGCGATCGCGCTTCGCCCCAAGTACATCCTGTACGACGAGCCGACGACCGGTCTCGACCCGGTGACGAGCGCGGTGATCGACCAGCTCATGGTCCGCATGCGCGACCGCCTCGGGGTGACGAGCATCGTCATCACCCACGACATGCGCAGCGCCTACACGGTGGGAACACGCATCGCGATGCTGTACCAGGGCCGCGTGCGGCAGGTGGGAACGGTCGACGAGATCAGGAATTCCCCCGATCCAATCGTGCGGCAGTTCGTGGAGGGGCGTCCTTCGCTCGAGCCGGAAGCCGCGGGGCACGAGGCCGCATGACGCGGAACCGCGGCACGGCGCGCGACGAACGGTCGGCGGGCGGTGTCGTGTTCCGTGTCGAAGGCGGTCAGCCATTGTATCTGCTGATCCGTGACAGCTATCAAAACTGGGGTTTTCCCAAAGGGCACCTCGAGGACGGCGAGGCGCCCGACGTCGCCGCCGCGCGCGAAGTGACCGAAGAGACCGGCGTGGTCGGGCTGTCGATCCGCGGCGAGATCGACACGATCGATTGGTTCTTCAAGTTCCGCGGCCAGCTCATTCACAAGGTCTGTCATTTCTATCTAATGGAGACGGCCGCGTCGGACACCCGACCCCAGCGCGCCGAAGGCATCACCGCCTGCCGGTGGACGCAATTCGACGAAGCGGAAACGTTGATCTCGTACGCGAACGCTCGCGAAGTGCTGCGGCGTGCGCGCGAGATGGTCGCCGAATTGTCGGCCTCCGCGTGACCGGCACGAGCGCGACCGCTCCCGCCGCCTCCGCGGGCGGGACACCGGCGATCGTCGTCTACGCGCAGCGCGAGCGGACGAGAACCCTCATGAAGTCCGCCTTCCCGCGCCGGCGCGCGCGCGTCGTGATGACGCGCACCCTCGAGGATTTCGAGGCGGCATTCAAGGACAACCTCGTCGATGCGGCCGTGGTGGACGTCGGCGGCGCGCAGGAAGACACCTGGCGCGTCGCGTCGCGGGCACGCGAGTATCCGAGCGTTCCATTCTTCGGGTTCGCGGCGCTGCGTGCGGCTGAAGGACCCGCGCTCGCGCAGTGCGCGACCTACGAGTTCGCCGACGTGCTGATCGACGGCGTGGACGACGGCGCCGCGCGCGACATCGTGGCGCACCTGAGCTTCTCGACGCGCTTCGCCCGCGCGCTCGACGACCCGCCGCGCACACTCGGTCTCGACGCGCCGCTCCAGCAAGCCGCCTGGCGGTTCATCGTCTCGCACGCCGGCCGGCCGGTGCGGACCTCGACGCTCGCGCAGTTCCTCCGCGTCACGCGCGAGCATTTGAGCCGCTCCTTCTCAGCCGGCGGCGCGCCGAATCTCAAGCGGATCATCGATCTCGTTCGGATCGTTGCGGCTGCCGAGCTGGCGAAAAATCCGGGATACGACCTGCGCGACGTCGCCAACATTCTCGGCTTCGCGTCATCCTCGCACCTGTCGAGCACGGCGATGCGCGTGGTGGGCACCAAGCCGACGTCGCTCGCCCGCCTTCGGACCGTGGACCTCATCGAGCGATTCGCGAAAGGACACGGTCGGAGCCGGGGATAAGTTTTCCTTAGTGCTCGCTCCACTCGTCGCGGACGACAAACGCTCCGTGGGGGGTCGGCGTACAACAGCATACCAACATGTCATTGCATCATCACTCGCCCGTCTACCGGGCCTGCCACCGCTTAGGCGTGCTGGCGGCCGCCGGTATTGTCTCCGTCGTCGTTCCCGCCAATCGCTCAGCCGCGCAGGCCGCATCCGCGCGGTCCCCCGCGTCGGATACGACACTGTCCGTTCACATCGATTCGCTGCTCGACCTCCAAACGGTCGTTCAGCGCGCGCTGAACGTCAGCCCGGCGGTGGTCCAGGGCGAAGAAGCGATTCGAACCGCACGCTCCGCCGAGCGAGTGTCGGTGGGCGCGTACGTGCCCAGCGTGTCGGCGAACTCGTCCGTTATGCGCTCCAACGTCACGACGCCCGTGGGCGGAATCCAAGCGCCGGACAGCCGGTCGGCGGGGCTCGCGGCTTCGGTCGATCTGTTCACCGGCGGCCGGCGCGGCGCCGAGCGCTCACGCACACACGCCGAGCTCGGCGCTGCCGAGGCGACGAATGTGTCGCAACGGTTCTCCGCCACACTCGTGGCGCAGCGCGCGTTCTACGAGACGCTGCGCGCCGCGCAGCTCGTGGACGTGGCGCGCGCCCGCATCACACAGGGCGAGCGCGGATATCGGTTCGCCCAGGATCGCGTGCGCGCCGGAACGACGACCAGGTCCGATGAGCTTAGAGCGCGGCTCGAGCTCACGACCGGTCGACAGCAGCTCGTGGCGGCGCTCGACACGCTGCAGACGGCGGCGTACGTGTTGGGCCGGTTGGTCGGCGCGAACGGCCCCGTTGGCGCGAAGCCGCTCGCGACGCTCGAGCCGCGTTCACTTGCACTCACCGACAGCGAAGTCGTTCGCCTCGCCGTGGATGCGTCGCCGTCGGTGCGCACGGCGCGCGCCGCCGAACAAGCGGACATCGCGGCGACCAAGTCGGCGCGAACGCTGTATGTGCCCGACATCCGTGTCACGGGTGGCTACAACTGGGCGAACCAGACGCCGATCGTGGGTGCCATTCGGCCGGGGTGGGCGCTTGCACTGGGAACGAGCTTTCCCTTGTTCAATGGCTGGCAGCGCGAGGACGCCGTGACGCGCGCGCAGGCCGCGACGGAAGTGGCGCGAGTCACCGCGTTGGACGTGACGCGCGACGCGCGCGCCGAATCGGCGCGGCTGCTCAGCGGGCTGCGCTTCGCGGAGCGCAACATCGCATTGGCCATCGAAGCCGAGCAATCGGCGCAGGAAGACCTTCGCGTGCAAACGGAGCGCTACCGGGCGGGCATCTCCACGGAGCTCGACCAGCTCACGTCGCAGCTGGCGGTGACGCAGACGCAACTCGCGCTCGTCGCCGCACGCTTCAACTATCAAGTCACTCGCGCGCAGCTGGAAGCGCTCATCGGCCGCGAGCTGTAGGAGGAATAGCGGTATGTGGTTGGTTCATCTCGCGCTTCGTCGCCCGTACACGTTCGTCTGCACGTCGATCCTCGTGCTCATCTTCGGCATCGTGGCGATCTTGCGTATGCCGATCGACATCTTCCCGGCGATCAACGTGCCTGTCGTCTCCGTGCTCTGGAGCTATGGCGGCCTGTCGCCGACGGAGATGGAGCAGCGCGTCGTCACGCTCGCCGAGCGCGTGTACTCGAGCTACGTCAACGACATCGAGCACATCGAGTCGCAGTCGCTCAATGGATTGAGCATCATCAAGGTGTACTTCCAGCCCGACGCCGACGTGCAGGCAGGCATGGCGCAGCTCACGGCGTCGTCGCAGGGCGTGACGCACAACATGCCGCCGGGCACGTCTCCGCCGTTCATGATCCGGTTCAACGCGACCGACGTGCCGATCCTCCAGCTCGGACTCGGCAGCCCGAAGCGTACGGAGTCGGAGCTCAACGATCTGGCGACGAACTTCATCCGCGTGCCGCTGGCCACGGTGCACGGCGTGACGGTGCCGCCCGCGTACGGCGGTGTACCGCGCAACGTCAACATCGACATCGACCCGGCGGCGCTGTTCGCCAAAGGATTGTCCCCCGCCGACGTGAGCGGAGCGATCAATCAGCAAAACGTGATTCTCCCGGCGGGCACGGCGCGCATGGGATCGCGCGAGTATTACGTGCGGCTCAACTCGAGCCCTGATTCGTCGAAGGATCTCGCGAATATTCCGATCAAGCAGGTGAACGGGTCGACGGTGTATCTGCGCGACATCGCGCAGGTCCGCGACGGCGCCGGCGTGCAGACGAACATCGTGCGCGAGAACGGACATCGCGGCACCTATCTGACAATGCTCAAGAACGGCAAGGTCTCCACGTTGAGCATCGTGGACCAGGTCAAGGCCATGCTGCCCAAGATCCGATCCGGCCTGCCGCCCGACGTCACCGTGCAGGTCCTCGGCGACCAGTCGGTGTACGTGCGCGCGACGATCGCCGGCGTGCTGCGCGAGGGCGTGATCGCCGCGGTGCTCACGGCGCTGATGATTCTCGTCTTCCTTGGCAGCTGGCGCTCGACGATCATCGTAGCCGTGTCGATTCCACTCAGCGTGTTCGTCTCCATCATCTGCCTGTGGGGCATGGGCGAGACGCTCAACGTCATGACGCTCGGCGGACTGGCGCTCGCCGTCGGCATTCTCGTGGATGACGCGACGGTGGCGATCGAGAACATCCATCGCAACATCGAGCACGGCAAACAGCTCCGCGACGCGATCATCGAGGGCGCCGAGCAGATCGCGATTCCCGCGTTCGTGTCGACCCTGTCGATCTGCATCGTGTTCCTCCCGATCTTCGCGCTGTCGGGACCGGCGGCGGCGCTCTTCCGCCCCCTCGCGCTCTCCGTGATCTTCGCGATGGCGGCATCGTACTTCCTGTCGCGGACGCTGGTGCCGACGATGGCGGCGTACATGCTGCCCAAGGAAGCAAACGCGCACCATGCCGCCGCGCGCGGCGAGCTAGTCGCGCGGCCGGGTGTGTTCCGGCGTATCGTCGCGCGCTTCGACCGTGCGTTCGAGACGTTCCGCACCGGCTACCACGCCATGCTCGCGTGGGCGATGCTGCACCGCGGGGCCGTGCTCGGCGCGGCTGGCCTGTTCGTGGCCGGCTCGCTCCTGCTCGTGCCGGCGATCGGCGAAGATTTCTTCCCGACGGTGGACGGCGGACAGTTCCAGCTGCACGTGCGCGCGCCCTCGGGCACGCGGCTCGAGGAAACGGAGATGGTGTTCGCGCAGGTGGAGCAGGCGGTGCGCAAGGTGATCCCGCCGAACGATCTGCAGCTCGTGCTCGACAACATCGGATTGTCGACCTATGGCGTGGCGCTGGCGATCGGGTCGAACGCCACTGTCGGTCCGTCGGATGGCGACATGCTCGTGCAGCTCACGGCGGATCACAAGGGCTCGACGGCGGACTACGTCCGGCAACTTCGGCGCGACCTCCCGAAACAATTCCCCGGCGTCACCTTCTTCTTTCAGCCGGCGGACATGGTCAACCAGGTGCTCAACCAGGGATTGCCCGCGCCCATCGACGTGCAGGTCGTCGGACACGACCGCGACGGCAATTTCGCGGCGGCGAAGAAGCTCGCCCACGACATGGCGCGCATTCCGGGCGCCGTCGACGTTCGCGTGCAGCAAGTGATGGACGCGCCCGAGCTGCGCTTCGACGTGGACCGCATCAAAGCGCAGCAGATGGGATTGACGCAGCGCGACATCGCCAGCGACCTGCTCATCTCGCTCAGCTCGAGTGGACAAACGGCGCCGAATTTCTGGGTCGACCCGCGCAACGGTGTGCAGTACACCGTGAACGTCATGACGCCGCAGTACAAGATGGGAACGATCGACGCATTGGAGAACACGCCGATCACCACGCCGGGCCAGGCGCAGCCGCAATTGTTCGGCAATCTCACCACGTCGAGCCGCGGCACGTCGGCGGCGGTGGTGAATCACTACAACGTGCAGCCGATCTTCGACGTGTACGCCAGCGCGGACCGGCGTGACTTGGGCGGCGTGGCGAGCGAAGTGGACGCCATCGTCGAGAAGGCGAAGGGCTCGCTGCCGCGCGGCTCACAGATCGTGGTGCGCGGGCAAGTGCAGAGCATGCGCGACTCCTTCACCGGGCTTGGGCTGGGGATTCTGTTCGCCATCATGCTCGTCTACATCATTCTCGTGGTGAACTTCCAGAGCTGGCTCGATCCGCTGATCATCATCATGGCCCTGCCGGGCGCGCTCGCCGGCATCGTCTGGATGCTGTACGTCACGCACACCACCTTCACGGTGCCGTCGCTGATGGGCGCGATCATGGCGATGGGTGTGGCGACGGCGAACAGCGTGTTGCTCATCACCTTCGCCGACGATCAACGCCAGGCTGGGCGTTCCGCCGCCGACGCGGCGGTCGACGCCGGCTTCGCGCGCCTGCGGCCGGTGTGCATGACGGCGCTGGCCATGGTCATCGGCATGCTGCCCATGGCCCTCGGACTCGGCGAAGGCGGCGAGCAGAACGCGCCGCTCGGCCGCGCCGTGATCGGCGGCCTGCTCGTCGCGACGTTCTTCACGCTCGTCGTGGTTCCCCTCATCTATAGTGTGCTGCGCCGCGAACGTGCCGAAGTGCGCGTGCCGGCCGACGCTTCTCGCCTTTTGGTGACTGAATCATGAGTACTTCCGCGGGCTTCGAGCCTCCTCACGAACATCATGTCGACGTCGGCGCCGCGCCGCCGGTGAAGCCGGCGTCCACCAGGCGCATGCTCGCGATCGGCGTGGGCGTGGCAGTGGTGCTCGCGGCGCTGCTCGTCAGCGCCTTCCTGCCGCGTCGCGCGGTGTCGCGCGAGCTCGTGACCGACGTGGCGACGCAGGACGGGCCGCCGTCGGTGCAGACCGCGCCGGCGATTCGCGCATCCGCCGGAGGCGATCTCATGTTGCCGGGTACGATTCAGGCGTTGCATGAAGGCGCCATCTACGCGCGCGTTGGCGGCTACGTAAAGCAGTGGCACGCCGACATCGGATCGATCGTTCGCGCCGGCCAACTGCTGGCCGAGATCGATGCGCCGGAGCTCGAGCAGGAAGTGCAACAGGCGCAGCATCAAGTCGCGCAGACGCATGCTACGCTCGGCTTAGCGAAGGCGGATCTGGCGCGCTGGCGCGTGCTCGCGGCCGACAGCGCCGTGAGCCGCGAAGAGCTCGATCAGAAGACCGCGGCGTTCGACGCGGCGGAAGCGAACAGCGGCGCGTCGGAAGCCAATCTGCGCCGTTTGACCGAGCTGCAGCGCTTCACGAAGGTCACGGCCCCGTTCGCCGGTGTCGTCACGGCGCGCAACATCGACCTCGGCTCGCTGATCAGCGCGAACGGGAGCACCGGTGCACCGATCACCGCCGGCGGCACGGCCGCGCAGTCGATGGGGAGTCTGTTCCGTCTCGCCGAAACCGACACCGTCCGCACCTACGTGTCGGTCTCCGAAGCGGATGCGCCGTCGATCGCACCGGGGTTGATCGCCGAGGTGACGGTGCAGGAGATTCCGAATCGCCGCTTCATCGGGCACGTCGCGCGCAGTGCGGGCGCGCTGGACGCGTCGTCGCGCACCATGCTGACCGAGGTCGACATCGCCAATCCCGGATTCGCGCTCGTGCCCGGAATGTATGCGGAAGTGCATCTGCATCTCACGCGGCACGCTCCGGCGCTGATCGTGCCGGCCAGCGCGTTGGTCGTGCGGTCGAGCGGCACGCAGGTGCTGGTGGTGGACCAGAGCTCGCCGGCGCAGCCGGCCACGATCCATTTCCGGCCTGTCGTGATCGGCCGCGACTTTGGCGGAACTGTGGAAGTTCAGTCGGGGCTGACCGACGGAGAGGCGGTGGTCGCGAACCCGAACGCCGATCTCATGGACGGCATGCGCGTGAACGTCGTCCAGCCCAAGACGGTCCCGACGCCGGCGGCGCCCCCTACCGCGCCACCGTCGCCCGCTCGCCGTTAGCCTCGGGCGCCAGCTGGCGCTCGAGGTACACGAGGAATCCGCCGAGCAGGCGCATGACGCTTTGGATGCGCGCGGAGAGCTCGGTGTAGGCCTGCGCGGAGATGAGGTCGGCCCCGCGGGCGATGGCGATCTGGGTCTCCAGCCGCAGCAACTCGCGCTTCGCCGCCCGGTACAGTTGCCGCTGCTCCGGAGCAGTGTATCGTCCATAGCCGTCGGCGATGGTGCAGGCGGCCGACAGGGCGGTCACCATGAGCTGGTCGGTGACGACCTTTGTTTCCCGGCGTGCACCTTGCCGGGCAGCACGGACGACGTCTGAAGCGAGGGCGACGGCTTCCTGCCATACTTTGAGGTCCCGGATGCTGGCTGCCATGGGCCGAAGATGGACGTGACGCCGGGGCGGGGCAGCACCGATCGGTTGCACGCATAGGCATAGTGACATACGAGGACGGGTCCTCCTTGCAGGGGGCACCCTCCTTGTGATATTTTTCACAAGCCCCATTAAGATCCTTCACGCTGTCCCGCTCCGACCACACGCATGGCAACCGACACCACACTCCGCCCCGGCGAGATCAAGGACATCCTCCTCCGCGAGATCGAAGCCGCGGACCTCCACGAGCTCGATGTCGAAGAGGTAGGTACCGTTCTCGAGGTCAAAGACGGAATTGCTCGCATCTACGGCCTCATGAAGGCGATGGCCGGCGAGATGCTCGAGTGCACGTCGTCCGAGACGGGGAACGTCATCGTCGCGCTCGCGCTGAACCTCGAAGAGGACAACATCGGCGCGGTCGTTCTCGGCGACTATCTCCAGCTCAAGGAAGGCGACGAAGTTCGTCGCACCGCACGCGTGCTCGAAGTGCCCGTGGGTCCGGAGCTGATCGGCCGCGTCGTCGACGCGCTCGGCCGCCCGATCGACGGCATGGGCGATCTCAACGCGAAGCACGCGCGCAAGGTGGAGTCGGACGCGCCGGGCATCATCGTCCGCCAGCCGGTGAAAGAGCCGCTGCAGACGGGCATCAAGGCGATCGACTCCATGATCCCCATCGGCCGCGGCCAGCGCGAGCTGATCATCGGCGATCGCGGCATCGGCAAGACGGCCGTGGCCGTCGACACGATCATCAATCAGAAGGGCACGGGCGTCATCTGCGTGTACGTCGCCATCGGTCAGAAGGCGTCGACCGTTGCGTCGGTGGTGCAGAAACTCAAGGAAGCGGGCGCGATGGACTTCACCATCGTCGTCGTCGCCTCGGCGTCCGATCCGGCCCCGATGCAGTACATCGCGCCCTACTCGGGCTGCGCGATGGCCGAGTTCTTCATGTACAACGAAGGCAAGCCCACGCTCTGCGTGTACGACGATCTGTCGAAGCAGGCGGCGGCGTATCGCCAGCTGTCGCTCGTGCTCCGTCGTCCGCCGGGCCGCGAGGCCTTCCCGGGCGACGTGTTCTATCTCCACTCGCGTCTCCTCGAGCGCGCGGCCAAGCTGAGCGAAGATCCGAGCATCGTAGACGGCAAAACGATCTTCAAGGCGGGTGGCTCGCTCACCGCGCTGCCGATCATCGAGACGCAGGCCGGTGACGTGTCGGCGTACATCCCCACGAACGTCATCTCGATCACCGACGGCCAGATCTTCCTCGAGTCCGATCTGTTCTTCGCCGGTGTGCGTCCCGCGATCAACGCCGGTATCTCCGTGTCGCGCGTGGGTGGCGCGGCGCAGATCAAGGCGATGAAGACGGTGGCCGGTCGCCTCCGGCTCGACCTGGCGCAGTTCCGCGAGCTCGAAGCGTTCTCCGCGTTCGCGTCGGATCTCGACGCCGCCACGCGCCGCCAGCTGGATCGTGGCGCGCGCACGGTGGAAGTGCTGAAGCAGGGCCAGTATCGCCCGATGCCCGTCGAGCAGCAGATCATGACCATCTACATGGTCACGAACGGCTTCATCGACGACATCCCGGTGAACCAGGTGCGCGCCTTCGAGGCGGGCTTCCACGAGTTCATGGCCGCGAAGTTCCCGCAGGTCGGCGACGGGCTGCGCAACGGCAAGGTCCTCACGAAGGAGATCGAGGCCGACCTGAAGCGCGGCGTCGAAGAGTTCAAGAAGACGTTCGTCGTCGCCAAGCCTGCCGGCGTCACCAAGGCGGATCTGTAAGATGACGACAACCGTTGTCATCCTGAGCGCAGCGAAGGATCGCTTCGCGCGTTCAGCGATCCTTCGGTCGCGTTGCTCCCTCAGGATGACCGACTGTGGCTAAAGGAAGAGAGCTCAAGGGTCGCATCAAGTCCGTCGAGAACACGCGCAAGATCACGCGCACGATGGAAATGGTCGCGACGTCGAAGATGAAACGCGCCCAGGATCGCGTCACCGCGGCGCGTCCGTACGCGCAGGCGCTGACCGACGTGATCTCCAGCCTGTATTCGCCGGAGCTTGCCGAGCAGTTCCCGCTCCTGCGCCAACCGGCGAAGATCAAGCGCGCGGCGGTGATCGCGCTGACGGCGAATCGCGGCTTGGCCGGCGCGTTCAATGCGAATTTGATCAAGGAAGCGCGCGCCATCATCGCGCGTCTCGAAGGCGAGGGCACCGCGGTCGACCTGCACATCGTCGGCAAGAAGGGCCTTGGCTACTTCCGCTACGTCGGACGCACGGTCGTGACCAGCCGGATCGACATCAGCGACCGGCCGACGGCAGAGAATGCCGCCGAGCTGGTGAACGACCTCACCGACGCGTTCGCGCGCGGCGAGATCGACGCCGTGTACGTGGTCTATCCGGCGTTTCAATCCGTGCTGTCGGCCCCGCCGACCGCCGTGCAGGTGTTGCCCGTGAAGCCGCCCGCGACGGGCGCAAGGCAGCGCGACTACATTCTGGCGCCCGACGCCCAGACGATTCTCGGCGAGCTGCTGCCGCTGTACGTACGAAATGCCGTGTACCGGGCATTGGTTGAGATGACCGCGGCATTCTACGCGGCGCAGCGAACTGCAATGAAGAACGCGACCGACAACGCGAGCGACATGCTCAAGATCCTTGGCCGGACGTACAATCGTGCGCGTCAGGCCACCATCACGCAGGAGATCGCCGAGATCGTCGGCGGCGCTGCGGCACTCCAGGGTTAGTCATGGCTACTGCGACGGCAATTCACAATATCGGCAAGATCGTTCAGGTCATCGGCCCGGTGCTCGACATCGAGTTCGAGGCCGGCCACTTGCCAGAGCTCTATAACGCGCTCGAGATCACGGGCACGGCGCCCGACGGCAACGCGATTCGCGTCGTCGTCGAGGTGCAGCAGCACATCGGCCGGAACCAAGTGCGCGCGGTGGCCATGTCGTCGACCGACGCGGTCGTGCGCGGCATGGACGTCGTCGACACGGGCGGCCCGATCACGGTGCCGGTGGGTGCGCACGCACTCGGCCGCATCCTGAACGTGCTCGGCGAGCCGGTGGACAACGGCCCGGAGATTCCGAAGGACGCGCCGCGCTGGCCGATCCACCGCAAGCGCCCGGACTTCGTGAACCTCGAGCCGAAGACGGAAGTCTTCGAGACGGGCATCAAAGTCGTGGACCTGATCGCCCCGTTCGTGAAGGGCGGTAAGATCGGTCTCTTCGGCGGCGCCGGCGTGGGCAAGACGGTCGTCATTCAAGAGCTGATCAACAACGTGGCCAAGGGCCACGGCGGCCGTTCGGTGTTCTGCGGCGTGGGCGAGCGCACGCGCGAAGGCAACGATCTCTACCTCGAGTTCAAGGAAGCGGGCATTCTCAATCAGGTCGCGCTGATCTACGGCCAGATGAACGAGCCGCCAGGTGCGCGCTTGCGCGTCGGCCTCTCGGGACTGACCGTGGCCGAGTACTTCCGCGACGAAGAGCACGCGGACGTGCTGGTGTTCATCGACAACATCTTCCGCTTCACGCAGGCCGGCTCCGAAGTGTCCGCGCTCTTGGGCCGCATGCCGAGCGCCGTGGGCTATCAGCCGACGCTGGCGACGGAGATGGGCGACTTGCAGGAGCGCATCACCTCGACGCGCGACGGCTCGATCACGTCGGTGCAGGCGATTTACGTTCCGGCCGACGACATCACCGATCCGGCGCCGGCGACCGCGTTCGCGCACTTGGACGCGACCGTCGTGCTCTCGCGCGCCATCACGGAGCTCGGCATCTATCCGGCCGTGGATCCGCTGGCGTCTTCGTCGCGCATTCTCGATCCGCAGTTCATCGGCGAACGGCACTATTCCGTCGCCACGAGCGTGCAGCGCGTGCTGCAGCGCTACAAGGAGCTGCAGGACATCATCGCCATTCTTGGCATGGACGAGCTCTCGGAAGACGACAAGAAGATCGTGGGACGCGCGCGCCGCATCCAACGCTTCATGTCGCAGCCGTTCGCGGTGGCCGAGCAGTTCACGGGCATTCCGGGCAAGTACGTGAAGATCGAGGAGACGGTCTCGTCGTTCGAGCGCGTGGTGGCGGGCGAGTTCGACAACTTGCCGGAGCAGGCGTTCTTCATGGCCGGCGGCATCGACGACGTCGTCGAGAACGCGAAGAAGCTGCAGAGCTGAGCGGAATTCAGAACATGCTCAAGGTCTCGGTCATCTCGCCGGAAGCGGTCCTCTACGAGGGCGACACGGACTCCGTGGTCGCGCCGGCGTTCGACGGCGAAGTCGGCATTCTCACCGGCCACGCGCCGATGATGACGCTGCTCGGCAAGGGCGTGCTGCGGTTGGGCGGCGGTAGTCAGCGGTTCAGCGTCGAGGGCGGCTTTCTGCAAGTGGTCGACAACACGGTGCGTGTCGTGACCGAGAAGGCGTCGGCGGCGTAGCGGGCTGGCAGTGCAGAACGCTCATTAGAATACGACAAAGGGCCGGCGAATCGCCGGCCCTTTGTCGTATCGGGGAGTCAGGGTTTGGTCGCCGTGACGATCTGGATCACGCCGTTGAGGTTGCCGTTGCCGAACCGGGCCTGCGCCTCCGACGCCGAGTAGTACCGGAGGGAGCCGGCAACGTTGGGAGCGAGTTGCTTCAGTATGTCGGTCGTGCCGGTGCGCTGGGTATCGATGTAGACCTGGACTTCGTTCGCCAGGTTGGTGGTCTTGCCGCCGATGGCCGCCGCATTGTGTCCGCTCAGCCACTCGGGGTGCAGCCGCTGCACGACCTCGAACAGGTTGGAGGCCTGAAGGTCTCTGAGCTCCGGTCCGGAGATCGTGGCTCGGTCTCGCCGGACCTGAGAAACCGAAGCGCTGGCCGCACCTGAGCCGGCCCCTCCCGCGCCGGACGCTCCTGAGCTGGCGCATGCGAGCGCGACGCCGGCCGTGGCGATCACTGCGCAATGCCGAAGCACGAGACGAAACATTTGGCCTCCGGAGCGAGCGGGCGGGACCCGCGGTGTGAAGCCACACAGGGGTGGATGGGGCAAACGTGCTGGCGCGGCCAACACGGCGCAAGCTCTCGTGCTGCCGCATGAGTCCATGCACAAACTGTATTGAACGAAAATACTTTATACAATCGATGAGTCTTCGTTGTCGTTCCGGGACGCTCTGCACCTCCAGGATACCGCCCGCCAAACAGCATGTGACCATTCGTCCCACTTGGAGAGTTGAAACCACGAACTTTTAGATGGGCCGGCTTATATATCGGTCCAGAGTTACCGCGCGGAGGCTGCGTTTGACGGCTCGCGCGCAATCGAATTCGAGTTCTGCCCAAGCGCAGACACACCGTAAAGTGTGTTCGCGCTTGGTTTTACGTTGTCTTTTTTTGTTGGTGTAGGTCGCACGTCCGTGTGGGAACGTCGATAGGTAAGTGGCACCCATCTTCATCATCTTCAAAAGAGTGAGATGACCATTATGACCCGTGCTCGAGCGATAGCCGGCGCATTGCTTGGCGTATTGCTTTCCGTGCCCACGGCACGAGCTCAGGCGCAGAACGCGGTGATCACCGGTAAGGTGACGTCCGATTTTGGCCAGCCCCTCGAAGGCGCGAACGTCTTCATCACCGAGTTGAACATCTCGGTGGGGTCGAACGCCCAGGGTTTGTACACCATCACCATTCCAGCCGCGCGCGTGAGCGGCCAACAGGTGGTGCTGCGCGCTCGCTCGCTCGGCTTCGTGCCGCAGACCAAGCCGATGACGATTCGCGCTGGCGCGCAGTCGGCCGATTTCGTCCTGAAGCAGGACGTCAACCGCCTGCAGGAAGTCGTGGTCACGGGCGTGACCGGCGCAACGGAGCAGAAGAAGCTTCCGTTCACGGTTGCCCACATCGACGAAAGCGAGATGACGGTTCCGGCATCGAATCCGCTGTCGCAGCTCCAGGGCAAGGTGCCGGGCGCGCAGATCGTGTCGACCTCCGGCCGGCCGGGCAGCGCCCCGAACGTGATGCTTCGCGGACCGAAGTCGATCAACGGCCAGGGACGCGGCCAGGAGCCGCTCTACATCGTGGACGGCGTAGTGCTCGAGGGCGGCGCGGACAACGGCCGCAGCCCCATCGCCGACATCAATCCGCAGGACATCGAGAGCGTGGAAGTGGTGAAGGGCGCCGCGGCGTCCTCGCTCTACGGCTCGCGCGCCGGCAACGGCGTCATTCAGATCACCACGAAGTCGGGCAGCCGCGGCGGCGACGGTATCCGCTTCAACGCCCGCAGCGAATACGGCCGAGGCGACATCGAACATCAGTTCGCGTTCGGCACGCGCTCGGCGATGATGATGGACGAGACCAAGACGCGTTTCTGCGCCAAGCCGGCCGCGGGCCAGCCCATCTGCGCCACGACGGTCGATCTCGCCGCCGAAGCCTTCCGCATCAACGACGGGTTCGGGGACGTCGCCGGCACGCCGGTGACCTTCCAGAACGACTTTGGAATTGCCGCCGCACCGTCGAAGCAGCAGCAGCGCGTGCTGTTCCAGATCGAGCAGTTCCCGACGCAGTACAACCCGGTGAACCAGCTGGTGACGCCGGGCAACACGACGAACAACACCTTCGACGCGAGCGGTCGCGTCGGCAAGACCAGCTTCTTCGGCAGCGTCAACAACCTGTATAACCAGGGCGCGGTTCGCTATCTGACAGGCTTGAAGCGCAACTCGCTGCGCCTGAACGTCGATCAGGAAGTGGGCGACGCGTGGACGTTCGGCGTGCGGACCTTCTACGCGCGCAGCTCGTTGGACGGCGGCGACCAAGAGAACGGCAACGGTTTCTTCCGCCTGACGCGGACGCCCGCCGGCGTGAACCTGCTCGCGCTCGACTCGCACGACCGGCTCTACATTCGCTCGAATCCGCTCAATCAGGGATTTCAGAATGAGAATCCGGCATATGGATTCCAGAATCAACGCCAGGTCGATCAGAACGATCGGTTCCTCGGCAACGTGACGTCGACGTTCAAGCCGTTCAGCTGGCTCGATTTCAGCGGCAACGTGAGCTACGACCGGAACAACGGCACGAGCTTCTTCCAGCGCGACAAGGGATACCGCACGACGGGCAACGCGCCGGCGCAGCCGCTCGGCTTCGTCAGCCTCGGTACGAACAACGACCAGTCGGTCAACACGAGCCTCGACGGCGCCGCCAACAAATCGTGGGGCGACCTGACCACGAAGCTCACGGCGGGCTACCTGTACGAGCAGCAGGACTTCTTCTCGACGACCCAGTCGGGTAACACCCTCGCCGTGCCGGGGCTGTTGACGACCGGAAGCGCGACGACCGGCTATTCGATCGGATCGACGATCCAGGGCATTCGCTCGATCGGCATGCGCACTGGACTCGACGTCGACTACAAGGGCCGCTACATCGCGAGCCTCGTCGCGCGTCGCGACGGCAGCTCGCTGTTCGGCGCGAACAATCGCTGGGCGGATTACGGACGTGTCGGCCTCGCGTGGCGCGCGTCGGATGAGCCCTGGTGGTTCCTCCCACAGCTCAACGACCTGAAGCTCCGTGCCGCGCTCGGAACGGCCGGTGGCCGGCCGCGCTTCTCGGGCCAGTACGAAACGTTCACGATCGGCACGGGCGGCGCGCTCTCCGCGAACACGCTCGGCAACAAGGACCTTCGCCCCGAGACGACGACGGAGCTCGAGGTCGGATTCGATGCGGAGGCGTTCTCGCGCTACGGCCTCACGGTGACGTACGCGAAGTCGGACACGAAGGACCAGATCCTGCTCGTTCCGCCGGCCGCGATTTCCGGGTTCAACAACCAGTGGAGAAACGCCGGTACGCTGCAGAACAAGACGTGGGAAGGTTCGTTGAACATCCCGATCTTCCGCCAGCGCAACATGAGCTGGTCGGGCCGGGTGAATCTCGATCACACGACCTCCGTGATCACGCAGCTCAACGTGCCGGACAACTTCTACGGCACCGGCCAGCAGGGCACCGAGACGATGTTCCGCCAGTCGACCGGCGAACACCTCGGCACCTTTTACGGACGCAAGTTCATCACGAGCTGCTCGGAGCTTCCGGCGGCGTTCCAGTCGCAGTGCGGCGCGGCCGGCAGCGCGTACCAGAAGAACGACGAGGGCTTGATCGTGTGGGTCGGCAGCGGCAACTCGACCGCCGACGGCATCACGAAGAACCTGTGGCAGGCCTCGAACGCGGGTTGCCTCGACGCGGCCGGAAACCCCCTGCCGGTGTCGGGCGGCGAAGTCGGCTGCAAGACGAACAAGGGCACGGTCAACAGCCCGTGGGGCACGCAGACGTACTGGGGCATGCCGTTGGTCGTTCGCGATTCGACCGGCTCGCCGGCGAAGATCGCGCTCGGACATGCACTCCCCGATTTCCGCCTCGGTGTGTCACAGAACTTCAATTACAAGAAGTTCTCGCTGTACGGGTTGGTCGATGCGTCGGTCGGTCAGTCGGTGTGGAACGAAGGCCGTCACTGGGCGCTCGGCGATTTCATGACGGCCGAAGAGGACCAGACCGGCAAGAACCTCGGTACGGCGAAGCCGCTCGGCTACTACTGGCGCACGCAGGACGCCGGCGTCGGCATCGGCGGCTTCTATGACGCGCTCGGTCCGAACAGCCGCACGGTGGAGAAGGCGAGCTATGCGAAGATTCGCGAAGTGAACGCCTCGTACAACGTGGGCTCGGTGCGCGGTGTGGGTGATTGGACGGTGAGCCTGATCGGCCGCAACCTGCACACGTTCACGAGCTACACCGGCTTCGATCCCGAAGTTGGTCTGAGCAGCGTCACCGGTAACGTGGCCGGCTCGTCCGCCCTCGCCGCCGTCGACGCCTTCAACTTCCCGAACATCCGCACGTTCACGCTGTCCCTCGGCACTCGCTTCTAACTCGGCAGAGCACCTTCCGCCGGCGACGGTCGCCGGCGGAGGGTGTCTTCCAATATTCGAGGTAATTCGATGAGAAAGTTCGCGACCGCACTCGTTGGTGTCGGTGCAGCGATCGCGCTGGGAGCCTGCAGCGATCCGCTGAATGTGAGCAATCAGAACAGCCCGGACGTCACGCGGGCCTTTGCGACCCCTGCCGGCATCGAGCAGCTGATCTCGACGTCGTTCCAGCAGGAGAACAATGAATGGACGGGATTGAGCGGCTCCGGCGCGCTCGTGCCGATCACGATGTCCTGGTCGGGCGAGACGTACGGCACCGTGGCCAACTACGGCATGAACGGCGTGGCGAGCATTCCGCGCCCGTCGGCGCCGAACGACCGCGGCAACGGCAACGTCGATCTGTACCGCGACTTCCGCGACTTCCAGAAGTTCGCGCGCAGCTCGGCGAACGGCATCGCGGCGCTCGATCGGCTGACGGCCGCCGCCGGCACGCTCGGCTCGGCCGGCCGCGACGCCAAGTCGCGCGCCTTCGGCTTCTTCACGCTCGGGTTGGCGTTGGGCAGCACCGCGCTGACGTATGATTCGGCCGGCGTCGTGTATCCCGCGACACCGTCGGACCAGGTGCCGAAGCTCGTCGGCTATCAAGATGTGATGACGGCGGCCTTGGGCGATCTGGATTCTGCGATCGCCATCGCAAACTCCGCTGCCGCGCGCGGCGACGCGGCGGGATTCCGCATCGTCGATTGGATTCGCGGCAACACGCTGACGAGCGATGATTTCATCAAGGTCGTGCGTTCGTACAAGGCGCGCTTCCGCGCGGGTGTGGCCAGAACGCCGGCCGACCGCGCGGCTGTGAACTGGGATCTCGTGATCGCCGACGCGACTGCCGGCATCACCAGTGATCTTCTCGTGACCACGTCGAACGGGGCGGGCTGGACGGAAGGCTGGCTCGCGTCGGCGTACCGCTATCAGGGGTGGGGCGCGACGCCGCCGATGTACACGGGCATGGCGGATACGTCGGGTAGCTTCGATGCCTGGCTCGCCACGGGGCTGAACGACCGCAAGCCGTTCCTCATCAAGACGCCCGACAAGCGTTGGCCCGCGGGCGAGACGCGCGCGGCGCAGCAGACCGCGTCGGGCACGCTGCCGACCGCCGGCGTGCCGTACTTTCGGAACCGGCCGACGGGTGAGGACACCGACGGCGCTCCGTATCAGAATTCGTTCTACGATCACTATCGTTTCCGCTCGCTCGTGCTGAACAACGCCGACCGTGCCGGAACGTGGCCCACGTTCACCGTGGCGGAAAACGACATGCTTGCCGCGGAGGGCTACATCCGCAAAGGCCAGATCGCGCAGGCCGCGACGCTCATCGACAAGACTCGCGTGAAGGCCGGTCTGCCGGCGCTGAGCGGCAAGGTTGCGACCGTGACCGACGTGGTGCCGGGCGGAACCGCCTGCGTGCCGCGCGTGCCGGTGGCACCGTTCACCAAGACGGCGTGCGGTACGATCATGGAAGCGTTGAAGTACGAGAAACGCCTGGAATCGTCGCAGACGGGCTACAACCAGTGGTGGATCGATTCGCGCGGCTGGGGCGACCTGGTCGAGGGAACGCCGCTGATGTTCCCGCTGCCGTACTCCGAGGCGGATGCGCGCCAGACGCCGGCGTACACGCTCGGCGGCTTGGGCGCGCCTGCGTCGGCGGCGAAGGGCACGTACGGGTACTGAGATCGTGATGGCGTTGTCGCCGCGGTCGCGTCGGATGCGAGGAGCAGTGCTCGCGACGATGCTCGCTCTGACGGTGGTCGAGTCGGGCTGCTACGTGTACGCGCAGGTTCCTTCTGCCACGTTGCAGCCCGAGCCGGGCGCCAGCTTTGGATTTACGCTCAACGATCAGGGCCGGGCCGCGCTTGCGGACCGGCTCGGGCCGTCGGTGGCGCGGGTGGACGGCCGCTTCGTGGGCCTCGTCGGCGACGAGTATGCGGTGGACGTCTCCGACATCGAGACGCTCGGCTCCGGCCGCGCGCATTGGAGCGGCGAACGCGTTCGGATTCCGCGCCAGTACGTGACGGGTATCTCGGAGCGGACGCTGTCGCGAGGTAGGACCGCGCTGGTGGCGGTGGGCGCGGCGGCGGCCATCGCGGTCTTCATCGTATCGCGGAATTTGCTCGGGACCGGAACGCCGGATCCCGATTCCTCGACGCCGACGGGCGGCGCCAGTTCGACACGTATTCCGTAATTTGAATCCTCATAAACCAGATATCCGGGGTTGAATCAATGAACGTGCAGCGCTTTGGGCTGCTCATCGCACTCGCGTCACTCGCCGGATCGACGGCATGTCAGCGCGACACGGGTGGCATCACCAACACGCTTGCTCCGCTCGCGTACGTGCGTGTGGTGCATGCCATGCCCGATCTCGGCAAGATGACCGGCCGCCTCGTCGATTCCGTCGAGAACCTGAACGTTGTCGACGTCGATTATCGGTACGTCGGTCCGTATCAAGGCGTGGGCGCCGGGAACCGCCACCTGCGCATTTTCCCGTCGAGTGAAAACATCACGATCGCGTCGACGATTCTCATCGACTCCACGATCACCTTCACGGCGGGCAGCTACTACACGCTCCTCGCGACGGGCAATACGCAGGGCGGCGCCAAGGCGAAGTTCATCGTGTTGAACGACACTCCGCCCACGCCGTCGTCGTCGCAGTTCGCGCTTCGCACGGTCGTCGCCGCGCCGGGCGTCGGTCCGGTGGACGTGTTTGCGTCGGCAACTGGCGGCACCGCGCCGCTGCCGGCAACGGCGTCGATGGGCAACGTCTCCGCGACGTCGGCCTACGTCACCTTCCCCACCGCCGCGTCGCTCGTACTCCGCGCAACGGCCGCCGGATCGACCACGCCCGTGATGGTCGAATCGACGGTGCTGGCGGGCGCCGCCGGCACGTCGGTGCAGGATCCGATCGCCGGTTCGACGCAGGGCGGCAGCGTGCTCACGGCGTTCCTGTTCCCGCGCTCCGTGGCGGGCAGCGGCGCCGCGAACTTCACGACGCCGGGCATCGCGTATGGTATCGATCGTCGTCCGCCGCGTCCGACGTCCTGACGCGCGGAGACACCGATGTACGACAAGAGCGGCGCGACCTTCGGTCGCGCCGCTCTTGTGTTGTCGTGTGTCGATCCGTCGCTAGGGGCGTGAGCCCACGCCCGGCACCCGCGTCCAGATCACCACGGTTCCGCAAACCACCACGTTCCCCGGCGAGAACTGCATCGGCGTCGTCGACGGACCACGATAGAGCTCGATGCCTTCGACGTCGCTCGCCGGATAGTCGTCGATCTCCGTGCTCACGACGCGGCGGCCGTCGATCCAGTACTGCGGCGGGCAGTCGTACCGCTTGGAATTCGCCGAGTCGAAGCGAAGGCCGGAACGCCCGCCCGCGTGGACGACGCGAATGCCCGGGACTTCGCGCAGCGTTTCGCTCAACACGTTCGTGTGATGCCGCTCAATGTCTTCGCGTGTGAGAAACACCCCGAAGCCTTTCGCTTTGCGCCGATAGAATCCGTCGAGCATGATGGAACGACGATCGGACGCGGCATCGGTACGCACCGCCGCAAGCACCCGGGCGTTTTCATCCATCGTGACGGAGATGCTGTCCACGGCCGACGCGTGCAGCACGAGCTCGAACGACTGCGGCTCGAATCCAAGCCGCCTCACGCTGAACGTCGTCTTGCCGGCGCTCAGTCCGCGGAACGCAAAGCGGCCGGTGGAGTCGGCACGCGCCGCGGCGCTGCTCCCTTCGACGCGAATGTCGGCCTGTGCTACGGGGACGCCCGCGGAGTCGCGGATCCATCCGACCAGCGCCGCACTGCCAGCTTGCGCCGGTTGTGCAAGCGGCGCCGGTTGCGCGCGCGCCTGCGGGGCAGTCGCGAGCGCGAACAGCCAGATGGCGGCGGTCGCCAGAGTGCGTGGGCGAGTGGAAATCATCGATACCGCGCGAGTGATGGGGGGTGGGGTACCACCACATTCGTGCCAACGGAAAACGAGGTCAATAGCGGAGTGCACCGCGCCGTGCACGATGCTTGCTCGGGACGACGACGAGCATCATTCCGAGGAACCAGGTTCATGCACGACACAAACGACGCACACGGCAACCACGATCTCCGCACTTCTCTGTCGCCGGCGCGGCGGACTCTGCGGAGTCTCTCCATGGCACTCACGGGGATGCTCTGTCTGGCCACGACGGCTCGAGCGCAGCTTCCCGGCGCGCCGGTGCTGCAGAACGCCTGGGCCACGCCCGGCATCGTTGCGGCGATCGATCTTGCCGGCGGCTCCGATGGCTCAGTGTACGCCGCTGCCGCTTCGTGGACACCGGGGTCCGGCAAGTTCCAACTCAGCGGCGGCGGCGGCTTCCAGAGACGAACCGGCGCGAGCTCCCGCGGCGTGTACGGCATTCGGGCCGCAATTCCGCTCGGCGGCGCATCGAGCAACTTCGGCTTCGGCGCTTTCATCGGCGTCGGTGGGGGGCCAGCCGGGACAAAAACATCCGTTTCAGACACGACGGCAAGCACGACCGAAGTGCCGCTGGGGGCGGCCGTGGGATGGCGTCACGCGATCGGTGCAACTCGCGGGCTGTCGCTCTATGCCACTCCATCGTATGTGTTTTTCTCTGGGGGGAGCAAGAGCGGCGGGCTCGTTCGGGCCGCCATTGGCGCAGACCTCGGCATCACCAGGGCGATCGGAGCGACTCTTGGGATAGAGTTCGGCGGAACCCGGTCTCGCCAACTCGGCGGGCCGAGCGGCGCGCTGTATGGGCTGGGGCTCTCGTACGCCCTCGGACACCGCTAGGTGGCTTGTGAATTGCCCACGTATGGGGAGATGGCGCGCCGGATGGCGCCCGCCTCGCTTTACGGACCTCACCGGGCAGTGTGATGGAAGATGCCGCATTGCCACCGATTCTGGTGGTCGACGACAATCACGACAACGCAGAGATCATTCGGCAATACCTCGAGATTCGAGGCTATCCGATCACCGTCGCGCATGACGGCGACGAAGCGCTCGCGCTCTTCGAGACCGTCCGCCCAGCGCTCGTCCTGCTGGACGTGATGATGCCGGGGCGTGACGGGTGGGAAGTCTGCCGCGTCATGAAGCAACATCCCACCCTCGGCCGAACCGTCCGCGTCATCATGGTGACGGCCCTCGACGAGTGGCAGGACAAGCGGGAAGCGTTGCAGATTGGAGCCGACGACTACGTCGAAAAACCCTTCGATCTTCCGACGCTGGCGACCACTGTGCAACGGAATCTTGCCATGCAGCGCGCCATGGCGTCGTGATCCCACCTGTGAGGACCGCGTGAGCGAGTCCGTTCTGCTCACTGATTCAGATCAACCCTCGATCGTGGAAGCGGTCGCCCAGCTGGAGGGGTGGCGGCTCGAGCGCGTCACGTCGGCCGAGTTGTCGAACGCGGTGGCGTCGCGCACGGGCGTTCGCGCGGTCGTCGTCGTGTCCAGCGATCCAACGATCCTGCGCGCCGTCGTCGAACGCGCGCACGGCTGCGGCATTCCCGTCGTCGTGGCCTGCGTCGACGACACGGCGCGTCGTCGCGCGGTCGAGCTGAAAGCGGAGGAATGGTATCGCTCTCCGGCCGAGGTGGACGAGATCGCGCAGCGCATTCGCTCCGCGGTCGCCCGCAGCCAGCCGGCGACGCCGTCGGCCGCCGACCGCATCGAGCGCGTGGAGTACGAGCAGATGCTCCACGACTCGCTCACCGGATTGCCGACGCTGCCCGTGATGATCGAGCGCTCACGCTCGCTGTTCAAGGAGCGCGGCGAGCTCGTCGTGCTCTACTTGAACTTCGTGCGCTACTCGAAGATCGAGGAGATCTACGGGTGGGAGATTCTCGACGCGGTGCTCGAGACGACGGCCGCCGCGGTGCGCGAGTTTCTCGACGACACCGCGCTGAGCACGTCGCGTCTCATGGTGAGCTTTACCAACGACGACGATTTCATCTTCTTTCAGGTGCCTGCGGCGGGTGTTGCCGCGGCGTCGGAGAACGAGATCACCGACATGGTGGCCCGGCTGCAGCGGCACGTCGGCGGCCGGATCGAAGCGCAGCACGGCGAAGACATCGCCGCGCTGTTCGACATCTACGTGGGCCGCGCGCACGTCTACTACAACCCCAAGATAAGGCTCGAGCGGCTCATCTATCGCGGGATCCGCGAAGCGGCGAACGCGTCGCGGTCGATCGAAGAGCGGGAGCGCGGGCGCCGCGTCGCCGATCTGCGCTCGAGCCTGCGCGACCGCGGCGTCTATGTGGATTACCACCCCATCGTTGTCACCGACACGCGCGAGATCTTCGGCTACGAAGCGCTGGCGCGCGGCGTGATGCGCAGTCTCCGCAGCCCCGAAGTGATGTTCGACGTCGCGGCCGAAGCGGACCTCATCTGGGAGCTGAGCCGCCTCTGTCGCAGCCGCGCCATCGAGGGCATCGAGACGCGGCTGCGCCCGAACGAGCTGCTCTTCCTCAACGTCGACCCGCACGATTTCAGCGATCCGGCGTTCAACGAGAATGAAGTCAAATACCCCGAGCGCGTCGTCATCGAGATCACCGAGCGGACGGCGATCAAGGACTACCCGAAGTTTCGCGAGCGGCTCCGCATCTTCCGCGAGCGCGGCTTTCGCTTCGCGGTGGACGACGCGGGCAGCGGCTACGCGGGCCTGGGCTCCATCGCCAACCTCGAGCCGGACTTCATCAAGCTCGACATCTCGCTGATCAACGGGATCGATACGAATTTCATCAAGCAGAATCTCGTCGAGACCATGGTGAAGTTCGCGAACGACCACGGCGCGAAAGTCATCGCCGAGGGCGTGGAGCGCTCCGAGGAGTTCGAGACGGTGAAGGCGCTCGGCGTGCATCTCGTGCAGGGCTTCTTCCTGCACCGGCCGTCGCAGATGACGCTGACGCCGAATCGCGACGTGATCAAGAGCCCGACTGCGTGACCGCTTGGCCGCGTGACCGTCTAGCGGCTCAGCGCAGCAGCCGATCCACGAGCTCGAACGAGCGCTCGGCGGCACCGATACCGCTTCGCACGAGCGCACGCGCATAGTCGCCGGCCTCGCGCCGGGCCGCGGGCTCGGTGGTCCACAGGCGAAGCCGCCGCGCGAGGTCTCCCTCCGACGACACGGACACGCCGCCGCCGCGCTGCTCCAGAAGCGTCGCGTCGCGGCTGTTCTCGTGCTGTGGGCCAAAAATCACGGGCGTGCCGAACGCCGCGGGCTCGAGCACCGAGTGGAGTCCGGCGGCGTGAAATCCGCCGCCCACGAACGCGACGTCGGCCAACGCGTACAGGTCGCCCAGCACGCCCATGCGATCGATGACGACGACATCGGCATCCGATGCGGTGGGCTCGTCGAGTCGCGCGGTGGTCCACTGCATCTGCTTCGCCCAGTCGGTAATGCGCGACACGTGGTCGAGCGTGGGCTCGTGGGGCGCGATGATTAACCGCGCGCTCACGCCGCCGCGGCGGAGCGCGTCGAAGGCCGGCAGCAGCACGGCTTCGTCGGCGGGCCACGTGGATCCGGCGACGATCGTCGGGCGCGCGTCGCGCAGGCGCTCGAGCATTGGGCTCGCGCGATCGACGCGCTGCGCGCGCAGCCACACCTGGTCGTAGCGCGTGTCACCGGTGATGACGATGACGTTCGAGCGCACGCCGAGCTGCACGAGCCGGTCGGCGTCGGCGTCGTCGACAGCACCCACGACTTCGAGCGCCGCGTAAGCGTCGCGCAGCAACGCCGACGCGGTACGAGAGCCGCGCGACGATCCGCGTGCCATCGTCGCGCTGATCATTCCCACGCGCACGCCGCGCGCGTGCGCCTCGCGCGTGATCACCGGCCAGACGTCGAGCTTCGCGAAGACCAGCGCCGTGGGCCGGAGCGAGTCGAGCACGATGCGCGCGTCGCCCGGCGTGTCGAAGGGAAGGTAGTCGTGGAAGTCGACGTCGAGACTGCGGGCGAGACCGGCGGCGCTCGGAGAGAAGTGTGTGTACGCGAGCTGCGCGTCAGGCCGGCGCTGTCGCGCCAGCTCGAGGACGGGGCGCGCCTGGAGCCCTTCGCCTACGGAAGGCGCATGCATCCAGAGTAGCGGGCGCGCACGGTCGCGCGTCTCCGCGCCCCATTCCTGATAGCGCGCGCGGATGCCGCGGCGCGCGCGAAGCGTCTGCAGAAACTTGGACTCGCTGTCTGGTGCGACGACGGCCGCGCCACGGGCGAGCTGCGCCAGAGCGCCGTAGCCGAGTCGAACGGGGAAGCGCACGTGCGATCAGGAGGTCGGCTTCTTGGCGTTCTTCGCGAGCGCGGCTTCGATCGCCGGCGCGAGGTTCGCATCGGCGCCGCTGAACCGCTGTCCGTCGACGAAGAAGGTCGGCGTCGAGTTCACGCCGCTCGACGAAGCGCGATCGTGGTCCGCCTGGATGAGCGGACGAATCGCGTGTTGGCTCATACACTGGCGCCACGGTCCCATGTCGACCTTGTACGTGGTCGCGAGCGAATCGAACAGCGGCACGGGATCCGGCAGCACTTCCCATTTGGCCTGCGTCGCGAACAGCGCCTCGTGCATCGGCCAGAACTTGTTCTGCACCGATGCGCACATCGCCGCCTCCGACGCCGGTACGGCGTTCTGGTGCATGCTCAACGGCATGTTCAGGAACGCGAGCCGAACGCGCCCGGTGTTGACGTAAGTCTTCATGAGCTGCTGAAAGGCGGCGTCGTGCCAGGTCTTGCAGTACGGACACTGGAAATCGCTCGCCATCACGACCCAGACCTTCGCCGTCGAATCACCGAGGATTCGCCCGTGATCCGCCTGCTCATTGAGCCCGCCCTGTGGAACCGCGGTGGCGAGGATGCCGTCGGCGCTGGCGTTGGCAGCCGCGGTGGGAACCGCGGTGGCGGCCGGCTTCTGCGCGGCATTCGACGACGGTGTGCCGCCGGAGCGCGAACACGCGCTCGCGAGCGACGCGGCGAGCAGGATGCGCAGGGTGCGAAGGAGAGTCTGTGGCATGTGACGGGAGGGAGTCGGTCGGCGGCGCGGCGTGAAGGGCCGTGGGGTGAAAGCTACGCGAGGGGCGCGCGGCTCACAAACTCTTGCACGACAACGCCCTGCACGCGGCTGCACGCCGGACCGCTGCGTCGGTAGGAGGCATATCTCTTGCACCCCCATGGGCGCGCCGGACTCTCGGTCACGAGAGGTGGTCGATCACGTTCGGAGACTTCGACGACATGAGCACGACGCTGGGCTGGTACAACGACGGAGGGCCAATCATGCTGCTCATGCTGCTGGTTGGCGTCATTGGGCTCGCGATCCTGGTCGAGCGAGGTTACGTGATCGTCCTTCGGTCGAAGAACAATGGCCGGCCGTTCATCGAGCGGATCATTCAGCTCGTTCGCGGCGGCAAGATCGACGAGGCCATCAAGCAGTGCGCCGCGTCCACGGCCGCGCTGCCCGACATGGGCCTGCTCATCCTTCGCAGCCGTAGCCGCGACGAAAGCGATCTCGAAAACGTGGCGCAGGCCGCGGCGCTCGCCGTCGTGCCGAAGCTCACCCGGCGCCTCCAATATCTTCCCACGCTCGCTCTCGTCGCTGGACTCCTCGGGCTCCTCGGCGCGCTGCGCGGCGTACAGGACACGCTGATGTCCGCCGGCTTCGGCCCTGAACGCGCGGCGCGGCTGTCGGCTGGGTTCGCGCAGGCGCTCTCCGCACCCGCGTTTGGATTGGCCGTCGCAATCGTGCTCGTGCTGGGGCGGACGTACCTCGTGAGTCAAGCCGAATCGATCACGGAAGAGATTCACGAGTTCTCCGCGCGTCTGATCAACGCGCTCATCGATCGCCCCGACGTGCGGCTCGGCCACCGCTGAGCGAGTCGCCGCGCCATCGCTTCCATTGCGATGGCATGTTTGGTAGCGTTGAGACGTCGCCCCCGTCGTCCAGCCGTGTGGCTGAGCATCTTCATCCAGAACGCTCGTGCCGCTCCGCGCGCTCGCGCTCCTAACCTTCGCCTGGTGCACCGTCGGCGCCCAAGGGCTGCAGCTCCCGCAGCCCGTCGGGTACGTCAACGACTTCGCGCACGTGATTCCCGCGTCGAACGCGAGCGCCATCCAGCACATCATCGACGACGTTCGCGCCAAGTCGGGCGGTGAGATCGTCGTGGTGACGCTGCCCGATCTCGGCGGCCGGCCCATCGAAGAAGTGGGCCTCGACATCGGCCGCCAATGGAAGATTGGCCAGAACGGAAAGCCGGGCGATCCGGCGCGAAATCGCGGGGTCGTCATCCTCCTCGTCCCCAAGGAAACGAGCAAGGACGGACGCGGTTACGTGCGCACCGAGGTCGGTCTCGGGTCGGAAGGTTTCATCACCGACGCAATGACCGGACAGTTTCGCGACGAGGCCATTCCATACTTTCAAGCGAAGGACTACGGCAGCGGCATCCAGCTGATGACGCAGCGCGTCGCGGAACGATTCGCGAACGAATTTCATTTTCAGGTCGACAGCAGTGTGCAGGCGCCCGCGGCGCCCGTGCGAACGAGCCCGCGCGGTAATAGGCGGAGCGGAGGAATTCCGCCGTTCGTTTGGCTCGTGTTGCTCTTCTTCATATTGTCGGCGGTGGGCGGCAGGCGCCGGCGCGGCGGGTGTATCCCGTTCATCATTCCGCTGGGCGGTGGACGCGGCGGCGGTTGGGGTGGTGGCGGATTCGGCGGCGGTGGAGGTTTCGGTGGTGGGGGCGGCGGGTTCGGTGGGTTCGGGGGTGGCGGCGGTTTCGGCGGTGGTGGCTCCAGCGGATCTTGGTGACGCAATGGCGGCAATGACACTCGATGAGCTGGTCTCTCAACTGCGCGCGGCCTACGGCCAGGCGCTTCGCACGATGGTGCTCTACGGCTCGGCTGCCTCGGGCCAGCAAATCGCGAAGCGCTCGGACTACAACGTCCTCGTCATCGTCGACGCGCTCGACGCGGCCCAATTGACGGCCGCGTCGGCGGCGTCGCGCGCCTGGAGCGAGTCGGGAAACCCGGCCCCGCTCACGCTCACCACGGCGGAGTGGCGCGGCTCGGCGGACATCTTTCCGATGGAGTACGCCGACATTCTCGAGCGGCACAAGGTCTTGTACGGCGAGCTCCCTGTGGATGGAATTCGCGTGGACCTCAAGGACCTTCGGCTGCAGCTCGAGCAGGAGGCGATGGGGAAGCTGATCAAGCTGCGCCAGGGTGTGCTCGCGTCAGGCAACGACGTCCAACGGCAGCTCGAGCTGCTCGCCGCCAGCGCCAGCGCGATCATGATCATCTTCCGAGCGCTGCTTCGTCTACACGGCGTGACGCCGCCGGCCGACAACGCGGGCGTGTCGGCCGCGGCGGCGCAACAGGCTGGATTCGACGCCGCGCCCTTCCAGCGCGTCGTCGCTCACGTGCGAAACGAGACGCCATTGAAGCCCGCCGACGTACCCGCGGTGCTGAGCGGCTATTTGCGCGGGATGGAGCAGCTCGTTGGGTATCTCGACCGCTACCAAGCGCCGGGCTGAGTTGTCACTTCTGGGGTATGAGTAGCGTAGTGTGATCGTCTGGTAACCCACCCATTTTCCGGAGCTCCACCATGAAACGCTGGCTCGCACTACTGCTTCTGCTCCCACTGGGCGCGTGCGGTTACAACCGCATCCAATCCCTCGACGAGCAGGCTGGGGCAGCGCAGAGTCAGATCGAAGTTCAGCTCCAGCGCCGCGCTGATCTGATTCCGAATCTCGTGACCACCGTCAAGGGCTACGCACAGCACGAGGAAGCCGTCTTCACGCAGGTGGCACAGGCGCGCTCCGGTCTTCTGGGCGCGATTCAGTCGCACGACGCCGAACAAATGGCCAACGCCAACGCGCAGCTCTCGTCGTCGCTCGGCCGCCTGATGGTGTCGGTCGAGGCGTATCCGCAGCTGAAGGCCGATCAGGGCTTCATCCGCCTGCAGGACGAGCTGACGGGCACGGAGAACCGCGTCGCGGTATCGCGCGGCGACTACAACCAGGCGGTGAACGCGTACAACGCGTACATCCGCCAGTTCCCGACTGTGCTCACCGCGAAGGCCACAGGCGCAAAGGCGCGTAAGTACTTCACCGCGACGGGCGCTGCGGATGCGGGCCCGCCGACCGTGGACTTCTCGAAGCCGCCCGCGACCACACCATCTACGCCGGCAACACCCGCGCCGCCGAAACCGTAGCGCGTCGCGACAACTACGGAGTAGGCGACTGGGGCTTCGGAAACAACGAAGCCCCTTTTGCTACCCGCCAACCGGCGACGTCGAGCGAATCCACGTCGGCGAAGCGCTGCGTCTCCACGCGACCGGTCCCGCCGATCTGCACCCAGAGCTCTTGCGCCTTCGCGGGCATGAACGGCGCGAGATGGATCGCGTGCCGCGCGAGCTGGCGCACGATGGCCGCGAGCACGGACTCGAGCTCCGCGCGCTTCTCCGGATTCTTGGCGAGCGCCCACGGCTGACTCGCCTGCACGAACTCGTTGCCGCGCGCGACCGACGCCATGACCCGCTTCAACCCGTCGTGCAGCAGAAAACCCTGGCTGCCGTCCATCGCGGCGTGATACTCCGCCGCGTCGCCACTGTCGGCGCGATCGAGATCCACGCGCGGCCCCGCGGGAACGATGCTGTCGAAATACTTCTCGACCATCGCGATCGCGCGGCTCGCCAGATTGCCCAGCGAGTTCGCGAGATCGGAATTGTACCGCTCGTCGAACCGCTCGTAGGAAAAGCCGCCATCCGCGTCGAAGGGCACTTCACGCAACAGGAAATAGCGCAGCGCGTCGGTGCCGAAGCGATCGATCGCTTCGTCCATGTCGAGCCGTACGCCGGCGGATTTGCTGAAGCGCTCGCCCGAGAGCAGGACGAAGCCGTGGGCCCACACGCGTCCGGGCAACGGGAGCTGCGCCGCCTCGAGCATCGCCGGCCAGATCACGGCGTGCAACCGCGTGATGTCCTTGCCGACGACGTGCAGCTGCGCCGGCCAGCGCTGCTCGTAGCCCGGCTCGGGAAAGCCGGTCGCGGTGAGATAGTTCGGCAGCGCGTCGAACCAGACCCACGTGCCCTGGATTTCGCCCGTCGACAGCGGGAGTGGAAACGGAATCGCCCACGAGAGCCGCGAGCGCGTGATCGAGATGTCCTCGAGCCCCTGCTCGAGCAGGGCGAGGATTTCATTGCGCCGGGTGGTCGGCGAGAGAAACTCCGGCTGCGCGGCGAAATGTGCGCGCAGGAAATCCTGGTACTTCGTCAACCGGAAGAACCAGTTTCGCTCCGTCGTCCACTCGAGCGTGCGCGTCGGATGCAACACGCACTTGCCGTCCACGATCTCGTCGTCGCGCTTGAACAGCTCGCAACCCACGCAGTACCAACCCTCGTAGCTCTTCTCGTAGAAGTCGTCGGGGTTGAGCGAGTGGATGCGCTCGATGAGCGCGCGCACGCCGAGCTTGTGTCCGGGCTCCGTCGTGCGAATGAAGCGATCGTACGAGATGGACAGCCGTTCCCACATGCGCGTGAAGCGAGCGGCGATCTCGTCGACGAATGCCTGCGGCGATACGCCGCGCTCCGCGGCCGCCTGGGCGACTTTCTGCCCGTGCTCGTCGACGCCGGTCAAGAACCAGACGTCGTCACCGCGCATGCGCCGATACCGCGCGATCACGTCCGCGCCGATCTTCTCGTACGCATGTCCGATGTGCGGTTCGCCGTTCGCGTAGTCGATTGCCGTAGTCAGGTAGAACTTGCCCACCTAGGCTTCTCCGCCGTCGGGTGACGCGTCCGGCGATTCATCGCCGGGTGCGCGGCCGCCTGGACGGTTGCGCCGGCCGCCGCGCCGTCCACGCCGCCGGTGCGGCCGGCGTTCGCGGTTATCGCCTGCCGGCGTGTCCGTCGCAGCGCCCGCGTCCGCGTCGGACTCCGGCTCGGCGGTTTCGACAACGTGGATCGGCATCTCCGCCGTGACGCTCATCTCGGTCACGCGAACGGGCGCTTCCACCTCGATCTCGATCTCGAACGTATCGTCGCTAGCGGCGACCAAGTCACGGTCGTCCTCCTCGTCGGCGACCATCGTTTGCACCGCGGCGCTGCCGCCCGACATCTCCTCGCGGAACTCCGTCAGGAGAATCGTGCGAAACTCGCCGTCTTCGCCGCGCAGCGTCACACGCTCGCGGAAGATGTCGTTCGAGATGATCTTCTCCTCTCCTTTCCTGGTGCGAACGACTTTCCCTTCCTTGGGAAAGCGCTTGCGGCTTTGCACGTAGAACTCGTGCTCGTAGCGCAGACAGCACATGAGGCGTCCGCACGCGCCGGAGATCTGCGACGGGTTCAGCGACAGCCGCTGGTCCTTCGCCACGCCGAGGTTCACCGGCCGCAGCTCGGGGAGCCACGAGGCGGAGCAATACTGGCGGCCGCAGCGGCCAATGCCGTCGAGCCGCTTGGCTTCATCGCGCACGCCGATCTGTTTCAACTCGATGCGCGTGCGGAACATCGACGCGAGCTCGCGCACGAGCGTGCGGAAATCGACGCGACGCTCCGCCGTGAAGTAGAGCGTGAGCTTCTTGCGGTCCCACTGCCACTCGGCGTCGGACAGCTTCATCACGAGATCGTTCGCCTTCACGCGCTCCATCGCGCGGCGGCGGGCATCCTCGTCGTCGGCGCGCAGTCCGCCGGCGCGGTCGACTTCGTCGTCGGTCGCGAGACGACGCATCTTCTTCGTCGTGCCCACGGCGCCGTAGCCGTGCGGGGTGCCGGCGTTGCGCTTTTCAGCGAGCTCGCCGAGGGCGTGAACGAACCCGAGATCCTCTCCGCGATCGGCGTCGACGATCACGCCGGCGTTGAGGGCCGGCGGCTCGTCCTGATCCCAGAGAAAGAAATCCTTTCGGTTGCCCTTGAACGCGACTTCAATCAGATGGGCCATACTATTCCACGAACTGCCCCATCCGGAGGAACTTCTCGCGCCGACGGCGCACGAGCTTGTCCGGCTTGTAGCGGCGCAGATCCTCGAGCTGGCTCACGAGCGTGTCGTGCACGGCCAGCGCGGTCGCTTCATGGTTGGCGTGCGCACCGCCCGGCGGCTCGGGAATGATCTCGTCGATGACGCGCAGCTCGAGCAGGTCGGCCGCCGTGATGCGAAGCGCCGACGCCGCCTTCTCGCGCATCTCCTGGCTTTTGCCGTCCTTCCAGAGAATCGCGGCGCAGCCTTCGACGGTGATCACCGAGTAGACGGCATTCTCGAGCATGTTCGTGCGGTCGGCGACGGCGAGCGCCAGCGCGCCCCCCGAGCCGCCTTCACCGATGACCGTCGCGATGATCGGCACTTCGAGCCGGCTCATCTCGAACAGGTTGCGCGCGATGGCCTCGGACTGCCCGCGCTCTTCCGCGCCAAGCCCGGCCCACGCCCCCATCGTATCGATGAACGTGATCACCGGTACATGGAATTTCTCAGCGAGCTTCATGAGACGCAGCGCTTTCCGGTAGCCCTCTGGATGCGGCATGCCGAAGTTGCGCTTGAGAATTTCCTTCGTGTCGCGGCCGCGCTGCTGGCCCATGACCATGACGGTCTCGCCGTCGAGTCGCGCCCAGCCGCCCACGATCGCGGCATCCTCACGGAAGGCCCGGTCGCCGTGCAACTCAATGAAGTCCGTGAACACCAGCTGGATATAGTCGAGCGTGAACGGCCGCTTGGAGTTGCGCGCCACCTGCACGCGCTGCCAGGGCGAGAGATTCTTGTAGATCTCCTCACGCAAGTCGGCGAGCTTCTTCTGGAGCGGCGCGATCTCGTCGTTGACGTCGAGCTGCTGGTCGCCGGCAAGGCGCTTCAGCTCGTCGATCTGCTTTTCCAGCTCGGCAATCGGCTTCTCGAATTCCAGCGTTACGGAAGTTCCCACATCAGCTCCCGCGAACGAGACGAACGCGATCCGCGCCCAGCAGGGCGCGCAGATCCGTCAGCGCGGCCTGTGAGGCCGCGATCTTCAACGAGCGCGACCGTAACCGGGCGCGCGATCCATTTCCATCATTCCATAATACTTCGAGCGGCGGCGACGACTCGTGTGCCGTCGCATGCGTTTCCACGACCGCGCGAACGTCGTTCATCACTTCAGGCGTCAACGTAGCCGCGGCCGACAAGTCGATCGATACCGCCACCTGGCCGGTCAACCGCATCTCGACGAACGGCGTCAGCGATTCGACGATGAACGTCGGGTTGTCCACTTCCTGGTCGCGCTTCGAATAGCTGCCCTTCAACAAGACAGGAATGTCCGTCTTTACCCGGTCGGCCAACATGGTCCACGCCTCCGGAAAGACCAGGACCTCGGAAGATCCCGAAAAATCCTCCACTGTCAACCGCGCGAATTCGGCGCCCGAGCGCTTGCTGATCTGCTTTTTCACCGCGGTCACGACCACGCCGAGCGAAATCGGCTGATCCGTCCACCGTCCGAGCTGAGACACCGTGCCGTTGGCGAACAGCTCGCACTCGAGGCGGAAGGGCTCCAACGGGTGGCCGGAGATATAGAAGCCGAGAATCTCTTTTTCCTTCGTCAGACGCTCCGACTCCGGCATCTGCCCCATGTTCGGCAGCACACGCGGCGCCTGAACGCCCGTCGAACTGCCCGAGTCTCCGAGTAGCGAAAACTGGCCGACTGCCTCTTCCTGCTGCTTGAGCGACGCTTCCTGCAGCGCACTGTCGAGCACGGCCCAGTACTGCGCCCGGTGCCCGCCGAGGTTGTCGAGCGCGCCCGACGCGATGAGCGCCTCGAACACGCGCTTGTTGCACAGCCGCAGATCGACGCGATCGCAGAGATCATAGAACATGGCGAAGGGCCGCTCGCGGCGGGCAGCCAGGATCGAATCGATCGCCGACCGGCCGACGTTGCGAATGGCGCCCAAGCCGAAGCGAATCTTCTTTTCGCCGATCACCGTGAACTTGTAGCCCGACTCGTTCACGTCGGGCGCCAGCACCTCGATGCCGATCTCGCGCGCTTCATTGATGAACTTCACGACGCTGTCCGTATCGCCGATCGACGACGACAGCAGCGCCGCCATGAACTCGGCCGGATGATGCGCCTTGAGCCACGCCGTCTGGTAGGAGATGACCGAGTACGCGACCGCGTGCGACTTGTTGAAGCCGTAGCGCCCGAACGTCTCGATCTGACCCGACAATTCCTCGATGATCTTTCGCGGATGCCCGCGCTCGACGGCCTTCTCCGTGAACTTGCCGAGCTCCTTCTTGATGAGCTCTGCATCCTTCTTGCCGACCGCCTTTCGCAATACGTCGGCTTCGGCGAGCGAGATGCCGGCGAGCACCTGCGCGATACGCATCACCTGCTCTTGATAGGTGATGACGCCGTAGGTCGTCGAGAGAATCGGCTCGAGCTCCGGGAGCGCGTACGTCGTCGGCTCCTCGCCGCGCTTGCGACGCATGTACACCTTGTGCATCCCCGCGTCGAGCGGACCCGGGCGCATGAGCGCGTTGGACGCCACGAGATCGTCGAAGCGATCGCAGCGCATGCCGCGCAGCAGGTCCGTCGCCAGCGGCGACTCGAACTGGAATACGCCGGTGGTGCGTCCGGCGCGCAGCATCTGATAGACTTTCTCGTCCTCGAAGTCCACCATCGTGTCGAGGTCGACGACTTCGCCCGTGCGCTCCTTGATCGAGACGAGCGCATCGTGGATCACGGTGAGCGTCGTCAGGCCGAGGAAGTCCATCTTGAGCATGCCTGCATGCTCGAGGCAGTTCATGTCGTACTGGCTGACGATGACCTGCTCGTCGCCGTTCGAGCCCGCGCCCTTCGACGACTGCGTGCACACCGGCACGTATTCGTCCACCGGCCCCGGCGCGATGACGACACCGGCCGCGTGTACGCCCGTGTGTCGCGACAGCCCTTCGAGCGCCATCGCGTAGTCGAGCAGCTGTTTGTAGCGCTCGTCGGTACGATACAGCTTGCCGACGTCGCCGATCTGCTCGACGGCCTCCTTCACCGTGAGCGAGAAGTTCGGCGCGTTGGGAATGAGCTTCGCCAGCGCGTCCGTCTCGGCCGGTGTGAAGCCCAATGTGCGGCCCACGTCCTTGACGGCGGCGCGCGACTTCATCGTACCGAACGTCACGATCTGGCAGACGGATTCCTTGCCGTACTTTTGCCGAACGTACTCGATCACTTCCCCCCGGCGCTCGAAGCAGAAGTCGACGTCGACGTCGGGCATCGACACGCGCTCGGGGTTGAGGAAACGCTCGAAGAGCAGATCGTACTTGAGCGGGCAGACGTCGGTGATGCGCAGCGAGTACGCGACGAGCGAGCCCGCCGCCGACCCGCGGCCTGGACCTACTGGAATACCGCGATCGCGCGCCGCCTTGATGAAGTCGGCGACGATGAGGAAGTAGCCCGCGTAGCCCGTCTTCGTAATGACGCCGAGCTCGTAGTCGAGGCGCTGCTGCACTTCGTCGTTGAGTACGTCGCCGTACCGCTCCTTCGCGCCGGCGATCGCCAGCGTCGTGAGCAGATCGTTCTCGGTGGCGACGCCGGTGGGAAGCGGAAAGGCCGGAACGTTGTACTTCTTCCCGAACTCGACGTTCACCTCGTCGGCGATCTTGAGCGTGTTGGTGAGGACGTCGGGCCGCTCGGTGAAGCGGCTCGCCATCTCCGGCGCGCTCTTGAAGTACAGACCGCGATCGTAGTGCATGCGGTCGGCGTCGCTCCGGTCCTTGCCGAGCCCGATGCAGAGCAGGATGTCGTGCGCGTCGTGGTCGGTCCCGCGCAGGAAGTGCGCGTCGTTCGTCGCGATGACCGGGAGGCCGAGCTCTTCGCCCAGGGCGAAGATGCGCGTGTTGAGCGTCGACTGGCCCTCGGAGTCGTGCGCCTGCACCTCGAGGTAATAGCGGTCCTTGAACAGCTCGGCGTACCAGGACGCGGCCTCCCGCGCCGCGTCGGCCCGGTCGTTCATGAGATGTTGCGCGACCTCGCCGGCCAAGCACGCCGACGACACGATCAGCCCCTCACTGTATTGGGCGAGCAGCTCGCGGTCGACGCGCGGCTTCGAGTAAAAGCCTTCCGTATAGGAGAGCGACGACAGCTTGACCAGGTTCTTGTAGCCGGTCATGTCGCGCGCGAGCAGCACGAGATGGTAGTACGGCTTGGTGCCGGGCGCCGGCCGCCCGCGCTGGCGCCGATCGCCCGGCGCGACGTACGCCTCCATGCCGATGATCGGTTTGACCTTGGCTTTTTTCGCCTTTTCCTGGAACTCCCAGGCGGCGTGCAGGTTACCGTGATCGGTGATTGCCAGGGCCGGCTGCTCGAGCTCCTGGGCGCGGCGGATCAGGTCGTCGATCCGGTTCGCGCCGTCGAGAAGCGAGTATTCCGAGTGGCAATGGAGATGAACGAAGGACATCTTGATCAAGATAGCGGCCTCTCCACGGTCGTGTCAAAACAATCCAGCATCCCGCCAGCCACTGTAAGTGTTTTCATATCAACGCATTAAGTGGGGCTGGGTTCGCGGCGGACTGGCCGCGTTCGCTCTCGTCGCCGTCGGCTATCTGATCATCTCCCCTACCGGGCGCTATCTGCTGCGCGCCGCGTGGGCCGAGGGGGGCATCCTGGCCCGCCGCCGCCAGATTACCGCGATCATCGCCGATTCGGCGACCAAGCCCGGTGTCGCCGCGCGGCTGCGGCTCGTCCTGGCCGCGCGGGCCTTTGCCGCCGATTCGGTCGGACTCGAGACCGGGAAGAGCTTCACCACGTATAGCGCGCTGGATCGCGACACGCTGGTGCTCGTTCTCTCGGGCGCGTACCGCGACAAGCTCGCCTCGTACACCTGGTGGTTTCCGGTCGTCGGGCGCGTTCCCTACAAGGGGTACTTCGACTTTCCGGCCGCGACGGCGGCGGCGCGCTCGCTCGACGCGTCCGGCTTCGACGTCTATCTCCGGCCGTCGCCGGCGTTCAGCACCCTGGGGTGGTTCAACGATCCGCTCCTGTCGACGTCGCTGCGCGCCGATACGCTGGACTTGGCGAACACGGTGATCCACGAGCTCACGCACAACACGTTCTACGCGCCGGGCCAAGCAGTCTTCAATGAGTCTTTCGCAAACTTCGTCGGCGCGCGCGGGTCGGCGTGGTTCTTTCGGAGCCGGGGCGCGCCGGCCGCGGCCGACGAGGCGGACGCCCGGTGGTCGGACGAGAAGCTGCTGGCGCAGTTCTGGGCGCGACTGTATCAGGAGGTCGACTCGGCGTTTCGCGCCCATCCGGTCGACTCATTGGAGCGTCTGGCGGCGCGCGACACGCTGTATGTGCGCGCACGCCGCGAGCTCGTGGATGTGCTGGGGCCGCAGCTTCGAACGATCGGCCCGCGGGCGCTCGAGCGCGTGCGTCTCGACAACGCAGCGCTGCTCGCGCACCGGCTCTATGCCACGGACCTCGATCTGTTCGATCGCGTGTGGGTGCGCGAGCACGGCGATCTTCGGCGCTCGGTGTTGCGGATCATCGCGCTCGCGAAGAGCCGGCCGAAGGATCCCTTTGGGGCGTTACGCGAGTGGGTCGCGGCGCCTCGTACCTGATGGTCCGACGTTCATGTTCGCTCGTCCGAGCGGGCTGCCGAGTCGAGCTCACCACGACGCACTCGTGTCGCCTGAATGCCCGGATGGTCAGAGAACACATCCGCGCGTTCAGTTGCCGTTCCGCGACCAGCAAGGCTACCCGCGGTCCGTTCGAGCCACGTCCGATCGCTTTTCCGTCAGGCGCCCGACGTCCGATCGCCGATCACGGAGGTTGACCACGCCTTCGATCGGTCCCATGCCGATCTGCGCGCGTTCAGTCGGACTGCCCTCGAGACACTAGCGCTCACGATCTGTTCGAGCCGCGTCGCAGAATGGAAGTGGGGCGCACTTTCCCCGTCGCCTCGCGCGCAGGTTCGTTTTGTCGAGTCACCCGCCGAAGCGGCCGCGCAACAATGCTCTCAAATCGATCGCCGGTTCCGTGCTTGCGGGCAACGGTGCTCCGCCGGCCGGCGGCGGCGCTGCCGGCTCCTGCGGCACGACACGCTGCATCTTGTCGCGCACGCCGCGATCGAGAAAGCGCGACAGCTGGTCGATGGAGTAGTCCTGTCCGCGCCGCGTGGCGTAGACGTTCAGCGGGTATGTCACGGCGAGATGGTTCCGCGCGCGCGTAGTGGCGACGTACATGAGACGCCGCTCCTCCTCGAGCTGGTCCTCGTCGTCCATGGAGCGCGACGAGGGGAACCAGCCGTCCACGGCCCAGATGACGAAGACCGCATCCCACTCTTTGCCTTTCGCGCTGTGTACGGTGCTGATCACCAGCGCGTCGTTGTCCGACTCCGAGCCGCCCGCGAGATCCTGGGTGCTCGACGGCGGCTCGAGGGCGAGCGCGGCGAGGAACACCGACCGGCTGGGATAGCCGGCGGCGATGACGCGCAGCTGATCGAGATCGGCGAGCCGCGGCTCCGAGCGATCGTACCGCTCGGACAGGATCGAATCGTAAAGCGCCCGAATCTCATCGATGTCTTCGCCCACGCCGCCGTCTTCGCGCCGCGCGCCGCGCAGGCGCCGGATCAGATCGGCGAGGCCCCGATGCGCGTCGCGTGCGCGCGCCGGCGGCACGAAATGGGAGAACGCATCCGGATCCCACGAGCGGTCGGCCATCGACTCCATCATCGCCCGCGCGGTGACGTCGCCGATGCCGGGCATGAGCATGAGGATACGGTACCAGCTCACCTCGTCGCGAGGATTCTCTAATACCCGGAGAAAGGCGAGGACGTCCTTGACGTGCGCGGCCTCGAGGAACTTGAGCCCGCCCCACTTCTCGAATGGGATGTTGCGATTGGTGAGCTCGATCTCGAGGTCGGCCGACATGTAGCCGGCGCGGACGAGCACGGCGATCTCCTTAAGCGGCGTGCCCTCTTCGTGCAGCTCGAGAATGCGGTCGACGACGAAGCGCGTCTGCTGCTGCTCGTCGCGCGCCGTGACGAGCCACGGCGCGTCGGTGCCGCCGCGCTGCGTCCAGAGCGTCTTGGTGAACCGCTCCAGCGCGCGCGAGATGATCGTGTTCGTCACGTCGAGGATCGGCTGCGTGGAGCGGTAGTTCTGCTCGAGCGCGACGATCTGCGCGTTGGGGAAGTGTTTGGGGAAGTCGAGAATGTTTCTGAAGTGAGCGCCGCGGAACGAATAGATGCTCTGCGCGTCGTCGCCGACGACGGTGATGTTCGCGTGGTGCCGGCACAGTCCGCGAAGGATGCGGGCCTGGAGCAGGTTGGTGTCCTGGTACTCGTCGACGAGTACGTGGTCGTAGAGCCCGCAGATCCGGTCGGCCAGCGACGGCGATTGCTCGAGCATCATGGCCCAGAAGAGCAGGAGGTCGTCGTAGTCGACGAGATTCCGCTCGCTCTTGCGGCTCGTGTATTCGGCGAAGATCCGCACGATGTCGCGCGAGAACTCGACGAACTGCGCGTACTCCTGCTGCAGGATCTGCTCGACCGGCTTCTCGGTGTTTAGATGTCTTGAATATATGTAGTGTAATGACTCTTTCTTCGGGAACCGCTTCTCCTGCTTGCCGTAGCCGAGGCTGGCGCGGGCGAGCTGCATCAAGTCCTCGGCGTCGCCTTGGTCCATGATGGAAAAGTCCTTCGGCAGGCCGGCGTCTGGGCCGAACTGGCGGAGCAGCCGGTGTCCCGTGGCGTGGAACGTTCCGCCCTGCACGCGCTTCGACGCCGATCCGACGAGCTTTTCCGCGCGGCTCAGCATCTCGTGTGCGGCGCGGCGCGTGAAGGTGAGGAGCAGGATGCGCTCGGGTGACACACCGCGCTCGATGAGGTGCGCCACGCGGTAGACCAGCGTGCGCGTCTTGCCCGTGCCGGCCCCGGCGATGATGAGGAGCGGCCCCTCGCCGTGCGTGGCCGCCGCGCCCTGCTCGGCGTTGAGCTCTGCGGCGAGGTCGCGCGCCGGACTCGCGACGGTGCGTTCGCGCGCGGGGTAGAGGCGGGGGGACGGCATGTCCGGCATGGCGCTGAATATAGGTTCGGGGCGCGTTCGGGGGAGGGGAAACTGTTCGCGGCGTGTCTCTTCTCGGAGACGAATTCGGCCATCGGCGTTGTGTACGCCACGGTACATCTCGCAAACACCCGTATTTACAGGTACTTACGCCAGATCCCTCAACCAGGCTGTTACCTGTTTCGGAGTGTTGCGTCTTCACTCCGTTATGCGTTCAGTTCTTGGTGAATCGACCGATACTGGGCGCGTGTGGGCGGGGTGAATTCACAGGAGGTTCATGTGATTCGCCTCACTGGCAGGGCGGGACGTGGACAGCTAGGTTGGTACGCCGACGGTAGCGTCCATGTCGAGCATGAAGCAGTCAGGGTGACCGATCGGCCGGAGATGGTCGACGACCCGTTAGATAACGCTACTGAGAACGCAGCCATTTCACTCGTGACGGTGATGGGGAGCTATCCTTGACCCTATTGCGCCCAAGGTCTATCTTGGGTCGTTGCGGTATTGTGCTGTGCGGTGTCGAATTGCGGAGAGTGGTCACGACTCTTCGAGCGTTCTGCGGTTCTAGAGCAGTCGTCGGTATGGATGGCGTGGCGTTTGATGAATGTTTGTAGGGTTGTCGTGGTTCCTGTTCCATTCCTCGCATTCCTTACCATGGAGGTAAGATGCAACGCGTAGTTCGTTCTACTTTAGTTGGCCTGCTCACGCTCGCCGGCCTCGCGGCCTGCGGCGACAGCACTAGCCCAACTCCGGTCGTCGTTGGTGTTGTACACAGCGTGACGGTTTCGCCGAGCAGCGTGAATCTGCTGATCGGTGGAACTGCGACGCTGGCCGCGTCGGTTGATGCCGATGCCTCGATCACTGACCGTACGGTCACGTGGACCTCGAGCGATGCGACGGTCGCGTCGGTCGATGCCACGACCGGCAAGGTCACCGGCGTCAAGGCCGGAACGGTCACCATCACGGCGACCTCGAAGGCCAACACGAGCGTCGCTGGTGCGGCGGTCGTTACGGTCGCGGGTAACGGAAACGGCGCCATTCCGACCGTCACGATCTCGTCGATCAACCAGACGAACGCCGCTGGCCAGTCGGTTCCGGCCAATCTCGGCAACGTCGCCGGTCAGCTCGACGTCGTCCTGAACGTCGACACGAACGGTGGCATCCTCAAGACGGTCACTGCCACGCTCAAGTGCGGCAATGACTCGATCATCAACACGCAGACGGTCTCGAACGTCGTCTCGCCGGTTTCGCCGATCGCCGAAGCTGCTTCGGCCCCGGTGACGCTGAGCTTCAACACCGCGCAGTTCAGCTCCGCGGGCGTTGCCGCTTTGCACAACGGCACTTGCACGATCAGCGCGCAGGCCGTCACGGCCTCGGGCACGCAGAGCGCGACCAGCAGCACCACGCTGACGCTCAACAACGCTGACGTTCTCGTCGGCTCGATCAAGTCCTCGCTCACCGCGACGGATGCAGCCGGCCTCGCGTGGAACGGCGGCACGGTCACCGTGACGGTGACTCCGGTTGCCTACACGACGGGTCGCACGGTCGCTTCGACGAGCGTCACGCTCACCGCTGGCGGCGTTCCGCACACCCAGACGGTTACGGGCGCCGGCACGCAGACGGTCACGTTTGTCGACGGCAACGACGGTGGTTCGTCCTCGACGAACATCGACGGTGTCACGGATGCCGCCGCGACGGTGACGGTGACGTCGATCGATTCGAACGGTCAGACGTTCACGAACGCTGGTGGCGTGATCTTCTCGTCCGTCGCCAATCCGCTGGCTCCGGTGGTCGTCCCGTCGTTCCGACTGGATACCCAGAAGCCGACGGCCGGCACGTTCGCGGTTCGTAACAACGCGGCACAGAACACGAGCGCCAACGGCTACCTCAACGGCAGCTTCCGCTTCGTCGCTGACTCGGCCGCTGGCTATTGCGGTCCGAACTCGACGGGCTACACCCCGGCGAACGCTGGCACCGCCGCCCCGGTTTGCACGGGCAAGAACACGGCGAACCTCGACAACGGTGGCGTAGACAAGGTTACGGTGGTCTTCCAGACCGGCGTGACCGCGAGCACGGTGACCTTCGCGAACACGACGACGGCCGCCAACCTCAACGAAACCACTTCGACGACGGGCAACACCAACAGCTACACCCTGCGCATGATCACGACGGACGCGCTGGGCAATGCTGACACGTCGGCGACGCAGACCTTCGGCGTCGACAAGACCGCGCCGAGCACGTTTGCTTCGACGGAGACGGCTGGTCCGACGACCAACGCCGCTTACACGACCATCGGCGCTTCGAACGCTGGCGGTCAGGCGTACACGACCTCGCCGGTGACCGACAACCTGTCGGGCCCGTCGATCGATCCGGCCAACGGCCAGGTTCGCGTGCTCGTCGCGCAGACCCGTAACTGGAGCGGCTTGAACCCGGCTGCGTACGACGTAACAACGTACGAGGGCAAGGTCTACTCGAACACGACAGGCTCGAACGCACCGTCTGTCGCGACCACCGACCTCAGCCCCTGCATGATCGGTCGCTTCAACGCGACCGCTGCAAAGGCTGGTGCCAACGCGCTGGCCGCATTCGACCGCGCCGGTACGCAGATGGGCTTCTGTACGCCGGTGTTCTTCGACGTCGGTGCGGGCGCTGCCGGGAGCATTCCTCCGGCCGCTGACATCTCCGCCGGAAGCGCCAGCACGACTGGTGGCTACTACAAGACCGAGATCATCACGGTCGATCAGGCTGGCAACACGTCAACGCCGTTCGTCAACACGATCGTCGAAGATGCCACGAACCCTGTGGTGTCGGGCGCCGATCTGCCGGGTAGCATCTCCGGCAATACCACGGTGTCGGTGCCGGCGTCTGTGACCGAGAACGTCGATGTGGTCGGTTCGTGGGCGACGGTTGGTTATACCGGCGTCGGCATGAACCTCCGCTATCCCACGACTGCGGGCCCGGGCGTTGCCTTTGACAACGTGCTGACCCGTACGGCGACCGTTTCGCCGGTCATCACGAACTTCATCCGTAACCTGTCGCAGGCCACTGGCACGACGCCGACGAGCTCCACGACGACGGCGAACGACGCCAAGAACCTGAACATCAGCGCGATCGATGAAGTCAATCGTGTCGGTTCGCTGACCGGCGGCGCGGCGAGCCTTGCCCCGGTTTCAGTCGGCACCGAGACCGCGACGACCTTCAGCGCGAACTTCAACGCTGGTTACACGCTCACGGCGAACAACAACCCGATCTGGAACTGCCCGGCTGCCACGACCGGTCAGACCACGGGTTGCGGTGCGCTGGGAACGTCGACCCCGGGTGCTACCTCGACCACGCTTACGGCGACTGCGTCGGGCAACACGGCGGTCTTCAACAATCCGTTCTCGATCGTGACCTTCTGGTACCAGAACGCCTCCGGCGACTGGGTGCAGATCGGCTCGTCGAGCACTGGCGTCGTGTCGGATAACGGCACGAACCGCACGTGGGCTTACACCTTCACGTGGGATCCGCCGGCCACCGGCGCTGATGGCACGAACCTGACGCCCGCTGCTGGCGGCACGATCAACCTGCCGGTTCGCGCGATTGGCGTGAACAGCAGTGGTGATGCCGTCTCCACGGCGACCTTCACGCTCACGATCAACAACACCTGATCTGAAGCTGAAGGGCAGTAGCTACGAACACGGGCTCCGTCGAAAGACGGAGCCCGTTGTTTTTTCCAGCCAGTCAAGCGAAAAAAGCGGGGCCGAGTCTCGAGACTCGGCCCCGCTTCGTTGTGTGCCTTGCAACGACTATCGCGGCTGAATCGCGATCTTGTTGGCCGTCGACACGCTATCCCACACCACCCAGCCCTTGCCAATCAACTGATTGTCCACGAACACGAGCGGCACCAGCTTCTTCAACGGCACCGAATCCTTCCCAGCCTTCTCGTTGTTCGCCGTGAAGTACAGTACCTCGTAGTTCTTGCCGTTGATCAGGTAGCGATCGCGCTTGTAGACATTCGGAAACGAATCGCGCCCGCCACCCTTGATGTCGTGCGCAATCACCGACATGGCGGAATCCCGCGTGATCCCGGTGTTCAGCTCCTTCACGCGCTTGTCCTGGCACGCCGACAACAATGCCACAGCACTACATGCCCCGATCGCGAGCGCCCTGCGTCTGACAAAAGAGACGGTCATCTCGTATCTCCTGAATGGTTTAGCCGGCGCCGCAGTGGCGCGGGCGAAGCATGAAAAATAGCCGAATCCGGCTGTCGTGGAGATTCGATCTACCCGCCAGCCACGCTCGAGTTCGCCACAACCCGGGCCACTGCGCCGCCCGCGTCGGAAATAGAAAGGTTGAAGACGCGGCCGAATGCGCCAGCCACCGCCGTTGAGACCTCCGCGAACGATGGGCCTCCGGTGCCCAGCTCGGCGCTCACGGATGTCATCGTCACCGCCTCGATCCCGCAGGGGACCATCAAGCCGAAGTAGCTCAGGTCGGTCGTCACGTTCAGCGCGAACCCGTGCCAGGTCACCCAATCGCGCGCGTGCACGCCAATCGACGCGATCTTCCTACCGCTCGTCCAGACGCCCGTCAGCCCGGCTTGGCGCCCCGCCTCGATACCGAACCCGCCCAAGGCGACGATCAGCGCTTCCTCGACCTGCCGGAGGTACCAGTGGAGGTCCTGCTTGTGCTGCTTGAGGTCGACGATCGGATAGCCGACCAGCTGTCCCGGACCATGGAAGGTCACGTCGCCGCCACGCTCGACCTCGAACAGCTCGACCCCGCGCGCCGCCAGCAGCTCGGGCGAGGCGAGCAGATTCCGCTCCTTCGACGAGCGACCCAGCGTCACCACCGGCGGATGCTCGACCAGCAACAACACGTCTTCGGCGATCGCACCGCTGATCCGCGCGCGCGCCACCTGGCGCTGAAAATCGAGCGCCTGGGCGTATGGAACGACGCCCAGGCGCTCGACCCACAATTCCCGCTTTGTCTCCAGCGTCCTCACGCGTGAATCATCTTCCCCAGCGAATCGAGCGACGCTTCGGCAATCGCCTCTGACAGCGTTGGGTGCGCGTGGATGGCGAGATCGACTTCCTCGACTGTGAACTCGTTGGTGCGCGCCACGACGAGCTCGTGGATCAGCTCCGTGGCGTGCGCGCCGACGATGTGTGCGCCGAGGATCTCCCCGTACTTGGTGTCGCGGATGATCTTCACGAAGCCCTCCGTCTCACCCGATGTGCGTGCGCGCCCGTTGGCCGAGAAGGGGAACTTGCCGACCTTGTAGTCGAGCTTCTTGTCCTTGCACTGCTGCTCCGTGAGTCCGATGGACGCGACCTCGGGGTGGCAGTACGTGGCGTTGGGGATGTTGTTGTAATCCATCCCATGCGTGCTCTTGCCCGCGATCAGCTCGGCGAGCACGATGCCCTCGCGCTCCCCCTTGTGGGCGAGCATCGGCGGTCCGGCCACGTCGCCCACGGAGTAGATGCCTTTCGCCGTCGTCTCCATGCGCTCGTTGATCTTGATGAAACCGCGATCGGTGAGCTCAACGCCAGCCTCTTTGAGACCGACCTCTTCGACGTTCGCCGCACGCCCCGCCGCAACGAGCACCACGTCGGCCGTGAGCTCCTTCTTCTCGCCGCTCGCTTCAACGGTCATCGACACGGAGTCCTTGGCCGCCTTGACGTTCGACAATTTGGCGCCGGTCAGGATCGTGATGCCGCGCTTCTTGAACGAGCGCTCGACTTCCTTCGACGCGTCGAGATCCTCGAGGGGCAGAATGTTCGGCATGACGTCGATCAACGTAACCTGCGAGCCGAAGGCGTTGAACACGTCCGCGAACTCGCATCCCACGGCGCCGGCGCCCACGATGACCATGGACTTCGGGACCTTCTCGAGGATCAGCGCTTCATCTGAAGAGATGATCGTGGTCTTGTTGAGCTCGAGGCCGGCCTGGGGCAGACCGCGGACGCGGGAACCGGTGGCGATCACGACGGCTTTCTTAGCATCGTGCTTCTCCTCCTTTCCGTCGGCCGTCTTGACGGACACGGAGTTCTTGCCGGCGAGCTTCGCGGTGCCCTTGATGTAGGTCACCTTGTTCTTCTTGAAGAGGAACTCGACGCCTTTCGAGTTCTGCTGGCTCACACCGCGCGACCGTTTGACGGCGACGCCGTAGTCGGTCTTGACCTCGCCGACAGTGACGCCGAAGTCGGCCGCATGACGCAGACGGTTGGCAATCGCCGAGGACTCGAGCAGCGCCTTGGCCGGAATACAGCCCCAGAGGACGCATGTGCCACCGAGCCCCTCGCGCTCGACGACCGCGGTCGACAGGCCGAGCTGAGCGCATCGAATGGCGCCCACATATCCGGCGGGACCGCCGCCGATGAAGATCACGTCAAAGGAAGCCATAAACTCTTGAGTGCGTGAGTGCGAGAGTGCGAAGAAAGCGCGTTCGGGATTCCTGAAGAAGCCGTACAACGGCGAAAGATATCCGGGATCGGAACCGGGGCGCTACCACGGTTCGTCCCATGATTCTTGCCCCAACTCGTACCGACCCATAAGGTAGACCGCATGACGAACCACAGAGCCACCCCCTCTTGGTGCGTGATCGCCGCTCTTCTTTCCGCGAGCGCACTGGCGGCGCAACAGCCGCCTCCCGTTCCGTTACCGATGCCCGCGGCCGATTCGGCGCGTCACGACTCGTTGCCGGCCGTGCTGACCGGCCGAGTGATCGACAGCACCGGCATCGGACTCGCCAACGCGGAGATCATGCTCAGCCACGCGGACCGCGTATCGGCGATCACGACCGACAGCGGCGTGTTCCGCATCGTGGGACTTCAACCGGGCACGAACGTGTTCAACGTGCGCCGCATCGGCTACGAGGCGGCGACGTTCACGGCCGTGTTGAAGCCCGGCAAAACCCACCGCGCCACGTTCACACTCTCGGCGACGGCGCACGCGTTGGCGGCCGTGTCCGTGTCGGACACGGCGGTGCAGACGCACTGGCTCGATCAGTTCGACCGGCGGCGCACGTCGAATCGCGGAACGTTCATCACGCGAGCCGACATCATTCGCAAGGGGGCGCGGACGGGCACCGACATCGTCCGTACGGTGCCGGGCATCCGGATTGTTCCCACGCGCCGCGGCGGGGGCAACCAGGTGTTGATGATCCGCGGCTCCGGGGCGGGTCAATGCGTGCCGACGATGTTCTACCACAACACGCCTTACAGCGGAACGCTCGACGATTTCATCGCCGACGACGTCGAAGCGATCGAAGTCTACGTCGGCGTGTCCGAGATCCCCGCGGAGCTCGACAAGAACGGCAGAGGGATCTGTGGGGCGATCGTGGTTTGGACGCGGGACCCACGCCGCGCGCCGTAGTGCGTGGTTGTGCGGCCATTGTCATCCTGAGGAGTGAAACGACGAAGGATCGCTTTCCGGGGAAAGCGATCCTTCGCTGCGCTCAGGATGACAGGCTGCTGCGCTCAGGATGACGGGCTGCTGCGCTCAGGATGACAGGCTGCTGCGCTCAGGATGACAATCGCCGGTCTTTAGAATACCAGCATCAACGGATTCTCAATCAGCCGCCGCAGCGTCTGCAGGAATGCGGCACCCACTGCGCCGTCCACGGCGCGGTGATCGCAGCTCATCGTGACGCGAATGCGCTTGCGCACCTCCACGCCGTCGTCGCCGTCCGGCACCAGCACGTCTTCCGACGCGCCGATCGCGAGAATCGCGACCTCGGGCGGATTGATGATCGCGGTGAACTGCGAGATACCCATCATGCCGAGGTTGGAGATCGAGAACGTCGAGCCGGTGTACTCGTCCGGCTTGAGCTTCCGTTCGCGCGCCTTCTTCGCCAGCTCGCGCGCCTCGCGCGAGATCTCGCTCATCCGCTTCTGATCGGCGTCGAAGATCACCGGCACGATCAAGCCATCCGGCGTGGCGACCGCCATGCCAAGATGCACGCGATGGTGCTGTCGGATGCGATCGCCCAGCCAATGCGCGTTGACTTCGGGATGCTGCGCCAGCGCCGTGGCGACCGCCTTCATCAGGATGTCGTTGATCGACACCTTGAACTCGTCTCCCATCTCGACCATCGCGGCACGCATCTCGGTGACGCGCGACAGGTCGAATTCCGCGGTGAGATAGAATGTCGGGATCGGACCGATCGACTCGGCGAGCCGCTTGGCGATGGTCTTCCTGATCTGCGTGAGCGAGATGTCCTCGAAGTCGCCGGCGCGTGGGGCGTTGGACGTGGGGCGTGCGGCGCCTCCGGCAGCGCTCGGTGTCGCGACGGCGGATTCGACGTCGCGCTTGATGATCCGCCCACCCGGGCCCGAGCCACGAACCTGCGACAGGTCGAGACCGCGGTCGGAGGCCAGCCGCCGCGCGAGCGGCGACGAGCGTACCTGGCCATCGGTTGCCTCGGCAACGGGGGCTGGCTGTGCGCCCTGCGCGGGCTGCGCCGCAGGCGTGGGCTGAGCGGCCGCCGGTGCTGCCGGTGCCGCGGCGGCGGCCTGCGGCTTCGCCGGCGATTGCTCCGCCGGTTTCGCATCGCCGCCAGCCGCCGGCGCGCCCGCGCCAGCGATGAGCGCGTCGATGTTCTCGTCGGCCGGCGCGATCACGCCGATCAGCGTGCCCACCGGCTTCGACTCACCCTCGGCGACCAGCCGCTTGCGCAGCACACCGTCGCCGCGCGCGACGAGCTCCATGATCGCCTTGTCCGTCTCGACTTCGGCGATCGGATCGCCGCTCTTCACGGCGTCGCCTTCGTTCTTCGTCCATTTGACGAGCCGCCCTTCCTCCATGGTCGGAGAGAGCGCCTCCATGAATACCTTCGTCGCCATTAGACCCAGGGTTTTAGGGTATTGGGTTTAGGGTTTCGGGAAGGTCTGCGTCGCGCTTTCGGCGCGCCGCGTTGATATGGGGATGCTGATGGGCCTTCCCATCAAGTCGCGCCGCAGGCGCAACGTACCTTCCCTATACCCTAAACCCCAAACCCTAGACCCTGTCTTACAGATACATGACTTTCTTGACCGCCGCGATCGTCTTCGCCGCGTCGGGCTTCGCTGCACGTTCGAGATTCTTCGCATAGGGCATCGGCACGTCGGCCTGATGCACGCGGACCACCGGCGCGTCGAGCGAGTCGAAGCACTCGCGCTGGATGTAGTCCACAACCTGCGTGCCGATGCCGCAGATCTCCCAGCCTTCTTCCAGCACCACAGCGCGATTCGTCTTTTCCACCGACGTCTTGATCGCCTCGACGTCCATCGGCCGCACGGTGCGCAGATCGACGACGTCGATGTGAATGTTCTCCTTCGCGAGCTGATCGGCGACGGTCATCGCGAGGAGCGCCATCTTGCCGCTCGTGATGATCGAGCAGTCACTGCCTTCTCGCTTGAGATCGGCTTTGCCGAGCGGAATGACGTACTCCTCGTCGGGCACTTCGCCTTTCGTGTTGTACAACATCTCGCCCTCGAGGAAGCACACCGGGTTGTCGTCGCGGATGGCCGCCTTGAGCAGACCCAGCGCGTCGTACGGCGTGCCCGGCGTCACGACCTTGACGCCCGGGATGTGCGCGAGCCACGACTCGAACGCCTGCGAGTGCTGCGCCGAGAGCTGCAGCGCCGCGCCGTTCGGTCCGCGGAACACGATCGGAATGTTGAACTGGCCGCCCGACATGTAGAGAAGCTTGGCGGCGGAGTTGAGCACCTGGTCGAGGGCGAGCACGCCGAAGTTCCAGGTCATGAACTCGATGATCGGACGCAGGCCCACCATCGCCGCGCCCACGCCGACGCCGGCGAACCCGAGCTCGGTGATCGGCGTGTCGACGACGCGCATCTCGCCGAATTCCTGCAACAGGCCTTTCGAGACTTTATATGCGCCCTGGTACACGGCGACTTCCTCTCCCATGAGGAAGACGCGGTCGTCGCGCTGCATCTCTTCGCGGAGCGCGCGGTTCAGGGCGTCGCGATACGTAATGACTGGCATTTAGTTGGCGGCTACGGGCTCGGTGATCGCGTCGCTCGTCGTATCGACGTAGACGTCTTCGTACAACGCCTCGAGCGGAGGCTCGGGGCTCGCGTCGGCGAAGTCCCAGGCGTCCTGGCAGACGGCCTTGATCTCTTCGTCCATCTTCTGGAGGTCTTCGTCGGTCAGCTGGTTCTGCTCGTGCATGTGCATGCGGAGGAGCGCGATCGGGTCGCGCTTCATGTACTCGTCCAGCTCGGCCTTGCTGCGGTAGGTGCCGCTCACCGCGTCGGACATGGAGTGGCCCATGAAGCGATAGGTGCGCACCTCGAGCAGCGTGGGCGTGGACTCGGTGCGGGCGCGGTCGATCGCTTCCTGCACCGCGGCGCGAACGGCGAAGACGTCCTGCCCGTCGCACTGGGCGCGCGGCATGTTGTACGCGGCGCCGCGCTCGTAGATGTCGTGAATTGCCGAGGCCCGCTCGAGCGACGTGCCCATGCCGTAGCGGTTGTTCTCGATGACGTAGACGACCGGAAGCTTCCAAAGGCCGGCCATGTTGAGCGCTTCGTGGAACGCGCCGGTGTTCACGACCGACTCGCCCATGAAGCACACGCACACCTGGTCGCCGCCGCGATACTTGATCGCGAAGCCGACGCCGGTACCGAGGGGCACGTGCGCGCCCACGATCCCGTGTCCGCCGAGGAAGCCGAGGCTCTTGTCGAACATGTGCATCGAGCCGCCCTTGCCGTGCGCGCATCCGTCCACGCGGCCGAACAGCTCGGACATCACGGCGCGCGGCGTCATGCCGCGGGCCAGCGCCTGACCGTGATCACGGTAGGTCGTGATGATGTAGTCGTCGGGCCGCAGCAGCGAGATCGATCCGGTGCTCACCGCTTCCTGCCCGATGTACAGGTGGCAGAAACCGCCGATCTTACCGAGCGCATACGCCTCGGCGGTGCGCTCCTCGAATCGCCGCTGGAGGAGCATCGAGTGCAGCAGCTCGCGATTCAGCTCGGCGTCGCTGTTATCGGAGTTTTTCGATTCTGGTTTTTTCTTTGCCATTGGAAGACAGGGTATAGGGTATGGGGGATAGGGTTTAGGATTTTGAAAACCCTAAACCCGAGACCCTGCACCCTGAAGTTCGGCCGCCTGGACTTGTTCCCAGGCGTGGTAGCTGGAGCGGACGAGCGGTCCGGACTCGACGTGCTTGAAGCCCATCGCCATGCCGACGTCGCGCAAGTGACGGAACTCGTCGGGCGTGACGTAGCGGTCGATCGGAATGTGGGACTCGGACGGGCGGAGATACTGGCCGAGCGTCAGGATGTCGACGTCGACGGCGCGGAGGTCGCGCATCACGAGCTCGACTTCCTCGAGCGTCTCGCTCATGCCGAGGATGATGCCCGTCTTCGTCGGGATGTGCGGCGCAATGCGTTTCGCGGTGCGGAAGATCTGCATCACGCGCTCGTAACGCCCGCCGGGGCGGCAGCGCTTGTAGAGCCGCGGCACCGTCTCGGTGTTGTGGTTGTAGATGTCCGGCCCCGCCTCGAGCACGGCACGGATCGAGTCTTCGTTGCCCTGAAAATCGGGGACGAGCACTTCGACCGAGCAGTTCGGAAGGCGCTGTTTGATCTGCCGAATGGTCTCGGCGAATATGTACGCGCCGAAGTCGGGAAGATCGTCGCGGTCAACGGAGGTGATGACCGCGTGGCGGAGGTTCATCTCGCCGATCGCCTCGGCGACGCGCGAGGGCTCCTCGATGTCGTACTTGGGCGGCCGCCCGTGCGCCACGGCGCAGTACGCGCAGTTTCGCGTGCAGACGTCGCCGAGGATCATGAAGGTCGCGGTTCCGTGCTCCCAGCACTCACCCACGTTGGGGCAGTGGGCTTCCTCGCAGACCGTGTGCAGGTCGAGCTCGCGCATCATCTGCTTGAGCCGCAAATAGTTTGGCCCGCCGGGGGCGCGGACCTTCAGCCAGCTCGGCTTGCGCTCGGGGAGGGGCTCGGCGCGGTGGCGCCCGGTAATCTGATATAGAGTATCGCCCATCTGTCTGGAGGCGAAGTGATGACGGGCGAAGCGCTTCTGAACACCCTGGCAGAGCGGTCGGACAGAGACGGAAGCCGTTGAGCAGGCGTAATCTACCCCTGCTCAAAACTCGAGGGTAGGCGGCCATAACCGGCAAAGCAACTTCACATGGTTAGTAGCAACAGGCTATTAATTGTCGAACCGGCGAATCGAGAAGGAAGCCAGGTCCGCGCTGGGCCGCGCGCCCGTGGCCAGCGCCGCTACCGCGACGGCGGTGGCCGGCGCGAGCAAGATCCCGTTCTTCGAGTGCCCGCAGGCGTAGATCAAGCGCGGGTCGCTGGGATCGGCGCCGATGATCGGCAGCATGTCGGGTGTGGCCGGACGAATGCCGGCCCACGTCCGGATCACCTGCGCGCCCTCGATCGCGGGGCAGACATCGATCGCCGCGCGCCGCAACTGCTCGATCGCCTCGGCGCTCGTGCCGACGTCGAAGCCCGCCCGCTCGACGGTGGCGCCGATCGCCAGCTCTGACGCTCTGGGGACGATGTAGACGTCCTCGCTCATCACCGAATAGGTGAGCGCGGTGGAAGCCACCGCGAGCATCTGGCCTTTCAGCGGCGTAACCGGAAGTGGGCGGGGCAGCCCGCCAATTTGGGCCGACCACGCCCCCGCCGCGAGCACGATGGCGCCGCTCGAGAGAATGCGTCCGCTGGCGAGCAGAACGCGCCCCGGGCGCCCGGAAAGCTCGATCGACGTCACGGGGTCGCCGGAAAGCACATGAGCCTCCGGTGCGGCCTCTACGGCCCGGTGAAGCGCCCGTACGAGCAGCACGTTGTCGACCGCGCCGTCGTCGGCGTAGAAGCGCCCCCCACCGGCTGCCGATAGGCCTGGCTCGAGTGCCGCGAGGTCGGCGGCCGTCAATCGTGCTCCTGCATGCCGAGGAGCGCCCGAGTCGTCAGCCGAGACGTCGATGAGACCCACGACCATGCGTAGCGCGGGCTCGAAGCCGCGAAGGGAATCGACGAACGCGGGGTATCGATCGAGGCTGTCGGCGAAGAACGGCTGGACTGCTTCGGGGAGGGTGCCAATCGACGGGGCGAGCAGTCCGGCCGCGGCCTCGGACGCGCTGCCGTCGCGCCGGGCACCGACCAGGATACAGCTCGCCCCAGCACGACAGAGCTCGATGGCCGTTGACAGGCCGATCACACCGTCGCCGATTATTACCACGTCGGCGGTCGCAAAATCAGCGGTTCGGCTCGCCGCCGCGTTCACAGACATGTCAGCGACGCACCTGGTGACGCCGCGCTGAAACCATGGGCTCGGGCTCGCCGTACGGATGGACGGAAAAGACCTTCGACTTTCGGGAGAACACCCGTATGCTCCGCACAATCTTCTCGATCGGGCTGTTCGCAGTGCTCGGTCTCATTGCGCTCAAGTTCATCTTCGGAATCTTCGGCTTTGCGGTCGGCCTGTTCGTGTGGCTGTTGTTCGCCGCCATCAAGGTCGCGCTCATAGGCCTCGTGATCTACTTCATCATTCGTATCGTCAGTCCGAGCACGGCGCAGCGTCTTCGCGAGCGGTGGTCTGGGCCCACGATGTAGCGGCGGTCTCTGCTCGCTAACGAATCAAGCAACGGCGGACGCGTGCGTCCGCCGTTTTGCGTTTGCTCAATCGCGCGACAGCCGATCGACGACCGCCCACGCCAGCAGCGGCACCATGATCTCGTGGTGTCCCGTGATCTCGTAGCCCTTGCCGCTCTGCAGCGTCGGACGCTGCACCACATTCATGCGCGGCCGGTAATGGCGCTGCATGTCGAGATCGACGGTCACGAAGTTCTGCGGGCGGCCGCCGTTCAGATTGCGTGCGATGGTCAGCGCCTTGAGAAATACCTCGGGCATGATCACCGCGCTGCCGAGGTTGAGCACCACGCCGCCGTCGTCGATGTCGGGCAGCGCGCCGGCGAGCCGGCGAAAATCGCGATGGCTCGTGTCGCCGATCGCGGCGCCGTTGGCCGCCGGATGCTGGTGAATGATCTCCGCGCCGAGCGCCGCGTGCACGGTCGCCGTCACGCCGAGGCGGAACGCGGCGAGGAGCACCGACAGCTCGGGGTTCGCGAGATCGTTCCGCGCATCGAGCGCGCGGCCGAGCGCTTCGCCCATCCCTTGCTCGGCCTGCATCCCGTTCACGAACGCGGTGTTCATCTCGCGTCCCGTCTCCTCGGCCATGCCGAACGTGCCGTCGCGGAGACCGGCGGCCACGTCCTCCGACGTCGCGCCGAAGCGCGCGATCTCGTAGTCGTGGATCGCCGCCGAGCCGTTCATCGCGAGGTGCGTGACGACGCCGCGGCGCATGAGATCCGCGAGGAGCGGAGCGAGGCCGGTCTTCACGACATGGCCGCCGAGCATCAGGACCACGCCGCGCTTGCGGCGCGCGGCGCTGACGACCGCGTCGACGACCGCACGGAAGTCGCGCGCGACGAGGACATCGGGCAGGGCGTCGATGAACGCGGCGAACGAACGGTTGTCGCCGGGCGGATGCGCGAACTCCGCGGCGCCCACCTTGTTCGGGCGCAACCCGACGGGCACGGTGCGAATCTGCGAGAGATCCGCTTCGCGCGGCTTCACTGCTGCGACGGCGGGCTCAGACGGCTGAGCGGCGTGTGCGTCGTCGGAGAGGGGCGGTACGATTGGAGATACAGGTTGAGGGATCCGAAGCTCACCTTGGACTTCATCTGCAGCATGATGCGATTCTCGTCGTCGGAAAGCCAGACCTCGGCGTGTCCGCCCTCGGAGAACAACTTCGATTCGAAGATGGGCTGCACGACGATCGCGGCGAACTTGCCGGCGGGAACGGTGATCGTGTCGCGGCGGACAACCTTGAAGCGAATCGGATTCCTGGCGGCCTGAAAGTAATCGTTGAAGGTCGTGTCCAATCCGACTCGCAACGGCACCGTGCGCAGGTAGTAGAGTAGCGACGCTTCATCGAGGGGATGCTCGACGCTTTGATTGGGCTCTTTGGCGTTCTCGATGTATTCGCGTCGCTCGGGGAAAATCTCGTAGTGCCGCTTCGGCTCGTAATTCCCCTCGTCGATGTCCTGCCAATAGCGGAGCGAGGCGAGCGTGCGAGCGTCGAACCACGACTCATACCGGTCGTTGACGTGGTAGAACGGAATGCCGCCGTGTACCCGAAACACGGTGTGCCACGCGTCCCGCGCGCGAACCGTGTCCATCGGCATGACTTCCAATTCGCCGTTGCCCACGTGAAGCTTTCCGAAGCGGACGTCATACTCCATCCGCTCGCCGACGCCGAACGGAACCTTCGCGAACGCCGCAGCGTCGGGCAGTGGCCGGGTCGCCTCTTGGGCGCTCGCCGGCAACGCGGCCAGGAACGCGAGCGCGACGAGCCGGCGAAATCCGCTAATCATTGCGTCGGGCTCGGCGTGCGCGGCGTCCTCCCGGGGCGGAAGAGCGCGAGGCCGTCGGCCCAGGGACGAATTCTGGTTTCGCGCGCCCGCACGTCGTACCGCTGGTCGACCGCGACGGTCTCGATGCGCCGGGCCAGCGGCGCCGCGCGCCTGAGGAGCTCGAGATTCGCCGCCCACCCGTGACCGGGATGAACGATTGGTGCGTCGCCCGATTCTTTGAGCAGATCGCGAATGAGCGAGATGCGATAGAGGCGCATGGCCCCGAACGGATCGCTGACGCCGGGAATCGATTTCGACGCGCGCATCGCGAGCGACGCGATCCATCGCAGGCGGCGCACGGGTGCCGGCGTGGCGGGCGAGACGCTCCGCTCGGCCACGACGAGATCAGCTCCGCCTTCGAAGCGCTTGATCAGCTCAGGCAGGTGCTCGGGCTGATCGGTGAAGTCGGCTTGCAGGGTGATCATGGCGTCGCGACGCGGATAGCGCGTGCGCGCCGACACCGCGCGACAGAGCGCATCCAGCGCGCGGTCGTAGCCGAGGTGTTCCTTGCCGCCGAGCACCGTGAGCGGCAGCACGTCGCCGTACGGCTGCAGCGTGTCGGCCGTGGCGTCGGTGCTCCCGTCATTGTAGACGAGAATCTCGTATTCGCGCGAGTATTCCTGGAACACCTTTCGGATGCGCCAGAGCAAAACGCCGACGGTATCGGCTTCGTTGTATGACGGAATGCAGATGTACAGCACAAATCCTCGGAGGTCGCCGCGGCCGGGGTCGCCTGGCTTGAAAGCTAGGGACGATACCACCTTCGAGCCACCCGTTGCTTCCGTTTGGCGTGCACCCTGCCGATACTCGAACAAGACGGACGCATCAGGTGTATCAGCACGTGACTGGAGGAGAGGATGATTCTCGCCGACACACGTCATCGATTGACGCGCGACGACGCGCAGCTCGCGGCACGTATTCTGGCCCGGGACTCCGGAGAGGAGCTCGCGCAGCTGGAGGCGCGGCTGTCCAACGAAGGGATCGACGCGGTGCTCGACGATCCGCGCCTGCCGTCCGCCCTGCTTCGACATCCCCGTGGCGCGAACGCCTCGTTTTCACTGTTCGCCTATGTCATGGTCCGCCACGCCCTTCGGCAGGCCGGCGAAGGGGATCGCGGGCTGGCGGACTACGTCAGCGCCATCGTCATTCACTTCGGCTTCCGCGACCGCTCCCATCGTATCGCCGATTCCGACGACGAGGTCTACACCGCGCTGGCGCAGCTCGGCGGCGACGTCGACGATCCCGATGCTCGACGGAGCTTTCTCGTCCGCACGCATCTGGGGAATTACGCCCTTTGGCTGAGCGGCCTGTTCCCGGACCACATCGAGCAGCGTCGGTGGCGCCGCGGTGGTCCCGACCTCGAGTACTATGAGGAGATGGGCCGCCGAGGCTTTCAGCTTGCCGCCGACCATCGTCTCGCCGACGAGCACGGGCTGGCCACGCTCTACGCGACCGCCGCGGAACGGTTCGGGATCTTGCGGACCGCGCTGAACGCCGTGAGCGACGCGCTCTTTTTTCCATCGCTCAACACGCCGGAGCGGCTGATGCGGCAGGTGCGGGACGAAGCACGCTGGCGGCTGATGACGTAGCGCGCCGCCGGCTTCAGTCCCGGCCGGCGGCGCGCACGGCGTCGGCGTAGGCGGCGAAGAGGCGGCGGTCCCAGTTCTCCGGGGTCGCCGTGAGCTCTTCGGGATGCCACTGCACGGCGAGCATCCACCAGTTGGCATCCGTCGATTCGAGCGCCTCGACGATTCCGTCCTCGCTGCGCGCCGTGACGCGCAGGTCGCGTCCCACGCGATCGACGGACTGATGGTGCGACGAATTCGTTCGGATCGACGTGGCGCCCACGATCTCGGCGAGCACCGAGTCGCGCTCGATCGCGATCGCGTGCACGCGCTCGGCGCGCTTGTCGTCGGGGGCGTGGTCGATGTTGCTGGGCTGCTGCGAGGGGATGTCCTGGAACAAGGTTCCGCCCAGCGCCACGTTCACCACCTGCGCGCCGCGGCAGATCGCGAGCGTGGGAATGCGTTGCTCGGCGGCCGCCCGGGCGAGCGCGAGCTCGTACCCGTCGCGCGCCGCGTGGGGTGCGCCGGTCGTGGGGTGCGGCGACTGCCCGAAGAGCGCCGGATCCACGTCCTCTCCGCCGGTGAGTACCAGGCCGGCGATGTCGGCGATCGACGCCACGGCCAGCGCCGCGTGAACGGGCGGCAGGATCACGGGTATCAGTCCCGCGGCCGCGAGCGCATTCGTGTACGCTTCGTTCACGCGCACGCGCGAGACGCCGCGGATGATCTCCGTCGTCGATGTGACGATAACAAAGGGAGCGAACGTCATAGGCGGGGGCGTGGTTGCGTGGCTGCGCTCACAATCTATATCGTACACGCCACCGCATACTCCGGCCAACGTCCCATGGTCTTCGACGGCTTCCGCCGATCATTCGATGAGCTGCTCGCCCGCGCCACCCGCCCCGAGGAGCGGCGCGTGGTGGCGTCGCGCATGCGCGACACGTTGGTCCAGGCGAAAGTGGGGTTGAGCGACCTGCGCGACGGGCTGGAGAAGACGCGGCAGCGACTGGTCGTCGAAGAGAAGGAGCTCGAGACGGTGCGCCGCCGCAGGACGCTCGCCGAAGGCATCGGCGATCGCGAGACGGTGGACATCGCCACGAAGTACGAGGAGATGCACGTCCAGCGGGTCGACGTCGTGCGGCAGAAGGTGACCGCTCAGGAAGGCGAGCTGGCCCTGGCGGAGCGCGAAGTGGAGCTGATGTCATCCGAGCTTAAGGCGGTGCTGGCGGGGACCGACACGCGGCCCGTGTCGCCGGCCTCCGACGCCGAGCTCGGACTGGAGCCCGATCCGGCCGCGCTGCGCGCCGAGATCGATTCGATGGCGCGAACGCGAGCGAGCGCCGACCGCGAAGCCGACGCGGCGCGTCGCCTCGACGAGCTGAAGCGACGAATGGGGAAGTAGTCATTCGTACGAAACGGCTCTCCGTCGGCGTGGCGCTGCTGCTCGCCGCCGGCCGTACCGCGAGCAGCCAGGACACGGCGTCGGTTCCGTGCGTCGGACAGCGGATCGACGCCATCGTCATTCGCTCGTCCGCGCCGACGGTGGCGGCGTTCCGCAAAGTTCCGGTGCTCGCTCACGTCGTCAGCACGATTCACGTGACGACGAACGTCGACGTCATTCGCCGCTTCGTGCTCCTGCGCGAAGGCGACCGGTGCGACGAGCTGCGGCGCGCCGAATCGGAGCGCATCCTGCGCGCGCAGCCGTTCATCGCCGAGGCGTCGGTGCGCGTGGTCCCGGACACCGAGGGCGGCGTGGAGCTCGACGTGCGGACGACGGATGAAATCGCACTGGTGCTGGGCGGCGCGACGGGCAGGGGGTATCCCCCGATCCGCTTCGTGCGCCTCGGCAACTCCAACGTCGCCGGTGAAGGCATCTACGCCGCGGCCGACTGGCGCGCCGGCGGCGCATTCCGCGACGGGTTCGGCGGGCGCTTCGTCGACAACCAGCTGTTGGGGCGGCCGTACACATTGACGGCTGAAGCGCATCAGAGTCCGCTCGGCTCGGACTGGCAGACCGATGCCGCGCATCCGTTCTATACGGACATTCAGCGCATCGCCTGGCGCGCACGCTCGGGCGGTAGCGACGACTACGTCCAGTTCCTGAACGACATCAACTCGAGCCACGCGCTGCGTGTCACACGCAACTACTTCGACGTGGGCGGCATCGTGCGTCTCGGGCCACCGGGCCGCCTGAGTCTCTTCGGCGCGTCGATCTCGGGCGACGACGAGCGCCCCGGCACGGAGCAGGTGCTGGTCACGACGAAGGGCTTCGCGCCGGATACCAGCACGCTGTTGTTGAATCGGTACGAGGCGCACCGAATCGCGCGCGTGAACGCGCTGTGGGGCGTGCGCGACATCGGCTTCGTCCGCGTCCGCGGTTTCGATGCACTCACCGCCACGCAGGACATGCCGATGGGGTTTCAGCTTGGCACGATGTTCGGCCGAAGCCTCGCGGTGTTGGGCTCTCGCGACGACGACATCTTCATGGCCGGCGACATGTACATTGGCGCGGTGGGCCACAACAATGCGCTGCGCTTTCAGCTCGAGGCCGAAGGGCGCCGCAGCAACGACGACGCGCAGTGGGACGGTCTGCTGACGAGTGCCCGCGCCGTGGAATATTTCAAGATCACGAACAACAATACAACGACGGCGTCGCTCGAGTTCAGCGGCGGCTGGCGGCAGCGGTTGCCGTTCAATCTCACGCTCGGCGACCGGGACGGCGGCGTCCGTGGCTATGCGTCGTCGAACACGCCTGGCGGCCAGCGGCTCGTGGGCCGGTTGGAGAATCGCGTATTCACGGGGCGTCCGTTCAATCTGCTGGACATGGGCGTCGGCTTGTTCGCCGACGCGGGGCGGCTCTGGGCCGGCGACATTCCATACGGTGTCACGACGCCCGTGCGCAAATCGGTCGGCATCAGCCTGCTCGGCACCATTCCGCCCGGGTCAGCGCGGCTGTGGCGCATCGATCTCGCCGTCGCGACGAATCCCGAGATCGGCGGCCATCGAATCGAGCTGCGGATGAGCAGCACGAACAAGACGACGTTCTTCCTGCCCGAGCCGGCGGACATTCAGGTGACTCGCGAGCGGACGGTTCCGTCGAGCGTGTTCCGGTGGCCGCGGTAGGCTCGCTCGGACGCGAGCGCAGAGAGCCGGTTAAGCCTTCACACTCGCCGTCAGCTTTTTCAACAACGGAACGAACAACAGCATCACCGCCGCCGCGCCAAAGCCTGCCACGACGAAGATCATGTAGAAACCATGATTCGTGGCGGCGACCGACTGAATGAAACCAGCCAGTCCGCTCGCGGGAGCTTTGGGCGTTTCGCCCGGCGTCGGCGTGAACGCGGCGAGTGAGCCGGCGATCTTGTTGGCCGCGGCGTTGGCGAGGAACCACACACCCATCAGCAGCGACGCAAAGCGCACCGGCGCCACTTTCGTGACGTACGACAACCCCACCGGTGAGAGACAGAGCTCGCCCCACGTGTGGAACGTGTAGGCGGCAACCAACCAAAAGGGGCTGACCAGCACGCCCGTGTCGGCCCGCGAGCCGCCGATCACCATGAAAAGGAATCCGGTGGCGAGCAGCGCCAGGCCGAGCACCATCTTGAGCGCCGTCGACGGTTCCTTGTTACTCTTGCCCAGCGACGTCCACATTCCCGCGAACACCGGCGCGAAGACGAGGATGACGAACGGGTTCACCGACTGGAACCAGCTCGACGGGATCATGAACGATCCCAGATGCAAATCGGTGTTCTTGTCGGCAAACAGGTTCATGGAGCTTCCGGCCTGCTCGTACGCGGCCCAGAAGAAGATCACGAAGAAGACGACGATGAAGAGCGCGATGACGCGTTTCCGCTCCTCGCCGCGTGTTCCGAGAACGGTGATGCTGAGCGCGGCACCGATCACGAGGCCCATCATCAGACCAAGCAAGCTGCCGCTGCCGAGGAACCAGCCCACCGCGGCGCCGATCACCGCGCCGATGCCGCCGTTGAGCAGGACGTTCTCGCCTTCCTGGCCGGCCGCCGCGGCTGCTTCTGCCCTCGCCGCGGATTCCGCCGGCTTGAGCGACATGCCGATGCCCGGCAGATACTTGTCGCGTCCCCAGAGGTAGATGATCAGGCCGACGATCATGCCCACGCCGGCGGCCGCGAACCCGTAGTGCCATCCGAAGCGCGGATCCTGCGCGAGCCCGCCGCACACGAGCGGGCCGAGGAACGCGCCGAGGTTGATGCCCATGTAGAAGATCGTGAATCCCGAATCGCGGCGCGGGTCGCCGTCGCGATAGACCTGGCCCACCATCGTCGAGACGTTCGACTTGAAGAATCCCGTGCCGATGATGATGAGCGCGAGTCCGATGTAGAACATCGTCATGCCCGGGAACGCGAGCGCGAAGTGTCCGAGCGCGATCACGATGCTGCCGATCACCAGCGAGCGGCGCGTGCCGATGAACCGGTCGGCGAGATACCCGCCGATGACCGGCGTGAGGTACACGAGCATCGTGTACGTGCCGTACAGATTGGCCGCGTCCGCCGTGCTCCACTTGAGCGCGTTGACCAAGTACAGCACCAGGATGGCGCGCATGCCGTAGTACGAGAAGCGCTCCCACATCTCGGTGATGAAGAGCAGCCCCAACCCGCGCGGGTGGCCCAGCAGCGCGCGGTCGTCGAATACGGGCGGGCGGTCGGCCGCCACGGCGAGGACGTCGGGATCTACGGACATGTCGATGTGTTGAGGGTGAGGCGGCGCTCGCGGCCGCCTATGCCGTCGCGGTGATGACGGGCAAATAACGACTCGGCGGCTTGGTGCCGCCGGCCGCCTGCTGCACGCTCCACTCTACACCTGTCGGGGGCTGTTTGATGCACGCCACCCAGTGCGCCGCGGCCTTCTCCTCGAGCGGCGGCACGATCTGCGCGCACGCCTCGTCTTTGGCGGGATGCTGGCACCGCGGGTGAAAGACACAGCCCGACGGCGGATTCGCTGGAGACGGGACGTCTCCCTCGAGCATCACGCGGTGCTTCTTCACGGTGGGATCGGCGACGGGCACGGCCGACAGCAGCGCCTGCGTGTACGGCATCAGCGGCTCGCGATACAGATCCTCCGCCGTCGCGAGCTCGACGATCTTGCCGAGGTACATCACGGCCACGCGGTCGGCGATGTGCTCGACGACGGACAGGTCGTGCGCGATGAACAGATATGCGAGCCCGCGGTCGCGCTGCAGGTCCTGCATGAGGTTGATCACCTGTGCCTGCACCGACACGTCGAGCGCGGAGACCGGCTCGTCGCACACGATGAACGTGGGCTCTACCGCGAGCGCGCGTGCGATGCCGATGCGCTGGCGCTGGCCGCCGGAGAACTCCGCCGGGTAGCGCTCGGCGTGCTCCGGGCGCAGCCCGACCAGCCGCAGCAGCTCCCGCACCCGCTCGTTGCGCCGCGCCACCGCCATGCCGTGCACCATCAGCGGCTCGGCGATCACGTCGCCGACCGGCAGCCGGGGATCCAGCGAGGCGATCGGGTCCTGGAAGACCACCTGCAGGTCGCGCCGGATCGCCTTGCGGCCGGCCCGGTCCAGCCGGGTCACGTCCTGCCCGAGCACCTCGACGGTGCCCTCGGTCGGCTTGGTCAGCCCGAGGATCTCCATCAGGGTCGACGTCTTGCCGCAGCCCGACTCGCCGACCAGTGCCAGGACCTCGCCGGCCCGCAGCTCGAA